>CAYRLJ010000028.1:0-44522 GCA_964425025.1 uncultured Burkholderia sp. | reverse complement strand
CAGTAAGACCAAACCCCCGACAGCCGTTGCGCTCTCGGGGGTTTGTGCTTTGGCGGGGCTCAAACGCGTCTGCATTCACCGGCTAGCGCTGCAGTCGCACGCAGCACGGACGACGCTCCATTCCAAGCCGGCTCATGTGCTTGACATACTGTACATGCGTACAGTACAAAGAGGACATACAGACCTCCCGCACTGAAAGACGGGCGAAGCCCCCGTGCCGAGCCTGCGCGCATTATGGACAAGCCCCACGTCGAATTTCCGATTGCTCCGCCTGCGCCGCTCAAAGGGCGCGGCGCGGTCACGAATCTGCAAGGACGCTACGAACGCGATCAGCGAGAAGCGTTCGACGACGGCTGGTTGCCGGGTGACGAAGACGATGCGCCCCCGTATCTAGCGACCCACGTATTTGAGGAACGCGCCGGTAGTATCCTGACTCGTAACGCGTCGCCTGACATTCCGTTCAACGTATCGCTCAATCCCTATCGCGGCTGCGAGCACGGCTGCATCTACTGCTTCGCCCGTCCGACGCACAGCTACCTCGGGCTGTCTCCAGGGCTCGATTTCGAGAGCCGAATCTATGCCAAGGTCAATGCCCCCGAGTTGCTTCAGCGCGAGCTGTCCAAAAAGAGCTACACCCCCGAGCCCATCGCGCTAGGGGTGAACACCGATGCCTATCAGCCCGTTGAGCGCGAGTTGCGCCTGACGCGACGCGTCATTGAGGTGCTGCACGAGTATGGACACCCGTTCGCCGCGATTACGAAGTCGTCGTTGATTGAGCGGGACATCGATTTGCTCGCCCCCATGGCCGAGCGCGGACAGGTCATGGCTGCGGTGACGATCACGACGCTCGATGCGCAGGTCGCACGCACGCTGGAACCCCGCGCGGCCACGCCGATGCGAAGGCTTCGTACGATTCGCACACTGAGCGAGGCAGGTATTCCCGTCGGGGTCAGCATTGCGCCCGTGATTCCGTTCGTAACCGAACCCGATCTCGAGCGCATCTTGGAAGCGTGTGCCGCAGCGGGTACGACCAGCGCAAGCTACATCGTCTTGCGCTTGCCATGGGAAGTCGCGCCGCTCTTCAAAGATTGGCTCACGGCGCATTTCCCCCAGCGGGCAGAGCGCGTCATGGCTCGCGTGCGAGACATGCGCGGGGGCAAGGACTACGACTCGTCATTCGCGCACCGCATGAAGGGCGAGGGCGCGTGGGCGGACCTGCTCAGGCAACGATTCGATAAAGCGGTGAAGCGACTCGGCCTGAACGCAAGGCGGCACGGCATCCTCGACATGTCTCACTTCAAAAAACCGGCGGCGCCTCAAGCGCCGAACCCGCAATTGACGCTTTTCTGACGGCCCGCTCGGCGCCGAGCTTGACTCTTACTGAGAGAGCGACGTACTCAAACCGCTTTGCGATTCGAAGTACGTCTGAAACGTGACGGCGAGACCGGTCATCAGCAGCAACGCACCGATGAACAGCGAAAAGATCACGACGAAGACAACGCCCCAGCCGGATTGGCTTCGTGACGTATGCGCGGCGTTGAATTGGGCGTCCCATTTCTGATCGGGGCGCAGCCCGTAGACAATCGCGGCGAGAAACGCCGCAAGTACCGAGATGGCACCTGGCACGGCGAGCGCCCACCCGAGCGCCGACGTGCGCTCCGAGGCTATGAGCAGCAGCACGCCAGGGATACCGAGGGCGGTCCCGATCACATGGGCCCATCCGAATAGGTCGCGCCAGCTATAGAGATAAAAACGATGGGCGCCAACGGAGCCAAACAGAAAGGCGAGCAAGGCGGTGAGCGTTTTGGAGCGAAAGCGTGCGGGAGCGGAAGATACGCGAGTGGACATGACCTTCAAGGCGCAATGCGGGAGTTCGTCTAGGTGAAAGAGCGCCTTTGCGGGCGCCCGAGCGCGCATTGTACGTCCCGCGCGTGCCGTCGGGGCGTGGTTTCGGTGGGCCATATCGCACGGCGTAAGGGGTAAGTGTTTGTTATGGTTTCAGTTTCCCGCTATAATCGATCGTTTCAGTGGTTCCGAACCCCCGGTTTTCAAGGATTACAGTATGGTCATCATCCGCTTGGCACGTGGCGGCTCGAAGAAGCGCCCGTTCTACAACATCGTCGCTACCGATTCGCGTAACCGTCGCGATGGCCGTTTCATCGAGCGCGTCGGCTTCTACAACCCCGTCGCCACGAAGGGCGAATCGCTGCGCATCGCGCAAGATCGTCTGACGTACTGGCAAGGCGTTGGCGCGCAACTGTCGCCGACGGTCGAGCGTCTCGTGAAGCAAGCGCAAAAGGCGCAACCGGCTGCTTAATAGCGCTTGCGGCAGCGGTCGGCGTGCTGGTGCACTTCGCGGTTTCGCGTCGTGCCGGCATTGTCAATCAGCATCAGTCGGTCGACGGTCGCACGTGATGGAGCAACTGTGAGGTTTGTCGATGTCCGTTCGTGATTCGGGTGGCTCGGGTCGAGCGAAAGCGGCTTCCCGGGCGCCTGTGTCGTTTGGCGCGTTCGCGCGCAAGCCGGTCGAGCGCAATGCCGCCCATGCAGCCACCGCGCAAGCATCGGGCATCGAAGCGGTCGAGGCGTTGCCGGACGATTCCGTGGAAGTTGGCGCCATCGTCGACGCTTACGGCCTGAAAGGTTGGGTCAAGGTCGCCGCGCACGCCGGCGCGAAGCAAGGTGGCGACGCTTTGACAAGCGCCAAATGCTGGTGGCTAGTCAAAGGGCGCGAGATCAAATCAGCGCCTGTCGTCGCGGCGAAAGCGCATAGCGACAGTATCGTCGCGCAGCTGAATGGCGCAGGCGATCGCGATCAGGCGCTCGCGTTGCGCGGTTGGCGCGTGCATGTGCGTCGCAGTGATTTCCCCGTGCTGGAAGCTGACGAATTCTACTGGGTCGACTTGATCGGCCTCGAAGTGGTCAGCGAGGCGGGTGTTGCACTCGGCGCGGTCGTCGATCTCATCGACAACGGCGCTCACTCGGTGCTTCGCATCGAGTATCCGTCGCAAGGCAAGGACGGGCAGCCGGTTACCGGCGAGCGATTGATCCCGTTCGTCGGGGTGTATGTGAAATCGGTGGACCAGACGGCGAAACGCATTGTCGTCGATTGGGAAGCCGATTACTGAGCAGGGTCCACATCAGGGAGCGCGCGATGCAGTTCGATGTCATCTCGCTCTTTCCCGAGATGTTCCGCGCGGTCACCGAGTGGGGCATCACGAGTCGAGCGGCGAAGCAGGGGCGGTTCGGCTTGAGAACGTGGAATCCACGCGATTTCACGACGGACAATTACCGCACCGTCGACGATCGGCCATACGGCGGCGGCCCCGGCATGGTGATGCTGGCCAAGCCGCTCGAGGCGGCCATCGGAGCCGCGAAAGCAGCGCAGGAAGCCCAAGGCGTGAGCGGGGCGCGTGTCGTGATGATGTCGCCCCAAGGTGCGCCGCTCGATCACGAGCGCGTGATGCGCTTCGCGAGCGAGCCCGGGCTTGTTTTACTCTGCGGGCGATACGAAGCGATCGATCAACGTCTCATCGAGCGCTGTGTCGACGAGGAAGTGAGTCTTGGCGATTTCGTCCTGTCCGGTGGGGAATTGCCCGCCATGGCGTTGATGGACGCGGTCGTGCGGCAGTTGCCGGGCGTGCTGGGCGATGCCCAGTCGGCAGTGCAGGACAGCTTCGTGGACGGGTTGCTCGATTGCCCGCATTACACGCGCCCGGAGGAATACGAGGGCATGCGTGTGCCCGACGTGCTGCTCGGCGGTCATCACGCGGAAATCGAGCAATGGCGGCGCAAAGAAGCGCTCAGAAACACCCTCGCCAAGCGGCCCGACCTGATCGGGCGCGCGCGGCGGAGCAAGATGTTGAGTCGTGCTGACGAAGCATGGCTCGCAAGCCTTGCGAAAGCGGCATCGGAGTCCTGAACGGTCTTCGGTCCGCGCGCAGGGCGCAGGCGGCGCCGCGTAAGCGGCGTCAGATGTGAACCCATCCTCTATCGGGGCCGAGCCCAACTCGCCGATTCGGCGTACGGCAGGCATAACGCCGACAAGATGGCACAAGGAGTCAGTGATGAATCTGATTGCAAAACTCGAGCAGGAAGAAATCGAGCGCTCGCTCGCCGGCAAGACGATCCCCGAATTCGCCCCAGGCGACACGGTGATCGTCAACGTGAACGTGGTCGAAGGTACGCGCAAGCGCGTCCAGGCCTACGAGGGCGTGGTGATCGCCAAGCGTAACCGCGGCCTGAACTCGTCGTTCATCGTCCGTAAGATCTCGTCGGGCGAAGGCGTCGAGCGTACGTTCCAAACGTACTCGCCGTTGCTGGCCAGCATCGTCGTGAAGCGTCGCGGCGACGTGCGTCGCGCGAAGCTGTACTACCTGCGCGAGCGTTCGGGCAAGTCGGCACGTATCAAGGAAAAGTTGGTCTTCAAGGACCGCACGGCTTCCTAAGCGTGAAGGCAGTAAGAGAAAAAGCACCCGGAGCACTTGCTTCGGGTGCTTTTTTCTTTGTGGCTTGCCGAGTCACAATGACGGGTATCCGTCCATGACCTTACGAGCGTTGCATTGATTCGTCCTGTCTTCGAACCCGAAGTACTACCGATCGAAACCACCGGTGCGGACCTACCCCGCGTCGCCACCTATCGGCTAACGCCGGCCGGCCTGCGCGAGCGTTTCGCCCAGCGCTTGGCCTGGGCGCCGGAGCCGTTCGAGACCTTCGCCGGCCCCGGTGATCCTCGCGCGGCCGCGGTGCTCGTCCCGCTCGTCGTGCGCGAGGCGGGGCTCTCGGTGCTGCTGACGCAGCGCGCCGATCACTTGAGCGATCACGCGGGCCAAATCAGCTTCCCGGGCGGCCGGCGCGAGGCCTTCGACCGCGACGCGACGGCAACGGCGCTACGCGAAGCGCAAGAGGAGGTGGCCCTGGCTCCCGAACGCGTGGAGGTACTTGGCGCGCTACCCGACTATCTAACGGGCACCGGTTTTCGCGTGACGCCGATTGTCGGTCTCGTTCATTTGCCGTTCACGGTGCACGCCGATACGCTCGAAGTGGCGGAGATTTTTGAGGTGCCGCTTCCCTTTCTGATGAATCCCGGCAATCACGAAGTGCGGTTGCTGCGTTGGGAAGAGGGCGAGCGTCGCTTTTTCGCCATGCCGTTTCCACGCCCGGGCGCAGGTGGCCAATATTTCATCTGGGGCGCAACAGCGGGTATGTTGCGCAATTTCTATCGCTTTTTGGCGGCATGAATCGATAACACGCACGCCGGACCGCGGTGTGCCTAGGCGAGGCGACCGCATTCTGGTATGGCGCCCTGTGCTATCGTTACGCGACATACGAACAAACTCGAATTGCCACGGCCCCTCGCATGACCTTTTTCTCCGTATTGTTGGCCCTTGTCATCGAACAGCTGCGCGCGCTCTCGCAGAGCAACCCGGTCTTCGCGCTGCTTCAGTACCACGCGGAATCGGCTGCGCAAGGTTTCGATGCGGGCAAGAGAAAACACGGCATGCTCGCCTGGCTCGTCGTCGTGCTGCCGTGGACGCTCGCAGTCGCGGTCATCTATTACGTCCTTTACCGAATCAGTTTCGCGCTGGCGTTCCTCTGGAACGTCGTCATCGTTTATTTCACGCTCGGTTTTCGCCAGTTCAGCCATTACTTCACCGACATTCATCTCGCGTTGAATAATGACGACGTCCCGCGCGCGCGTGAAATCCTCAATGAGTGGACCGGGATGGATACGATGGATATGCCCGTCGGCGAGATCGTCCGGCATACGCTGATCCACGCCGTCGTCGCGTCGCATCGTCATGTGTTCGGCGTGTTTTTTTGGTTTCTCGTGCCGATCGGCCCTGCCGGCGCGGTGCTTTATCGGATCTGCGAATATCTCGCGCGCAGTTGGAGCGAGCCCGCCCGCGAGCGCACCGCCGATTTCGGCACGTTCGCGCGTAGGGCGTTCTTCGTTATCGACTGGGCACCCGCGCGGTTGACGGCGCTCGGGTTTGCAATCGTCGGCAACTTCGAGGATGCGATCTACGCTTGGCGCAATCACACGCGCCAATGGCCCGATGCCAACGACGGTGTCTTGCTGGCCGCCGGTAGCGGGGCACTCGGCGCACGTCTAGCCGGCCCGCTGGCCGAACCCTCGGGCCTCGATGTGCTCGGCGCGTCCGACAGCGGGCCGCTGACCGTCGGCGACGATTGCACGCCACGCACCCTGCAGTCGGCGGTCGGCCTCGTATGGCGCGCTGTCATCCTTTGGATGATCTTGCTGCTCATGCTGACCATTGCCGTTTGGGTCAGCTGACAGGCCAACAGCCGCCGGTCGCCGATTTCTCGGAAACACGAAGCCGGCTCAGTCCGTCTCGCCGCGCCAAGCGCCGCAGCGCCAGCAGGCCGTAAATTGCGCCTCCAACGTTTCGCCACAGGCGCCGCATGTCCACGGCGCGGTGCCCGGCGGCGGCCCGCTTTGCGCGGCCGCTAGAATCCGTTTCGCCAGCGCCTCGTCGCGATCGTCGACGAGCCAAAGCTCCGGCGCGCACTGATCGGCCGGGATTTCGCCGAGCGCACCGTTCAAGTACCGGTTATGCAGTTCGCACTCGATGCCCGCCGCGGCCAGCACATTCACCCAGTGCTGCCCGATGACGGGGTTCGGTGCGTGGGTCAGCTTCAGCATGGGCGTGCACTCGTCGAGTGGATCTTGTGTCGTTATCTGACGATCTGATTGGTCTCGTGCACGAGCTGAGCATAAAGCGCGTGCCGCTCGCGCGCGACACGGCCCTCGGCCAGCGCTTCGAGAATCGCACAGCCCGGCTCGTGCAGATGATGGCAATTGTAGAACCGGCAGTGAGGGAGCAGTGGCCGAAACTCGGGAAATGCCCGCTCGAGACGGCCTTCGGTCAAATGGTGCAGGCCGAATTCCTGAAATCCGGGCGAATCGATCAACGCGCCGCCGTCGGGCAGCGGATACAGGCGCGTGAATGTCGTCGTATGTCGGCCGCTGTTCAGTGCGGTCGAAATTTCCCGGGTGGCGACGTCGGCGTCGGGCACGATGAGATTCACGAGCGTCGACTTGCCCATTCCCGATTGGCCGAGCAGCAGCGTCGCATGACCCTGCAACCGTTCCGTGAGCGCCGAGCGCGCTTCGTCCGGGCGCGCTTTGATCGACAGCTCGAGTACGTCGTAGCCGAGTTCGCGGTAGCCCGCCAGACGTTCGCGCGCGGCAGGCAGCGCGGCCGTCACGTCGGTCTTGTTCAGGACGATCAACGGCGCGAGTTCATTGGCCTCGGCGGCGACGAGCGCTCGGCCGAGCAGGTCTGCGCTGAAATGCGGCTCGGTGGCCAGCACGATCAGCAATTGATCGAGGTTGGCCGCGAACAGCTTCGATTTGAATTGATCGGAACGATAGAGCAAGTTGCGCCGCTCGCCGATTTCGACGATGACGCCTTGATCCGCCGACGTCGGCTCGTAGACGACGCGATCGCCCACGGCCACCTCGCTTTTCTTGCCCCGCGGGAAGCATTGCAGCAGCGTATGCGGTTCGTGCTCGGGCGCAACGAGGTAATGGCGCCCGTGGGCGGCGATGACGAGCCCGTGCGAGCGCGCGGCGCCGGCGCGCTTGCCGGATTTGGCGGGACGCGCGCTCATGCGTGCCGCAGCAGCCGTTCGATCCGCTGCGATGCGGGCGGGTGCGAGTAGTAAAAGGCCGTGTAGACGGGGTCGGGCGTCAAGGTGGACGCGTTGTCTTCGTAGAGCTTGACGAGCGCGTTCACGAGCTCTTGTGCGTCGGTTTGGCTCGCCGCGAAGGCGTCGGCCTCGAATTCGTGCTTGCGTGAAGTCAAGCTGCCAAGCGGCGTGACGAAGAACATGAACACCGGCAGCGCCAGAAAGAAGAGCACGAGCGCGAGCGCGTCGTTGCTGCCCGTCATCGACGGCCGCACGCCAAGCCCTTCGTAGAACCACGTGCGCCCGCTCAGCCAGCCGAGCAGCGCGAACAGGCCCAGGCTGATCGCGAACGTCACGACCATGCGCTTGATCACGTGACGGCGCTTGAAGTGTCCCAGCTCGTGCGCGAGCACGGCTTCGATTTCGCTACCCGTCAGACGGGCGAGCAACGTATCGAAAAAGACGATGCGCTTGCTGGCGCCGAAGCCCGTGAAGTAGGCGTTGCCGTGCGCGGAACGGCGGCTGCCGTCCATCACGAACAATCCCTTGGCGGCGAACCCGCAGCGTTTCATCAGCGCTTCGATCCGGTGGGCGAGCGCTTCGTCGGCGAGCGGCTCGAATTTGTTGAACAGCGGCGCAATCACGGTCGGATACAGCACGAGCACGAGCAACTGGAACGCGACGATGACGACCCATGCCCACAGCCACCATAATCCGCCGGCCCGGCTCATGAGCCATAGCACCACGAACAGGAGCGGAAGCCCGAACGCCGCACCCAGCGCGGCGCCCTTGGCGAGATCCGCGAAGAAAATCGCGCGCGTCATCCGATTGAAGCCGAACCGTTCTTCAACGACGAACTGGCGGTAATAGTCGAACGGCAGATCGATGACGCTCGTGATGATGACCACGGCGGCGACGAGTCCGATCTGGCTCGCACAAGGTTCGCCAAGCCAGGCGGCGATCGAGCGATCGAGGGCCTCTACGCCGCCGAGCAGCGTGAGCGCGATCAGCACGACGGCGCCGACGATGATCTCGAGCATCGACAAGCGCGTCCGCACGACAGTGTAATCGGCTGCGCGCTGGTGCGCCGCGAGCGGGATCGTCTTGGCGAATTGCCGCGGCACCGCGTCTCTGCGTGCTGCCACGAAGCGGATTTGTCGCGAGGCTAGCCACAATTTTGTGGCGACCATCGCGACCACCATGACGGCGAACAGGATGGTGAAGTCGAGAGCGGGCATCGGGTAGTCCAAGTTATCTATGCGAGAATTATAAAGTTTCGCGGGGCCGGGCGAGCATGCCGTGGCCGCGCCAAGCCAATTCGCTTCTTTTCGCACCCATAGCGCCGTTCGCACTATTAGCACTGTTTGCACCGCTTGCACTACTAGCACCCATCAATGGATTGCCTTCATGACTGACTTACTCGAACCCGTCGGCGAGCCGACGCTCGCGCGCAGCGAGATGAACCTCGTTTGGCTCGATATGGAGATGACGGGGCTCGAGCCCGACACCGACCGCATCATCGAAATCGCGGTGGTGGTGACAAATTCGACGCTCGACAAGGTGGTCGAGGGCCCGGTTCTCGCCATCCATCAGAGCGACGAGACGCTCGACAAGATGGACGATTGGAACAAGAACACGCACGGCCGCTCGGGGCTGATCGATCGCGTGCGCGCGTCGACGGTCACGGAAACGGACGCCACCGAACAGATCCGCGCGTTCCTCGGCAATCTCGTGCCGCCCGGCAAGTCGCCGATGTGCGGCAATTCGATCTGCCAGGACCGCCGCTTCATGGCGCGCTGGATGCCTGAACTCGAACGGTTCTTCCATTACCGCAATCTCGACGTCAGCACGCTCAAGGAGCTTTGCCGCCGCTGGCAGCCGGCCATCTACAAGGGCTTTCAAAAGCGCGCCATGCATACGGCGCTGGCCGACATCCATGAGTCGATCGACGAACTGAAGTACTACCGCCAGCATTTCCTCATTGCGTCGAGTTCGGCGCCTGTCGAAGGAAGCTAACGAGCGGGAAGCGCCGGGTGGCGCGCGACGGCGCTATTGGGCCGCACGCCGGGCGCTCTTCGGCCGGAAAGCCGCGACGACATTCTCGTTCGTGGTCACGTACGGCCCGCCGATCAAGTCGATGCAATAGGGCACCGCGGCGAAAATGCCGGGTACCTTCATGGCGCCCTTTTCGTCCCGCAGCCCTTCCAGCGTTTCCTGTATCGATTTCGGCTGGCCCGGCAGATTGACGATCAACGCCGCGTGTTCGGCCGTCTCACGAATCACGGCGACTTGGCGTGAGAGGATCGCCGTCGGCACGAAATTCAGGCTGATCTGCCGCATTTGTTCGCCGAACCCGGGCATTTGCTTCGTCGCCACCGCGAGCGTCGCCTCGGGCGTGACATCGCGCCGGGCCGGGCCGGTGCCGCCTGTTGTCAGCACGAGGTCGCAGCCCAGCGTATCCACCAGTTCAATCAGCGTGGCTGAAATGCGCTCGGGCTCGTCGGCAATGAGGCGCGTCTCCACGCGCCAAGGCGATATCAACGCCTGGCCGAGCCACGCTTGCAGCGCGGGCAGGCCCTTGTCTTCATAGACGCCGCTCGAGGCGCGATCGCTGATCGACACGAGACCGATCACGATCTCGTCGGGGTGGCTACGCGTCGGTTTGGTCATCGTCGTCTTCCGTCGAATCTTCATCCGGGCCGTTGCCTGCGCCGCCGCTCGCGGTTTTGATCCATTGGAACAGCTCGCGGAAGTAGCGCGGCGGCTTGCCTTGCTGCGCTTCCTTGCGTGCATTGCGGATCAGCGTGCGGCCTTCCTGCGCATCGGCGGCCGGGTGGTCACGCAAGAACGCCGTGAAAGCGTCGTCGTCGGCGATCAATCGCTCGCGCGTCTGTTCGATCCAATGCAGTCGCGCGGTTTCGGCCTTGTTTACGCCGCGGTGCGTGTCGAGCGCCGTGCGCAGCGCGGCGATTTCGTCTTCCGCCAGCGAGCGCATCACGCGTCCGATGTATTGGACCTGCCGGCGTTTGCCTTCATGATCGGTGATGCGACGCGCATCGCGCACGGCGTCGGCCAGCTTTTCGGGCATCGGCATGCGTTTAAGGGCGTCTTTCGGCAGCTCGACGAGATCGACGCCTAAAGTCTGCAGCTCATGCATTTCGCGCTTGAGCTGCGATTTACTGGGGCGTTCGTCGGTTTCGGGATCGGGCGAATCGTCGCGCTCGATCGGTTGGATGCGGGTTTTACGTGTCATGGGCGATATTGTAGCGTGCGCCGCTCCTAGGGCCCCGCCCGTAACGAGGCCGTTTCGTGCCGATTCGCTCGCACTCGTGACCATCCGCCGCCCAAGCCTTGCTATGATCGCGGGGATGCGAACGATCGGGCATGCGCCACGTGGCGGATCCGCCGGCGACGGCGGCCCGAGCCGTGTTCAATAGACAGCTCTTCAAGCTCTTCACCGGACGGCACAGACGATGGCAGCGGATACGCAAACCTCACAACGCTTTTTCCCGCACACGCAAGACGAACTGAAGGAAATCGCGTCCGACATTCTTAAGCACGCGAAGTCGCTGGGCGCCACCGACGCCGCCACGGAAATTTCCGAAGGCGACGGGCTCTCGGTGTCGGTGCGGCGCGGCGAGGTCGAGACGATCGAGCACAACCGCGACAAGATGGTCGGCGTGACCGTCTTTATTGGCGCGAAGCGCGGCAACGCAAGCACGTCGGATTTCTCGAAAGAGGCGCTGCGCGATACGGTGGCGGCCGCTTACAACATCGCGCGCTTCACGGCCGAGGACGATTGCGCGGGGCTCGCCGAAGTCGAGCTACTGGAAACGGACCCGCGCGATCTCGATTTGTATCACCCGTGGCACTTGTCGGCCGACGAAGCTGTCGAGATTGCTCGCCGCGCCGAGGACGCCGCCTTCGCCACCGATCCGCAAATCCGCAATTCCGAAGGCGCGAGCGTTTCGGCGCAGCATTCGCAGTTCGTGCTTGCGACGACGCGCGGCTTCTTGGCCGGCTATCCGTATTCGCGTCACTATGTGGCATGTGCGCCGATTGCCGGCAGCGGCCGCAACATGCAGCGCGACGATTGGTATTCGTCCAAGCGTAGCGCGCAGGCGTTGGCCGATCCGGAGGCGATCGGCCGTTATGCCGCCGAGCGCGCGCTCGCGCGCCTCGGGGCACGCCGGCTCGATACGCGCAAGGTGCCGGTGCTGTTCGAAGCGCCGCTCGCGGCCGGCTTGCTCGGCGCGTTCGTGCAAGCGACGAGCGGTGGGGCGCTCTATCGCAAGACGACGTTTCTCGTCGACAGCCTCGGCAACCGCGTCTTCGCGCCGCATGTTCAGATCGTCGAGGATCCGCACGTCGCGCGTGCCATGGGCAGTGCGCCGTTCGACGAGGAAGGCGTGCGCACGAAGCAGCGTTCGGTCGTGAAGGACGGCGTGGTCGAGGGTTACTTTCTGTCGACCTATTCGGCGCGCAAGCTTGGGATGCAGACGACGGGCAATGCGGGCGGCTCGCACAATCTCACGCTGACGAGCAGCGAGACGCGTCCCGAGGACGATTTCAAGGCGATGCTCAAGAAGCTTGGGACGGGGCTCTTGTTGACCGAGCTGATGGGGCAGGGCGTGAACTACGTGACCGGCGATTATTCGCGTGGGGCGTCAGGGTACTGGGTGGAAAACGGCGAGATTCAATTTCCCGTCGAAGAAATCACCATCGCCGGGACGTTGCAGGAAATGTTCCATCACATCGTCGCGATCGGTGCCGATTCGATCGTGAGGGGAACGAAGCAGACGGGCTCGGTGCTGATCGAAAGGATGACGATCGCTGGGCAGTAAGTTGCAGTGACGCGGCGGGGCTAGCTTGTCGGCGCCCCGCGCGCGGCAAGTCCCCTTCGACAGTGCGTTGGCCGTCGCAGCCCTAGCGAGGATGGTGGTGGGTGCTTACCCAACCGCGCACCCGCCCGGCGTTAACCGATACGCCGATAAACCACCCGCGCGTATTCGAACGCTTCCGCCCGATGTTGCTCGCGCGAAGCGGCTTCCCACTGCGCCGGATCGGGCGCGGGAAACGTCGCATCGCCTTCGACGTCGGCCTCGATTTCGGTGATGATCATTTTGTCCGCGAACCCGATTCCCTCTGCGTAAAGCTGCGTGCCGCCGATGAGGAACGCTTCGGCCGCGCCGTCCCTGGCCGCGAGGGTCAATGCTTCGGCGATGCTCGTCGCTGTCTCGCACCCTTGGAACCGCCGCGCCGCATCACGCGTGACGACGATGTTGCGACGGCCCGGAAGCGGACGGCCGATCGATTCGTGTGTCTTGCGCCCCATGATGATGGGGGCGCCCATCGTCGTGCGCTTGAAGAAGCCGAGATCCTCGGGCAAGTGCCACGGCAGTTGGTTGTCGCGGCCGATCACGCCGTTGCGGGCGCGGGCGACGATGATCGTCAGTGTCGTCATGTTCAGTGAAATATGGCAGGAAGCGGAGAGAGCGAACCGCCGATTTTACGCGACCGCCAGGCGCGTTAGTCGCGATCGCTCGCTCAGCCGCCGGCATGCCTTCGCCTCATGCCACCCGTCCGCGCGGATGTCGGCTCGTCCCGTGAGCCGGCCGGAAACCCGGCTGCTTGGTAAAATCGCGCTTTGCGCGGCGCGACGCCGGCCGCGCGCCACGAGCACGAGCCGCACGAGCCGAAGGATCCAAGCGCATGAAACAGTACCTCGACCTTGTCCGCACCATTCTCGAGACGGGCAGTTGGCAAGAGAACCGCACCGGCTTTCGCACGATCACCATGCCGGGCGCGATGATGCGCTTCGATCTCCAACAAGGCTTTCCCGCCGTTACGACGAAGAAGCTCGCGTTTAAATCGGCGATCGGCGAGATGATCGGATTTCTGCGAGCTTCGCGCAGCGCGGCCGACTTCCGCGCGCTGGGGTGCAAGGTTTGGGATGCGAACGCGAACGACAATGCGCAATGGCTCGCCAATCCCTATCGGGAGGGGACGGACGATCTTGGCGACGTCTACGGTGTGCAATGGCGCAAATGGCCCGGATACAAGGTGATCGATGTGTCCGAGCAGGAACGCGTGGCCGACGCAACCGCGCGCGGCTACCGTATCGTCACGCAGTTCGAGGAAGAAAGCGTGCAAAAGGTGCTGCTCTATAAGGCCATCGATCAATTGCGACAGTGCCTCGACACGATCATGAGCAATCCCGCCGACCGCCGCATTCTCTTTCACGGCTGGAATCCGGCTTTGCTCGATCAGATCGCGCTGCCCGCTTGCCACTTGCTCTATCAATTTCTGCCGAACGTCGCAAAGCGCGAGATCTCGCTGTGCCTGTACATCCGCAGCAACGACGTCGGGCTCGGCACGCCGTTCAATCTGGTCGAGGGCGCGGCGCTGCTGTCGCTCGTCGGGCGGTTGACGGGCTACGAGCCGCGCTGGTTCACGTACTTCATTGGCGACGCGCACATCTACGAGAACCAGGTCGATATGCTCAAGCGGCAACTCGAGCGCGAGCCGTACGAAAGCCCGCGGCTCGTCATCGCCGATCGCGTGCCGGCTTATGCGGACACCGGTGTGTACGCGCCGGAGTGGCTAGAACGCGTTGAGCCGTCCGATTTTTCGCTCGCCGGCTATCGGCATCATGAGCCGCTGACGGCTCCGATGGCTGTTTAAGCGCGACGGCGCGCGGACGCGTTTCCCCCACGAGCTAAACGGTAAAGCCCGTGATACCGGGTACGCCGCGCGCCAGGTCGGACATCCTCCGACCTTGGCGCGCCGCGTGCCTCGGATCGCGGGCTTTTTTGTTGATCGGCGCTTTCCCAATCAGCCCCGACGATGTTCGGGGCCGGCGTGCGGCGGCTGCGCCGCGTGTTGTTGCTCATGCTGCGGGTGCGGCTGCGGTGCGGGCTCCGGCCTAGGTTGGGGCTGCGGGTGCGGCTGTTCGAAGCGTGGTTGGGGTTGGGGTTGCGGTTGAGGCTGCGGTTGCGGACGCGGTTGCTCGTATTGAGGCTGCGGTTGCGGACGCGGTTGCTCGTAATGAGGCTGCGGTTGCGGGCGCGGTTGCTCGTAATGAGGCTGCGGTTGCGGGCGCGGTTGCTCGTAATGAGGCTGCGGTTGCGCGCGCGGCTGCTCGTAATGCGGCTGCGGCTGCGCGCGCGGCTGCTCGACGTGGGGCTGCGCCTGGGCCGGCGGCCGGGGTTGCGGTTGTTCGAGGCGATGCTGTGCTTGCGCCTGCTCGACACGTGGCTGCGGCTGCATACGCTGCTCGTTCGTCGGCAGATGCTGCTGTGTCACGGGCGCGTGCGGTTGCGTCCACGCCGGTGCCGGCCGCGCCCCGGCCTCGATGCCGCGCTGCGCCGGATTGCTCATGGCCGGCGGACGCGGCACGCCATTGTTCGGCTGAGCCCGTTCCATCGCGGCAGGCGCATGCTCCATGGCAGCGGGCGCGTGCGGCGGCTGGCCCGCCGCCGCTTCCGGGCGCGGCTGAGCACCCGGTTGCGTCTGCATTCCGGGCTGTGCAACCCGCTGTGTGGTGTTCGCGGGGCCGTGTGTCGGTGTCACAAGAGGCGAGTGCGTGTCCACCACCCGCACCTCATGTGGGTTCATCTGTGGCGCACGACCGGCCAGTGCGCCCGGCGAGGCGGGCCGAACGACAGGTGCGCCGGCGCCCGGAACCTTACCGCCCGATTGCGCGAGGTGCGCTGCCAACGGATCGCGATCGACGGCGGGCGTGGCCGGCGCACGCGTGGCGATCACGGGCCGTGCCGCGAGCGTCTGCGGCGGATGATTGGCCGCCGGACGCAGGCCCGACGAGAAGCTCTGCCGCACCGGCGCGACACCTGCCGAGCCGGGGTTGAAACGAACGTTCTTCCATTGCCGCGGATCGACGTGCTGCGCGAAGTGCGCGACCGGTTGGCCGTGCACGAATGCAGTTGCCGGCACCGCCGTCAAGGCGCCCGGCGCATGGTAGTTGATGTACGTGTTATGGATGTTGGTGATATTGGTGATGTTGGTCACGTTGTTGTTGACGATCACCGTCTGATTCACGCGCTGATAGTATTGCGGACTCCAGCCGCCCCATCCCGGGTGCCAGACTTCCCCGGGGCCGAGCGGGAACCACGCGAGCCCAGGCGTTGCGGCGCCGCCGATCGACAGGCTCACCCCCCAGCTGAATCCGCCGCCGCCCCCGCCGACGAAGGCGACGAGCGCTGGCGCGTAGACAGGCGGCGCGCTGGCGATGAGCGGCCCCGGCACCCAGGCCCAGGAGTCGCTCACGTACGCCCAACGTCCATAGTGGTAAGGCGCGAATCCCCACGGCGCATCGTCGACCCAAGTCCAGCCCCACGGTGCGACCCACGCCCAGTGGCCGTCATGGTAAGGCGCCCAGCCGGCCGGCTCTCGGTTCGGCACCCAGATCGCGCCGTACTGCGGATCGTTACTCCAGCTTCCGTTCGCATCGAGATCTTCATAGCCCGGCATATCGCGCGACACGTAGCGGGCGGAGACCGATCGGTCTTCAGTGGTATCGCGATTGGCGGCCCACGCGTCGAACGCATCGGGCGCCGGCGCCTGCGCGCTGGACGCCTCTTGCAAGCTTGTTCCCGAGAACGTGATCCGTTGTCCTGCCTCGAGCGGTACTTGGCCGTTGTCGCCATAGGCCGTGAGTGCACCGCTGCGGACGGTCACCGTTGTGGTGCTGCCGTCGGGTGCGACGTCGACCCGATAATCGCCGGGGCGGGTCACGGCAAGCGCGGCATTGGGCGTATCGATTTCATAAGACGTGCCGCTCGGCACCGATCGTACGCGCGTGGACAGCGTGCCTTGCGCGACCTTCAGTTGCGCGTTCGTGTCGTCCAGGTTCATGACGTCGAGGCTCGTCGACGAGCCCAGCCGCACCGCCGTCGAGCCGATGTGCAGCTCCGAGCGAGCGTTAGCGTCGTTCCAGAGTTGGTCGCCCGTCGTCAGCGGACGATTGACGGCGGCATACGACCAGTCATTGGCGCCGGCCGGCTCGGTCGTCACCGTGCCGGCCATGTAGTTCAAGCGGGCGACGCGTCCAGGCGGATCTGCTCGGCCAGGCGCGGCTGATTGCGCTGCGGGCGCTTCCATGGCGGGCGCTTCCGCCGTGGCGGCATTGTCCGGGTACGGCGCCGTTTGAGCGAAAGCGGCCCGTGCCGCGAACGTCAGTGGCGCGAGCGCGAGCACGGCATAGCCGGCGACGCGCCGAAAAGTCATGAGCGGGGAAGCGGAGGCGGTGGTCATGGTGCTCTCGTTTTGGTGCCGGATCGTATCGACGTCCGTTAGAACACTCTAGCGCTACCGCGTGTATCCATCCGCTCTGTTTTGTAGCCGGGCGTTCCGGTCTGTAACGAAAAATATCAGAAACGTTTCCGTTCACGCGGCAAGCAGCGCGTCGAACTGTTCCCGCCCGGCCGGCGTAATGCGCAACACGCGTGGTTTCTCGGCATGTTCGACCCAGCGGTGTTCGGTCCAGTGATCGAGCAGGGCCGCGCCCAGTGCGCCGCCGAGGTGAGCGCGACGCTCGCTCCAATCCAAGCAGGTGCACGCGAAGCGGCGTTTGCGCGAGCGCTGCGCGCTCACGTCGATGCTCCAGCCCCCGAGTACAGCGGCGCCTTCATCGGTCGCGTCGATATTGCCGCCTTCATCGACGAGCCATCCGCGCGCAAGCAGATGATCGAACACGCGCACGGCTAGCTCGCCGGCCATGTGGTCGTAGCATGTACGTGCGTAGCGCATGTCGATCGGCACGGTGCGCGCCGCGACGGGTGTGGACCGCGCGGGCGCGCTCGCTTGCGCGAGGTGCGCGAGCGCTTCGATTGCGGTGGCGATCTCGGCTGTAGCGATCCGGTAGTAACGGTGTCGTCCGCGAACCTCCAGTGCCAGCAACCCGCTCTCGGCGAGCTTGGCGAGATGGCCGCTTGCCGCCGACGGGGAAATCCCCGCGATCAGCGTCAATTCTCCGGCGGGCCTTGCACGGCCATCCATCAGCGACCACAACATGGCCGCGCGCCCCGGATCGGCGAGGAGTGCGCCGATGCGTGAAAGGCCCGGGAAATGGGCGGCATCGCGCTCTGAATCGGAGGGGAAAGCGGCCATGGCGTTGCCTCGGTTCGTCGTTTGTCGGGTACTGGGGCACTACTGTAATCGCCCGATGCATTCGATGCTTCCGCGCCACATGAAATGTCGAATGCTCGGGCGGCGTCGCATTGACGTTAAGGGCGGCTGGCGGGGCGCTAGAATGCCGAATTAAGCGGTTTTCAGCGAGGGCGCGAATGAAAGCGTGGTGGGTGGTCGCTTTGGCCGTATGGATATGCGCCGGATGTGCGCCGGGCGGCGGTTCGACGCCAAAGACGAGCGACGGCAGCGGCATCACGATGTACGGCACGATCGATCAGGGCATCACCTTTCGTAAATAGCGAAGGGCGGAAGGCAGAGGCCATCCGGAGCGGCGCGGTACCGAGCCTATCGGGTTGGCAGAAATTGATGCATCATTGGCAATTCTGCCAATCCGGGCCGGGGGAGGATAACGGCTGTCCTCCTCATGCATAGGGTCTTCGATGCACGCTTTTGCAACCCCCGAACTCGGCGGCGAGCGCGCCGGCCGCCGTAACGCGCGCGTCTTGGCGTTCTGCCAGGCGCTTTACACGTCGTCCGTCTCGATCGATCTCACGCTGACAGGGCTCGTCGGCTACACGCTCGCCGACGACAAAGCGCTCGCGACGCTGCCGTTCTCGCTCATCACGGTTGCCGCCGCACTGACGACGATCTTCGCGTCGTTCCTGATGGCCCGCATCGGCCGTCGTGCCGGTTTCGCGCTCGGCGCGGCCGTCGGGGCAGCGGGCGGGGCGATCTCCGTCCACGCGATCTTCATCCACAGTTTTTGGCTGTTTTGCTGCGGGACGGCCACCGTGGGCGTCTTTCAAGCGTTCGCACAGTACTACCGCCTCGCTGCCGCCGACGCGGTCGACGCGCACGCAAAAAGCCGAGCGATCTCGACGGTGCTCACGGGCGGCGTCGTGGCCGCCGTGCTCGGGCCCGCGCTCGCCGCATGGAGCCGCGACTGGCTGGCGCCGATCACGTTCGCGGGCTCGTATGCGCTCGTGACGGTGCTCGGGCTCGCATCCATGGCGCTCGTGCTCTTCGGCTATAGCAACGCGCAGACGTCCGCCGCGACACCGGCGGCGACGGCTGCACCGACGCGCGCCGACGACGCAAGCGCCCGACCGCTGATGCAGATCGTCAGGCAGCCGATTTTCTTGGCGGCGTTAGCCAACAACGCACTCGGCTACATGGTCATGATGTTCGTGATGACGGCCACGCCGATTGCCGCTGTTGCGTGCGGCCATTCGATCGGCGATGGTGCTCGCATCATCCAATGGCATCTCGTCGGCATGTATGCGCCTTCGTTCTTCGCGGCGCGCTTGATCGCCCGCTTGGGCGTGTTGCGCATCGTGGGCGTGGGCATCGCACTGTCGGCGGCATGTGGCGCGATAGCGTTATCGGCCACGGACTTGCCGCATTTTTACGCGGCGCTGGCTTGCCTTGGCATCGGTTGGAATTTCATGTTCGTCGGCGGTACGACACTACTCGCGCAGTCGTACCGCGCGAGCGAACGGGCCAAGACGCAGGCGACGAGCGAGTTCACCACGTTCGCCTGCACCGCGATGGCCTCGCTGACGGCCGGCCAGTTGCTCGCGCGGTTCGGCTGGGCGGTCGTCAGCGCTTCGATTTTCCCGGCGCTGGCGTTGGCGGCATGCGCGACGCTCGCCTATGCGTGGTCTCGTTCGCGAGCCGGCTCTGCCGCCGCAGCCAGCCTCTCTTAAGGCCGCCGAAGGGATTGGCCGAGTTAATTAGGATTGCTCAATGATTGCGCCCAGCCCCCCTACCGTTCGCCAGATCGTATTCGCCGTTGCGCCGCATCTCGTGTTGCTCGACGCATGCGGTCCGCTCGAAGCGTTTTGGCGGGCCGAGCTGGAGATGCGTCAAGCGCGCAAAAGCGTCGGCGACGAAGCGCTCGCCTATCGAACGCGGGTCGCGTCGATCGAAGGCGGCACGCTAGAGACGCACGTCGGCCTGCCGGTCGTCGTCGAGCGGCTCGATGCGCTGGACAATGAACCGATCGATACGATCATCGTCGCCGGGACGTTCGCGGCCGATCAGATGGTGCTCGATGCGCAGCTCGTGAAGTGGCTCGAGCGTGCGGCGCCACGCGTGCGGCGGGTGTGCTCCGTCTGTGTCGGCGCGTTTTATTTGGCCGCCGCTGGCTTGCTCCAAGGCCGCCGCGCGACGACGCATTGGCGCAGTGCCGATGAACTCGCGCGACGCTTTCCGGCCATTGAAGTCGATGCCGATCCGATCTTCGTTCGCGACGTGCGCGATGGCCGAGCCGTATGGACTTCGGCGGGCGTGACCGCCGGCATCGATCTCGCGCTCGCGCTGATTGAAGAGGACGTCGGCCATGCCGTGGCCATGCAGGCGGCGCGCCGGCTCGTCGTCTTCATGAAGCGCCCGGGCGGGCAGTCGCAGTTCAGCGCGACGCTCGATGCGCAGCAATGCGCGAGCGGCGAATTCGATGCGTTGCATGCGTGGATGGTGACGAATTTGCGCGACGATCTCTCGGTCGAGCGGCTTGCCGAGCGTGCCCGCATGTCGCCGCGCACCTTTGCGCGGCGCTATGTCGATGCGATGGGGCGCACGCCCGCCAAATCCGTCGAGGCTCTGCGGCTGGAAGCGGCCGCGCGTTCGCTCGCGCAGACGCGCCGGCCTATGAAGCGCATCGCCACCGATTGCGGCTTCGGCACCGAGCAGAACTTAAGACGTGCATTCGTCCGCCGCTTCGGCGTGCCGCCGCTCAGCTATCGCGAGCGGTTCGCATCGCTCAGCGAAGCAGGGTAGGCCGCGCTGCGCCGGGGTTATCGTGGGCCTTTATAATCGGCTCCTTTATAGCCGCGCGAACGCGCACCACCGGAGCCTCGATGAGCATGCCCTCGACCCCCTTGGATCGCTCGGAAACCACGTTCCGATTTCTGGCCGAGCCGACTTCCGTCAACTTCGGCGGTAAGGTGCACGGCGGTGCACTGATGAAATGGATCGACGAAACGGCCTACGCTTGTGCGGCGGTTTGGTCGGGCCGATATTGCGTGACGGTCAGCGTCGGCAACATTCGTTTTCGTCGGCCGATTCTGGTGGGCAATCTCGTCGAGTTGCGGGCGCGCGTCGTCGCGACGGGGCGCACGAGCATGCATATTCATGTGACCGTGCATGCGGGCGACCCGAAGAGCGGCCAATTGCGATTGACGACCGATTGTCTGGTTGTATTCGTTGCCGTGGACGAGAACGGCACGCCGATCCCCGTGCCGGCGTTCGAGCCGCAAACGGACGAGCAAAAGCGTGTCGCGAAGTACGCGATGGACGTGAAAGCCGCGCTCGATGCGATTGTGGAGCTTAAGCCGGAGGAGATGGCGACGGGGCGTATTTGATAAATGGCGGATGGGATGTCCGCTATTTGATGGCGCTGATTGAGCGCGTGGCGACGAAATATCCGCTCGCGATCCGACAAGCGACGCCCGATTCGGCCAGCGCGCAGCTCGTACGATTGTTCGCCCGGCCCGGCTTAGACTAATCGGCCGCGTGCCGGATTAACCCCGCTTTCCCGTCATCGCCTCCGGCCGCACCCACTGCTCGAACTGTTCGTCGGTCACATACCCCAGCGCAAGCGCCGCCGCTTTCAGTGTCGTGCCTTCCTTATGCGCCTTCTTCGCGATCTGCGCGGCCTTGTCGTAGCCGATGTGCGGATTGAGCGCCGTCACGAGCATGAGCGATTCGTTGAGCAGCGTATCGATACGAGCGCGATTCGGCTCGATTCCCACGGCGCAATTCTCGTTGAAGCTTTGTGCGCCGTCCGCGAGCAACCGAATCGACTGCAGCACGTTATGCGCCATCATCGGGCGGAAGACGTTGAGTTCGAAGTTTCCACTCGCACCGCCTAGATTGATCGCAACATCATTGCCAAATACCTGGCAGCACAGCATCGTGACCGCCTCCGACTGCGTCGGATTGACCTTGCCCGGCATGATCGAGCTGCCCGGCTCGTTTTCGGGAATCGTAATCTCGCCCAGCCCACAGCGCGGGCCGCTAGCAAGCCAACGCACATCGTTGGCGATCTTCATGAGACTTGCCGCCACCGTCTTCAAGGCCCCGTGCGCGAACACGAGCGCATCGGCCGCCGCCATTACCTCGAATTTATTCGGCGCGCTGACGAACGGCACGCCCGTCAAACGGCCGATCGCCGCTGCCACGCGCTCGGCGAATTGCGGGTGCGCATTAAGCCCGGTGCCCACAGCCGTGCCGCCCTGAGCAAGTTCATATAAATGCGGCAGCGCCGATTCGACATGCGCGATGCCGTGCGCGAGCTGCGCCGCGTAGCCGGAGAATTCTTGGCCGAGCGTCAGCGGCGTCGCGTCCTGTAAATGCGTGCGGCCAATCTTGACGATGTCCGCAAAGGCGCGCGATTTCGCGTCAAGCGTGGCGCGCAAGGTGGCCAGAGCCGGTAACAAATGTTTGACGATGGCACTCGCCGTGGCCACGTGCATTGCGGTCGGGAACACGTCGTTTGACGATTGGCCGCGATTGACGTCGTCGTTCGGATGGACCTTCCGCGATTCGCCACGCTCGCCGCCGAGCAATTCGCTCGCTCGATTGGCGATGACCTCGTTCAGGTTCATGTGCGTCTGCGTGCCCGAACCCGTTTGCCACACCGCCAGCGGAAATTCGCCGGCATGGCGCCCTTCGATGACTTCGTCGGCCGCTTGCATGATTGCGCGCGCTTTGTCCTCCGGCAACACGCCGAGTTCGAGGTTGACCTCGGCCGCGGCACGCTTGATGACGGCGATCGCCGTGATCAGTTCGGGCGATTGCTTCTCGCTCGAGATCTTGAAGTTCTGCAGCGAGCGTTGCGTTTGCGCGCCCCATAAGCGCGCGGCGGGCACGGCGATTTCGCCGAATGTGTCGCGCTCCATGCGATGGTCTTCGGTCATGATGCTTCGGCTCCGGTACGAAAAGCGAGAGGGTTGGATTCGACTCGCCTTCGCTAAAGCTAAAGCTAAAGCTGCGAGTCGACCGGCAACAGCAAGAATAGACCCGTCAGCAAATTGCGTACGAAACCGGCCTCGGGGTCGAGCGTCCAGGTGCGCATCTGATGAGAGGTGCCGTCGTTGCGTTCTTCGCCGCTCCAGACGAGGCCCGAATCGGGTTCGCCGAGGCTATGCCATTGCGCCTGTTCGCTCGGCGTGGCGAGCCGTACCCGATAGCTGACGCTCGGCGACATCGCTTGCTCGATTAAGCTGGCCACTTGGCCCGCGATCGTCGGACTCTCGATGACCAGCGCGAGCTCGCTGTTCAGGTGTGCAGATCGAGGATCGAAATTCAGCGAGCCGATGACTAGCGTACGGCGATCGATGACGTAGGCCTTTGCATGCAGGCTCGCACGCGATTCGGAGCCCGCGAAGATGCGCGAATGGGTTCGCTGAAGTGGCCTAAATTCGTAAAGTTCGACACCGTCTTGCAGCAACGGAATGCGATAGGGGCTATAGCCCGCTTGCACAGCGACGGCGTCGGTCGAGGCCATCGAGTTCGTCACGACGGCCACGCGCACGCCGCGCTGGGTGAGCCCGGCAAGCAACTCGACGCCCGCTTCGTGAGGCACGAAATACGGTGACAGGAGAAGGACCTCGTGCTGCGCCCCGCGCAGCAGCTCGTCGAGTGTATGCATCGGCGGGCTGCGGTAGTCGTCGTTAGGCGCGGTGATCTTCGTCGGCGAGTCGACCCTGAAGGCTGCGGGCGCCCATACGAGACCCATTTGCGCTTGCGTGATCTGCTGCCACATCGGCGCGGCACTCAACGGCTTGGCGCCGACGGCCTGCGCTTGCGTCTGCCAATGCGCACGCAATTCGGCTCGGGCGGCGCGTAATTCGCGGGCGGCGTAATTTCGCTTATCCACGGCGTTCAGCGGATAGGCGCCGGCGCTGTTCCAAAACGCGTCGAAACTCCTCGAAACGTCGCCAACGATCGGCCCGGCCGCAAGCACGTCCAAATCGCGGAACTGCAATTTTGGACTGGCGCTGAAGTATTCGTCGCCCAGATTGCGGCCGCCGACGATCGCGACTTCGCCGTCGGCGATCATCGCTTTGTTGTGCATGCGGCGTGTGAAACGATCGATACGGGTCACGAGCGTTTCGGTGCGGGCGAAGACGCTCGAGCGCGTGCTGCCGAACGGATTGAAGACGCGCACCTCGATCTTCGGGTGCGTGGAAAGTGCGGCCATCAAGCGCCGCGTGTCGTCGAAGTTCAGGCCGTCCACGAGCATGCGCACGCGCACCCCGCGATCGGCGGCATACAGCGCGGCGGCCAGTAGCAGCCGGCCGGTCGTGTCTTCGGCGGCGATGTAGTACTGCAAATCGAGCGTCTGGGTGGCCGCGCGGGCCAGTGCGATCCGCATTTGCAGGGCGTCGGTGCCGTCGGTCAGCAGACGAAATCCCGACTGGCCGCCGTGGGCGGCGACAGCTGGCGCCAGCGCCTGGCCGAGCGGCGTTGCGCCCGGGTCCGCCAGCGCTTGCGTGACGGGGCGATCCAATGACGTAGCCGGCGGCAGCGTCGTGCAGGCGGCGAGCAGAGCGATCGAGAGGAGCGCGATCCAGCGCGCGAACGCGCGCATATCGATGCGCTGCATGCGCCGGTGGCGCGCTGGTGGACGCCGTGCGGGCTGTTGCCCCCGCCATTGCTCATCGAACACGTCGGACCCTTCCTTCACTGATAGAACCGCCGGGTCGGAGCAATACTTGTTCCGGCACCCATGACTGCATTCTATGGGAAGCCGGCGCTAATTATCCATTCAGCATGTGCGCGTTGCGAGATGGCTTGCGTGGTGCGGTTGGCTTATGCGCTTGACCGGTCGCGCGTGCGGCGATCGAAGCGCAGCGTCATCAGCACCGCCACGCTGGCGAGGCCGGCCGCGAGGCCCCACCAGAGGCCGCGCGGGCCGAGCCCGGCGTGAAAAGCGAGCATATAGCCGGTAGGGAAGCCAATGCCCCAGTAGCCGAACGCGGCCGCGAGCATCGGCACGCGCGTGTCTTTGAGCCCGCGCAGGCACCCGGAGCCGATCGTCTGCATGCCGTCGACGATCTGGAACACGGCTGCCACGCCGAGCAGAGAGGCGGCGATCGAAACGGTCTGCGCATTGGCAGGGTCGTTCAGGTTCAGGTAGAGGCCGACAATCGCACGCGGCACGAGCAGGAACGCCAGCCCGGTCATCGACATGTAGGCAACGCCGAGCCCGAGCGCGACGAAGCCTGCATGGCGCGCGGCTATTGGATTGCCGGCGCCCATCCAATAGCCGACGCGCACGTTCGCTGCCTGACCGATCGCGAGCGGCACCATGAACGTGACGGAGCTGACGCTCATCGCGATTTGGTGAGCAGCGAGCGGTGTTTCGCCCATGAGGCCGATGAAGAGGCCCGTGCAAAGAAAAAGCGCCGATTCGACCCCATATGTGATCGCCACCGGCCAGCCGATCGCGAAGAGTTCGCTCATGAGCGGCATCGTCGGCCGCTTGGCCACGACGAAATGCCGGAAGCGCTGTCGTCCATGCAGTAGGGCAACGAGCGCAATGGCACTAAGCCAGACGGTGATGGTCGTCGCTGTCGCCGAGCCCAGCATGCCGAGTCGCGGCAGACCCCATGCGCCGTGAATAAGCGCGTAGTTGAGTACCCCATTGAACACCACGCCGATGAGCGCGACCCATAGCAGGCGTTTGGCCGCGCCGATGGCAGGCAGGAACGAGCGCATCATGCCCACGCCGATGAGGCTGCCGAGCGATGCGAAGCGCAGCACGCCCATATAGGCGCCGACGTCGCGCGCGAGCGTGGCCGGTTCGCCGAACGCGAGGAGGATTGGCTGCGCGAACGACAGCAGCACGAAGGCCGGCACCGCGAGCAGTACCGACAAGGCGAGCCCCGTCCAATAGATATGGGGCACTCGATGCTCGGCTTGCGCGCCGCGCGCATTGGCAACCGTGACGCTCACGGAACTGAGCACGCCCTGCAGCAGCGTGACGATGACGAAGAAGATGCTCGCGCCGAGACCGCCCGCGGCGAGCGCGTCGGCGCTTAGCGAGCCGAGCAGGATCGTATCGGTGACGCCCATCGCCATCTGCGAAAGTTGCGCGATGGCGAGCGGGGCGGCCAGGCGTGCGGTATCGACGGCGTGGCGCGAAAACGGCGGCGGGGCCGGTGTGGCGGCGGCCCGATTGAACGTGGACTCTGACATGACAAAGCGATCGAGGCGCAACGGAGCGCATCGGCGCGTTGCGCGCATGCGGCCCATGTTGTTTTTGGTTGTAAAAGCAGAGCTTATTGCTTTGGCGCCAGCCTGTCGATGCCCGCGAGCCGTAGTAGTGGGAGTGGCGCGGGCGGCGCCGCGCTTATCGGGCCGCTCGTCAGTCGGGCTCGTGGACGGCGATGCGCGTGTCGCCGAGCATGACGACTTGTCCCGCGCGGATCTTACACGTCTTTCGCAACTCGACCTGACCGTCGACTTTCACTTCGCCCGAGGCGACGAGCGCCTTCGCCGAACCCCCGCTATCGGCCAGGCCCAACAGTTTCAGCAGATTGTGCAGTTCGACGTGATCGCCCGTGAGCGTGAAATTGAGATTGGCCATGGCGATAACCGGCGTGCGGCGCGGAAGCGATTCGGGCAGGCATCATAAGCTACGCCGGCTGCCCAGCGATAGAGGCGGGTGCATTTGTTCGTCCCGAGCCTTGCGGCCAGGACTGTATGCCTATACAGTACGCGAGAGCGCCTTCCGCGCGTCACTGCCGGTTCAGCGCTCGCTTGTTCGAATCTCGACGATTGTGCCGTGTCCTCAATTTCCACCGCTGCCGAGCCGGATCTTTCCCTGCCGGCCGCCCCTTATCTTGAAAAGCTGAACGACGCCCAGCGCGCCGCCGTCGAGCATGGCGTCGGCGACCGTGCGAGCCCTGGCGGCCCGCTATTGGTCATCGCGGGCGCGGGCTCAGGTAAGACCAACACGCTGGCACATCGCGTCGCGCACCTGCTCGTCAAAGGCGCCGATCCGCGGCGCGTGCTGCTACTGACGTTTTCGCGGCGCGCGGCGCAGGACATGACGCGGCGTGCCACCCGAATCGCCGGGCAAGCGCTCGGTACGCGCGCCGACTTGGCGCAGGCGTTGACGTGGACGGGTACCTTTCACAGCGTGGGTGCGCGCTTGCTGCGCGAGTACGCAGAATCGATCGGGCTATCGCCCGTGTTCACGATCAACGACCGCGAAGACTGCGCCGACCTAATGAACGTCGTGCGGCATGAGCTGGGGCTGTCGGCCAAGGAGCGTCGTTTTCCGGTTAAGAGCACCTGCCTCGCGATCTATTCGCGCGTCGTGAACACCGGGGCGACACTCGCTCACGTGCTCGAGCAGGCGTTCCCTTGGTGTCGCGAATGGGAACGGGATCTACGGGCGCTTTTTGCCGGCTACGTTGCCGCTAAACAGGCGCAAAACGTCCTCGATTACGATGATTTGCTGCTTTACTGGTCGCGCATGGCGGCCGAGCCGTCGATCGCCGCCGATCTCGCGCAGCGGTTCGACCATGTGCTGGTCGACGAATACCAAGACACGAACCGCCTGCAGGCGACCATCCTCCTTGCGATGAAACCCGACGGGCTCGGGCTCACGGTCGTGGGCGACGACGCGCAATCGATCTACTCGTTTCGAGGCGCGACGGTGCGCAACATCCTCGATTTCCCCGAGCATTTCACGCCGAGCGCGGCGCGCGTCACACTCGAGCGCAACTACCGTTCGACCGCACCGATTCTCGCGGCGTCGAACGCCGTGATCGGGTTGTCCACCGAGCGCTTCACGAAGGATCTATGGACCGATCGAGCGTCGATGCAGCGCCCGCGGCTCGTATCGGTCGCGGGCGAAATCGAGCAGGCGCGCTATGTCGTCGAAGCGGTGCTCGAAGCGCGGGAAGCCGGGGTGACCCTCAAGGCGCAGGCGATCCTGTTTCGGGCCGCGCACCACAGCGCCGCGCTCGAGCTCGAACTGGCGCGGCGCAATATTCCGTTCGTGAAGTTCGGCGGCCTGCGCTTTCTCGATTCGGTTCACGTGAAGGATGTGCTCGCGGTGCTGCGGTGGGCGCAAAACCCGCGCGACCGCGTGGCCGGGTTTCGCGTTTTGCAGCTGATGCCGGGCGTCGGGCCGGCGACGGCGGCCCGCGTGCTCGACGCCGTCGCCGCAGCCGATACGCTGCCCGCGGCGTTGGGCACGTACGAGCCGCCGGCGCGTGCGGCCGTCGATTGGACCGCGTTTGCGGCGCTGATGGACGGTGTCGCGTGCGCGCGCACGCCGTGGCCCGCCGAGTTCGAGCAAGTGCGGCGCTGGTACGAGCCCCACCTCGAGCGCAATCACGAGGATGCCGCCATGCGCCACGCCGACATCCTGCAGATGGAGAGCTTGGCCGCGACATTCCCCACGCGCGAGCGTTTCCTGACTGAGCTCACGCTCGATCCGCCCGATGCCACGAGCGGCGAATCGGGCGTGCCGCTTCTCGACGAGGACTATCTGATTCTCTCGACGATCCATTCGGCGAAAGGCCAGGAATGGCGCAACGTATTCGTGCTCAATGGTGTGGACGGCTGCATTCCGTCCGATCTTGGCACCGGTAGCCAAGAGGAGATCGAAGAGGAGCGACGGCTGCTATACGTGGCGATGACGCGGGCGAAGGAGGATTTGCACATCGTCGTTCCGCAGCGCTTTTACGTTCACAACCAAAACGCGCTGGGCGACCGCCACGTCTGGGCGTCGCGTACGCGCTTCATCCCCGAGCCGTTGCTGAAGCTATTCGATATGCATGCTTGGCCGCGTGTGCCGAGCGTCGCGCCGCCCACGGCGGCCGGGTTGGCCGCGGCGGCGAAGGCGCGCGTCGATATCGCGGCGCAACTCAAGTCGATGTGGGATTGAAGCAGCCTGCTGCCGCTCACCCTGGCCTACGCGGTTCGACGCGAGGTTGCGCGGGCCGTGTCGGCTGCATGAAGAAGTTGCGCATCCAGGCGGCCATGCGCGAAAAGATGTCATACGGCTCTTCGACAAAGAGTTCGGGCTTGAGCAGACGCAGATACTCCAAGATCTGCTGCGCTTCCTGCTTTTGAAACGAGCCGTGTGCGAGCCCTAGCCTGAGCAAGCCGCGCAGCTCGCCGAGTTTTTCACGCGATGTGCTGCCGATGCTGGTCTCGCAGGCGATCTTCGCCTCGTAGACACGCTGACGCAGCGATTCCGCAAGCCGCCAGGCCGGTGTCTGCATCTTTTCTTCGAGCGATTGAATGTCGCGGGCCGCCGATTTGATCTGCGCTGCGAGCGGATCGACGAGCTCGTCCTCACCGCCGGCTTCCCTCATGATGGCCATCGCCCACTCACGCGAGGCCTTCGCGAGTTCTTCGGGCGTCCATTCGGAGCGCACCGCGAAGCTGAACCCGAATTCCTCGGCTTGACGCATGAGAATCGCCACGACGTCGGGAAACTCCTTCTCCAGCGTTCGTTTCGCCCAGGCGTACTGGCCGCCTTGAAGCATCCGCTGCACGGCGTGCTCGGTCAACGGCACCATGTTGTCGAGCAGCTTCGCTCGCAGGAAGTCTTCGAACGAAGGCGTCGCGAATTGCGGGTCGAGCTTGAGCGATACGCGCATGAAGGCGTCGAAGTCCTTCTGCAGCGAAGAGATCGTCTCGTCTCGAAGAGAAAGGGTAATTTGACCCATGGCTTGTCCTGATCGCGCGTCCCCCGTTGGTGGACGCGGCGGCGTTTCGCGCGGGCACCCTACGGTCGGGCCGGCACTGTGCCCCCAACCGGCGGCCCCGCTCGATGGCCGGCGCTTTTACGGTTGTTGCATACGGGCTTCAGACAGCTACCGACGCCGGGCGCCGGCGCGCCCTTGCGTCGCGCGGCCAAGAAGCACGCTTCGTCTGAATAACGGCGGGTGAGCGCAAAACTTGAGGCCGATCGAGGAAGTGGCCGGACGATAGGCCGGCTGGCGAAAGCGGTGCGGTGGCGCAGCGTGTCGCCGCCAGGCCGGGTGCTAATGCACGACTACGCCTTGCCAGAAGAAGAACACGACGAGTCCGACGGCGATCGTCAGCAGCGGCCGGCGCGTTACTGCCGATACGGCACACGCGACTAGCGCGCCCACGAGCTGCGGATTGCGCCAGGTAATTTCCGGTGCCCCGCCGTGGGGTGTAACGGCCATTGGAACGATGATGGCCGTCAACACCGTGACGGGAACGAAGCCGAGCGCCGTGCGTACGAGCGGGGGAAATACGATGCGCTCTCCAGCCAGAAACACAGTCGAGCGGATCAGAAACGTGATGACGGCCATGCCGACGATCAAAAGGGCGTAATTCATGGCGCGATTTCCGTGGGTTCGCCAGCAGGGATAGGCGCGGCGCGCTCAGCGTGATTGGCACGGCGGGCGCGCTCTGCGCCGTCGCCCTGTTGTTCGCTGTTGCGACCGCCCGCGCCGCTGGCCGACCAGGGCCGCGAAAGCACGACGCCAACGGCAACCCCCGCCGCTACGGCGGCGAGTAAGCCGAGCTTGTACGGCAGGCCGGCGCAGGCGAGCGCGACGATGCCCGCGGTGGCCGCCGACGCGATGTATCGCAGCGAGACGAGCTGCGGCACGACGATGGCGATGAAGGTTGCGACCATGGCGAAATCGAGCCCGAGCGATTGCAGCCTTGGAAATGCCGCGCCGAACAGCAGCCCGGCTAGGGTCCAGAGCTGCCAGTTCACATACATGGCTACGCCCGAGCCGAGGAAGTAGTGGGGCCCGATTTGCCCGGGCGGCGAGTGGCGATAGTGGCCATAGGCGACGGCGAACACTTCATCGGTGAGCAGGCCGCCCAGCGCGAGCCGCCAGCGCACAGGCAGGCTCGCGACATAAGGGGCCAGCGTCGCGCTGTAGAGCACGTGGCGCAGGTTGACGATGAGCGTCGTCGCCCAAATGACGGCGAAGCTCGCGTGCGCCGAGATCAGCCCGAGCGCGATGAATTGCGACGAGCCGGCGAAAACGGCGAGCGACATGAGCTGGCCGTGCCAAATATGGAGCGGGCCAGCGGTGACGAGCGTGCCGAAGATGATGCCGAACGGGGCGGCGCCGACCATCATGGGGATCGTGTCGCGAGCGCCATCGATGAATTCGTTGAGCGGGGTGCGCGGTTTCAAGGGAATGTCCTCCTACTGCGCGCAGCATAGCGTTCGGGCGACCGTTAGCGCTTGTACGTTCTTGCTTTGGGTAACCCGACACGCGCCCGGTTCGGCGGATGAACGCTTCAGCGCGGGCCGCCGTTGCCCGCTTGCCACCGGCCCGGCGGGACGCCGAACATGCGCCGGAAGTGCCGCGTGAAGTGGCTTTGATCGGTGAAGCCACAGGCCGCGGCGACATCGGCCACGGCCACGCCTTCGCGCAGCGGCGCGAGCGCTCGCTGCAACCGCAATTGATTGCGCCAGGCGTGGGGCGGCATACGCGTCGCTTGGGTGAACAGCCGGGCCGCATGAAACGCGGACAGCCCAACGTCCGCGGCGAGCTCCGTCAGGCTTAACGAGGCGGTCAGATCGGCCGCGAGCCGCTCTTTCATGAGCGCGACGCGCGGCGGATCGGCGTTCGGCCGGCCCGCGTCCGGGTGGCGCAACGCGTGGCGCACGATCAGCGTCGACATCGCGTCGATCAGCGCCGTCTCTGCGGCAAGCGGGTCGACGCCTCGCAGCGGGGCGCCCGAGGGAGAGCCGCTAAGGGCTTCGAGCAAACGATGGGTGCGGGCGACGCGGCCCGCGAGATCGGGGTCGCGAATGACGTCGGCTGGAAACAACGGAATCGGCTGCGGGGCGGACGCGATTTCGTCGGCAAGTCGCGCCATGAAATCGATGGGGACGTAGAACACCCGATAGCGCCAGCCCACTTCCATCGCGCGGGAGCCGGTGTGGACTTCGCCGGGGTTGATGACGGGCACCGTGCCCGCTTCGGCGACGTGCTGCGCGCCCTGATAAGCGAACATCTCCGCCCCGGCCTCGATGACGGGGACGGCGTAGGCTTCGTGCCAGTGGGGCGAGAACTCGTGTTCGCGGTATTCGGCCGTGAGCATCTCCGCGCCGGGCAGCAGCGACGAGCGCCAATAACGCGCGCAATCGCGGAAACGGGGCTCGTCCATGGTTGGCATCGCTGCGGCGAAGAAGCTAAGCGCCCGGCGTGCGTCAGCGCAGCGGAATCGTCGTGCCGGCCGGCAGTGGCACGGCGCTGACACTGTTCTTCGCGCTGCCCGAAACCACGCGGTCGCTGTACGTCAAATAAACGAGCGTGTTGCGCTTGGCGTCGGCGATGCGTACCACGTGCAGCGTCTTGAAGATCAGCGACATGCGCTCGGAGAAGACATCGGCCTGACGCTTCAACGGGGACGCGATCTTGATCGGGCCCACTTGACGGCAGGCGATCGACGCTTCGGTCGGATCTTCGGCAATGCCGAGGGTGCCCTTGATCCCGCCCGTGCGTGCGCGCGAGACGAAGCAAGTTACGCCGGGGACATCCGGATCGTCGTAGGCTTCGACGACGACACGATCCGAGCCCGTGAAATGGAAGTTGGTGTTCACGCTGCCGATCTCCTCGGCGTGCGCGGGCACTAGGGCGCAGGTAAGCGCGAAGCACGCGGCGGCGATGATCGAAGACGGCGATAGATGGATGCGGCTCATGGCGAGGTAGCGATTGCGCGCGATTGCGCGGATGGCATGACGATTGGCCGGCCGGGATAGGCGGCCCCAAAAGAGGGCGCACGGCATAGAGAGCACGGTATCACAACGGTTCGTTGCGAGCCTGTCGCCCTAACGGCCAATGCACCGCGCCAAACCGCATGTGCGGGCAACAATGCAAAAAGGGCCCGTCGATTGAACGACGGGCCCTTTTGCTGAAGCTTTTGGCTCCCCGACCTGGGCTCGAACCAGGGACCTACGGATTAACAGTCCGGCGCTCTACCGACTGAGCTATCGGGGAACAACGTGCTACGGTGAAAATCGGTACTGCGTAAAAAAGCCCGTTATGACGAACGGGCTTTTCCATTCATTCTTTGGCTCCCCGACCTGGGCTCGAACCAGGGACCTACGGATTAACAGTCCGGCGCTCTACCAACTGAGCTATCGGGGAACAACAACAGCAGAGAAGCGAGATTTTATGTACGGGTTCTCGCCCTGTCAAGACCCCCAGGCATCTTCGCGACAATGAGCGGCGCGCGCCGAAGCGTACAAGCGCGACGCGCCGGCGGCATGCAGCACCGGCCCGCTTTCGTCCTTAGCGCTCGAGGAACTGAAGCTTTTCCTGAACGTCCTTGAATTCATCGGCATCGGGCAGCGGAGACTTCGTCTTCGTGATGCTCGGCCAAACTTTCGCCAGTTCGGCGTTCAGCGGCGTGAACTGCTGCTGATCGCCGGGGACGTCTTCCTCGGCATAAATCGCGTTCACCGGACATTCGGCGACGCAAACGGCGCAGTCGATGCACTCATCGGGGTCGATCGCGAGGAAGTTGGGACCTTCGCGAAAGCAGTCCACCGGGCAGACGTCGACGCAGTCGGTATAGCGGCATTTGATGCAGCTTTCGGTCACAACGTGAGTCATTCAAGCTCCTGCAGGGTATCGGGGAAAAATGCCGAATTAACAAAACATGTATTGTAGCGTAACGTCCCAGCCCCGACGCGCGTGGGGGCTCGGTGCCGTTTAGATCGATTTGTGATTAGTTTATGGGATGCGGGCCCGGATTCTGCGCGAGTTCCGGCTAAAGGCCGCACGCTCCTGCGCCGCCGTTGGGGTAACATGCGGCGATTCCTCGGAGACAGGCGGCGCACCGGCGCGCCGCCTGACAAGCGCGCTTCGGTTGAAACCATGATCATCACTTCGCTGCTCGACACGGATCTTTACAAGTTCACGATGATGCAAGTCGTCTTGCATCAGTTTCCCGCGGCGAGCGTGGAATATCGCTTCCGCTGCCGCACCCCGAATGTCAATCTGGTGCCGTACATCGACGAAATCCGCGACGAAGTGTGCCAGCTTTGCCAACTGCGCTTTACCGAGGACGAACTCGACTACCTGCGCGGGCTGCGCTTCATCAAGAGCGACTTCATCGATTTCCTCGCGTTGTTTCATATGAACGAGAAGTACATCTCGATCGAGGAGTCGGCCAAGAGGAACGGCGAAATCGAGATTTCGATCCAAGGCCCGTGGCTGCACACGATCTTGTTCGAGATTCCCGTGCTGGCGATCGTCAACGAAGTCTATTTCCGCAACACGCAGCGCGAGCCCGACTATCCGATCGGGCGCGAGCGCCTTTCCGGCAAAATCGCGTTGCTCGGCGCACGCCCCGAGTTCGCCGATTGCAAGATCGCCGATTACGGTACGCGCCGACGCTTCTCGAAGCACTGGCACGAGGAAGTGATTCTGACGTTGATGTCCGGCATCGGCGAGCAGTTCGCGGGCACGAGCAACGTCTACTACGCGAAGAAGCACAACCTGACGCCGCTCGGGACGATGGCTCACGAGTATCTGCAAGCGTGCCAAGCGCTCGGGCCGCGGCTGCGCGATTCGCAAACGTACGGGTTCGAACACTGGGCGAAGGAATACCGCGGCGACCTCGGTATCGCGCTCTCGGATGTCTATGGGATGAAGGCGTTTTTAAACGACTTCGATATGTACTTCTGCAAGCTGTTCGACGGCGCTCGCCACGATTCCGGCGATCCGTTCCTGTGGGGCGAGCGGCTTTTGCGTCACTACGAGGAAAACCGCTGCGACCCGCGCACGAAGGTGCTCGTGTTCTCAGATGCGCTCGACATCCCGAAGGTGCTGCAGCTGTACGAGCGCTTTCGCGGGCGGTGCCGGCTCGCATTCGGCGTCGGCACCAATCTCACCAACGACCTCGGTTACAGCCCGCTGCAAATCGTCATCAAGATGGTCCGATGCAATGGGCAGCCCGTCGCCAAGCTGTCCGATTCTCCGGGCAAGAACATGTGCGACGACAAGGCGTATCTGGCCTACTTGCGGCAAGTTTTCGGCATCCAAACCCCGGCCGGCGACAGCCCCGATTGACTCGCCGTTTTTTGGCCGATCGGCCGATGTATCCCAAAAAAGAAGGCCCGTATAATCGGCCATTCGTTTTGGCTCATGGTGGGGGGATGCAATGGATACATCGGCGGCGCGGCGCAACATGCTCGCACGCATCCGCTCGGCATCGGGCCGTCAGGCGGAGCCTGAACACGCCGAACGCGAGGCCATCGCCGATTACCTTGCAAGGCATCCGCGGGGCCCGCGTCCCGAGATGCCATCCGATCGCGAGGGGCTGACCGCCCGTTTCGTCGACGAAGCGCGGCTCATGGCGAGCACAGTGGAACTCGTGGATTCGATCGATGACGTCCCGGCTGCCGCCGCGCGCTATTTGGCGCAACTCGGCATCGCGCCGCAGGCTTGTGCCTGGGCTGCGCTGCAAACGCTGCCGTGGAGCCAAGCGGGCCTCGCGGTCGAGTTCCGCAAGCCCGAAAACGGCGATCTCGTGGGTATCACGGGCTGCTTTTGCGCGACGGCCGAGACCGGATCGCTCGTGCTGCTGTCGGGGCCCGAGACCGAAGCGTCGATGGCGTTGCTGCCCGAGACGCACATCGCCGTCGTACCCGCATCGCGCATCGTAGCGGGGCATGAGGAAGCGTTTGCGTTGATGCGTGTCGAGCGCGGCGAGCTGCCGCGCGCCGTGAACTTCGTATCGGGACCTTCGCGCACGGGCGACATCGAGCAAACCATCGTGCTCGGGGCACACGGCCCTTACCGCGTCCATACGATCGTCGTGCGCGGCGCTTAGCCGAGCGGCGGTGCGCGCGCCGTTGCCCTGGCGCTGGTCCTAGCACTAGCCCTGGCTTACGGCGGCTTAACGAACCAAGAGGAATCTGATGATTGAAAGAAGCGCCGCGTGCGCAGGCAAGGCGGCGGCGAGAGCATTGGTATTGACGGCTGCACTTTGGTGCTCGAATGCTTCGGCTTCGGCTTCGGCTTCGGCTTCGGCTTCGGCTTCGGCGGGCTCCGCCATGCCGGATGGCGCGCTGCTTGGCCCCCACTGGGCCCTGCCGTTTGCAGGCATCTTGCTCTCGATCGCGCTGCTTCCGCTGATTGCGCCCACGCTTTGGCATCGGCACTTCGGAAAGATCGCGGCCGCGTGGGCGATCGCGTTCCTTGCGCCGTTTGCCTATGCATTCGGCCCGGGCGCCGCCGTGGATGCGTTTGCCCATGCCGTCGTCGCCGAATATATCCCGTTCATCGTATTGCTGACGGCCCTTTATACGGTCGCCGGCGGCATCTGCGTACGTGGCGAGCTGCATGGCTCGCCGCGCGTCAATACCGCGCTGCTGGCCCTCGGCACGGCGCTGGCCAGCGTAATGGGAACGACGGGCGCCGCGATGTTGCTGATTAGGCCGGTGCTGCGCGCGAACGCCGATCGCAAGCACGTCGTACACGTGTTCGTGTTCTTCATCTTTCTCGTCGCTAACGCGGGCGGCTCGCTGTCGCCGCTCGGCGATCCGCCGCTGTTCCTCGGCTTTCTGAACGGTGTCAGCTTCTTCTGGACGACGCGTCACCTCGCGTTGCCGATGCTGTTCATCTGTGCGCTGCTGCTGGCCGTTTTTTATGCGCTTGACGCGTACTACTACCGTCGCCCCGGCGAAGCGCGCCAGCCCGATCCCGACGACGCTCCCGAGGCGGTCGGCATCGCTATCGAGGGCAAGCGAAACTTCCCCCTGCTCGCGCTCGTGATCGGGCTCGTCCTAATGAGCGGATTATGGAAGCCGGGCGTCGTATTCGACGTGCTCGGCGCGCATCTCGCGTTGCAAGACGTCGTGCGCGATACCGCGCTCATCGTGCTGACGCTCGTTTCGCTTTGGATCACGCCGCGCACGGCCCGCAGGGGAAACGCATTCACCTGGGCGCCGATCGAAGAGGTCGCGAAGCTCTTCGGTGCGATCTTCGTCACTATTTCACCGGTAGTCATGATGCTGCGGGCCGGCGAGCAAGGCGCGTTTGCGTCGGTGCTGCATTTCGTGACGGACGCGGGCGGCCGTCCCATCGACGCCATGTATTTCTGGGCGACGGGCATTCTGTCGTCGTTTCTCGACAACGCGCCTACGTATCTCGTATTTTTCAATCTCGTGGGCGGCGATGCACACACGTTGATGAATGCGGGCGCCTCGACGCTTGCGGCGATTTCGGCCGGTGCCGTGTTCATGGGCGCGAACAGTTACATCGGCAACGCGCCGAACTTCATGGTCAAGGCGATCGCCGAGTCGCGCGGTGTGCGTATGCCGAGCTTTTTCGGTTACCTCGGATGGTCGGCCACCGTGTTGATTCCCGTGTTCCTGCTCACGACTTGGCTGTTTTTTTGAATACGAAGGAGCGACCCCATGCAAAAGATTTTCGTCGCGCGTCCGATCTTTCCCGACGTCGTCGAGCGCCTCAGGCAGTATTTCGACGTCGATTGGAACGATGGGCCCGCGTTGCCGGCTGACGAACTCGCGCGCCGGCTCGCCGACAAGGACGGCGCCCTGACGGCCGGCGATCCGATCGGTTCAGCGATTTTCGCGGCGGCTCCGCGCTTGCGCGCGGTGGCGAATATGGCCGTGGGCTACAACAACTTCGATATCGGCGCGTTCAATGCCGCCAATGTGATCGCGACGAACACGCCCGATGTTTTGAACGAAGCGACGGCCGATTTCGGCTGGGCGTTGATGATGGCGGCGGCGCGACGCGTCACCGAAAGCGAGCATTGGCTGCGTGCGGGCAAATGGGGCGCCTGGCGCTACGACGGCTTTCTCGGTACCGACATCCACGCCTCGACGATCGGGATCATCGGCATGGGTCGGATCGGGCAGGCGCTCGCACGCCGCGCGCGTGGTTTCTCGATGCGCGTCGTCTACCACAACCGCTCGCGCGTGGCGGCGGGAATCGAGGCCGAACTGGGCGCGCAATATTTATCGAAAGAGGATTTGCTGCGGCAAGCCGACCACGTCGTACTCGTGGTGCCGTATAGCGTGCAGAGTCATCACACGATCGGCGCGGCCGAGCTCGCGCTGATGAAGCCCACGGCGACGCTGACGAACATCGCGCGCGGCGGCATCGTCGACGACGCGGCGTTGGCCGATGCGCTGCACGAGCGCCGCATCGCAGCCGCGGGGCTCGACGTCTTCGAAGGCGAGCCGAGCGTGCATCCGCGCCTGCTGTCCGCGCCGAGCGTCGTGCTGACGCCACATATCGCGAGCGCGACCGAATCCACGCGCCGGGCGATGGCCAATCTCGCGGCCGACAACCTCATCGCCGCGCTCGGCTTGGGGCCGCGCGCGGGTCGGCCGCCCAATCCGATCAACCCCGAGGTGTTGGGACGCACGCGTTCATGACGACGATTCTCATTGCGACGTTGCTGGGCGCCGTCGTGCTGTTGGCGATTGCCTTGACGATGGCGGTCCGCAGTGCGAGCCGCGCGAACGATCGCGCGTCGTTCGTCGAACTTGGCGATTGTATCGAGACGGCCGGGCAGGCGCAGGTTCGGGCCTATGAGCGCCTCGAGCGTGAATTGCGCGGCGAACTGGCCGAAACGTCACGCCTTTCCCGGGCGGAGCTCGGCGGCGGTTTCGCGCAGTTCCAGCAGACGCTGGCCGCGCAATTGACAAGCGTGGCCACCGTCCAAAACCAGCAGATCGACAGTTTCGCCAAGCGTCTTGCTCAATTGACGGAGACGAACGCGACTCAACTCGATGCAATGCGCGATACCCTGCAGCGGCACGCGCATGAATCGCGCGACGAACAGGCTTCGGCGTTGAAGCGTTTCGGCGACACCTTGGCGCAGCAACTCGCGCAGCTCGTCGAAGCGAACGACAGGCGCTTCGCCGAAGTGCGCGCGACGCTCGAAGCGCGGCTCAAGGATATCGAAGCGAACAACGCGACGAAGCTCGACGAGATGCGGCGCACCGTGGACGAAAAGCTCCATGCGACGCTCGAACAGCGGCTTGGCGAGTCGTTCAAGCTCGTCTCCGACCGGCTCGAGCAAGTGCACCGCGGGCTCGGCGAGATGCAATCGCTTGCGGCCGGCGTCGGCGATCTAAAGAAGGTGCTGACGAACGTGAAGACGCGCGGCACGTGGGGTGAAGTGCAGCTCGAGGCCTTGCTCGAGCAGATACTGACGCCCGATCAATACGCGAAGAACGTCGCGACGGTGCCCAACAGCACCGAGCGCGTCGAATTCGCCATCAAGCTGCCGGGGCGCATGGAGGGCAGCGGCGGGCAAGGCACGGCGGCGCCGGTTTGGTTGCCGGTCGATGCGAAATTTCCGCGCGAGGACTACGAACGCTTGATCGATGCGCAGGAGCGAGCCGATCCGGTGGGCGTCGAGGAAGCGTCGCGTGCGTTGGAGGCGCGTGTACGCGGCGAGGCTCGCACGATCGCCGAAAAATATGTGGCGCCGCCTCACACGACGGATTTCGCGCTGCTGTTTTTGCCGACGGAAGGGCTTTATGCCGAAGTGCTGCGCCGCCCGGGGCTCAGCGATCAATTGCAGCGCGACTACCGCGTTACGATCGCAGGGCCGACGACGTTGACCGCGCTGCTGAACAGTTTGCAAATGGGCTTTCGCACGCTCGCGATCGAGAAGCGTTCGAGCGAGGTGTGGCAGGTGCTCGGCGCGGTGAAGACCGAGTTCGGCAAATTCGGCGACGTTCTAGCGAAAACGAAGTCGCAGCTCGAAACGGTGACGCGTTCGATCGAAGCGGCTGAGCGTCGCACGCGCGTCATGAGCACGAGGCTGCGGGAAGTCGAAGCGTTGCCGGGCGATCAGACGGAGGGCTTGCTCGGCGATGCTTACACGGGCCTGCAGGAGCCCGACGCCTGAGCGCGGGCATGGCGCGCGCTTGGGCCAGCTTGGGCCAGCTTAGGGCAGGGTTGCGGTCCCGCGCGCCGGCTATCTGCGTGTTGTTTTCAGTGCGTATTCGGTGTGTTCACGTGCCGCGCGTATGTCACACGTAGGTCACGCGTATGCCGCGCGTGGTGCACGGCCTTTCAAGCGGCGCCGGCGAGGCGGCTCAATGCGTCGTCGGTGACACGCACGATGCGCCAATCGGGCAGCACCGTTGCGCCCATCTTCGTATAGAAATCGATGGCGCTCTGATTCCAATCGAGGACCGACCATTCGAAGCGGCCACATTGGCGTTCGACGGCAATCGCCGCAAGGCGGCGCAGCATCGTCGTACCAAGCCGGCTGCCGCGCAGCGCGGGCTGAACGTAGAGATCTTCCAGGTAGAGGCCGCGCCGGCTCAGGAATGTCGAAAAGTTATGGAAGTAGAGCGCATAACCGACGATGTTGCCGTCGCGCTCGGCCACGAGCGCTTCGGCGGCCGGACGCGCGCCGAACAGTGCCTCGCGCAGCGAGTCTTCCGTCGCGACGAACAAGTGCGTGAGTTTTTCGTATTCGGCCAGCTCGTGCATCAGTCCGAGCATGCCGGCGACGTCCAGAGGCGTGGCGGGGCGGATGACATCGGCCATGGCGTTAGGCTTCCTCGGGTGCGTCGGCCAACACGATTTCGATCCCGCCGAAACGATTGGCTACCCAGTTGTAGACGTGGCAGGCGATCCATAACAACACGAATCCGAGGATCGCGTTGAGCAGCAGGGCGCTGAAGAAGATCGTGCCGATTTCGACCGACCCTTGGCGAAGGTACGTCACGAGCGTGCCGAGCAGCACGATCGGCGTACTGAAAATAATGTACACGAGGATGAGCGCCTTCGCGGTCTGTCCCGGCGCGATCGATAGGATTTGTTTTTTCATGGTGAAGCCTCGCTAAGAGACGATGTGCTATCTGAATGTGTTATCTGAAAATGGGCGGCTGATGCTGTGCCCCGGTCAAATAAGCCCTTCGAAGGGCATGATGTCGACGGGTGCCCCAGCCGCGACGTCGCCTTGCTGGTGTGCCAGCACGACGAAGCAATTGGCCTGGCTCATCGAGCTGAGCACGCCCGAGCCTTGGGAGGCAGTCGGCGTCACGCGCCATTGGCCATTCGCGTCGCGCGTGGCGACGGCGCGCAGGAACTCGGTGCGTCCGGGCCGCTTTTTGATCGGCACGCTGCTCGCGGCGCCAAATTGTAGCGGTCCCGAGGCGGGGGCGGTTGCGCCGGACATGACGATGAGCGCTTCGCGCACCATCTGATAGAACGAGACCATGACGGCGACGGGATTGCCCGGCAGCCCGAAGAACAGCGCGCCGCCCTCGCTGGCGCCGTGCGCGGCAGGCAACAGGCGGCCGAACGCGAGCGGCCTTCCGGGCCGCATCGCGAGCTGCCAGAATGCAACGTCGCCGAAGGTCGACGTCATGCGTGCGGTGAAGTCGGCATCGCCGACGGACACGCCGCCTGACGTCAGCACGACGTCGGCATTCGCGGCAGCCGTCCGCAGCGCGGCTTCGATCGCATCGGGCTCATCGCGCACGACGCCTAGGTCGAGCACTTCGACGTTCATGCGCGTGAGCATCGCGTAGAGCGTGTAGCGATTGCTGTCGTACACGCAGCCAGCCTCGAGCGGTTCCCCGACCGAGCGCAGTTCGTCGCCCGTCGAGAAGAATGCAACGCGCACGCGCCGGCGCACGGCCACTTCGGCGATACCGAGCGACGCGAGCAGCCCGAGGTCGGCGGAGCGCACGACGCGGCCCGCTTCGAGCGCGGCGCGCCCGCGCGCGAGATCCTCCCCGGCGCGGCGGCAGTTCGCGCCGCCTGCGATTTGCCGAGCATCGAACGTGACGTTCGCATCGGTGCGTGTCGTTACCTCTTGCGGCACGACGGTATCGCAGCCCGCCGGCATCGGCGCGCCCGTCATGATCCGGACGCATTCGCCGGCGCGGCAGGCTCGGTCGAACGGATGGCCCGCGCGCGCCTCGCCGGCTACGACTAGCGTCAGCGACGCATTGCCGGCCGCAGCCGTGGCGTTCGCGAGTGCCGCGCCGTCGAACGCATAGCCGTCCATTGCGGCATTGTCGTGTGCCGGCACATCGATTGGGGAGACGATATCCGCCGCCAGCACTCGGTCGAGCGCTGCGCGCAGGGCGACGCGCTCGATCGCCTCCACAGGCCGAACCGCGCGCCGGATGATGGCACGCGCGGCATCGACGGGGAGCGGATTCGGGGCGGGCGAGCTAGGCCGGCCGGAAGTATCGTTGGAAATCGTCATCGAAGAAGGGACGCGGCGCAGGGAGCCGAGAAACTGTGCGAACGCTGCGAAAGCGCGGCGCTTCGCGTCTTCGCCGATCTATCTGTCGCGCTCGGGGGGAGCGTCGATGGTGCGTTCAAGTTCGGCGAGATCATGCAAAGAGTTGGCATTGTAAAACGCGTGCTCGTCTTCAAACGGCACTTCTATGTGCTTGTGGCGTGCGTACCACGTCCGGACTTTGCGTTCGCCGGCGTCGAGATAGGCAGCCAAGTCGTTGGCGAGCGTCGTGCGCACGAGCGCGACGACGGGGTGCAGGGCAACTTGCCCCGCCGCATCGATGGTCGTCGCGATGGCGGCGTCGGCATGCTCGGCGTCGAGCGCGGCAAGAAGCCGCACTCCGAGATCGGTCGGCAAGGCGGGGGTGTCACAGGGCACACATAGCAGCAGTTCGGTCGGCGTCGCTCGCAATCCGGCGAGCAACCCGGCCAGCGGCCCGGGAAAATCGGTCGACGCGTCTGGGACGACACGGGCACCGAACGCCGCGCCCAATCGCGCGTATTCGTCCAAATGACGATTCGCACTGATCAGCAGGGTGTCGACTTGGCTTGCGAGGCGCCTGGCGACGTGCAATGCAAGAGGTTCGCCGGCGAGCGGTTGTAGGCCCTTGTCGAGGCCGCCCATGCGCATGCCGCGGCCGCCAGCCAAGACGAGGCCCGTGATGCGCGAGCGCATGTGCGTGTCCATCGGCAACGGGGCGAGCGATTTAGCCGCCAATGTAAGACATCTCGACGCGCGCGTTGCCGCTGCGCGCGGTGTCGGCCGCGGCGCTGCCGCGCAATTGCGAGTAACGGTCTGTGCGCGCTTGCCAGATGCGGCCGATGGCCGTGGCGATTTCCTCATCGGTTGCGCCGCTGCGCACGAGCGCGCGCAGATCGTGGCCCTGTGATGCGAACAGGCACAGATAAAGCTTGCCTTCCGTCGACAAGCGCGCGCGCGTGCAGGTGCCGCAGAACGCGCGCGTGACACTGGAGATGACGCCGATCTCGCCGCTGCCATCCGCGTAGCCCCAGCGCTGCGCCGTTTCGGCGGGCGTATGGGCCTCGAGCGGTACGAGCGGGAAGTGTTCCGCGATGCGGGCCACGACGTCGGCCGAAGGCAGCACTTCAGCCATGTTCCAGCCGTTCGAGGCGCCCACGTCCATGTATTCGATGAACCGCAGGACGGTACCCGATCCTTTGAAGTGCCGCGCCATGGGCACGATTTCGCCTTCGTTCGTGCCGCGCTTGACGACCATGTTCACCTTGACCGGCGCGAGCCCCACGGCTTGCGCGGCTGCGATGCCGTCTAGCACGGCGCTCGGAGCGAAGTCGGCGTCGTTCATGCGCCTGAAGAGCGTATCGTCGAGCGCATCGAGGCTGACGGTGACGCGCGTCAATCCCGCGTCCTTGAGACTGCGGGCTTTACGCGCGAGCAGCGAGCCGTTCGTCGTTAAAGTGAGATCGAGCGGCCGGCCCTCTGGCGTTGTCAGCAGGGCGAGCCGTTCGATGAGGCGTTCGATGTTTTTGCGCAGCAACGGCTCGCCGCCCGTGAGGCGGACTTTGTCGACGCCGTGTGCGACGAACACGCGGGCGAGCCGCTCGATTTCCTCGAACGTCAGTAGCGCGCTGTGCGGCAGAAACGCGTAATCCTTGTCGAAGACCTCGCGTGGCATGCAATAGACGCAGCGGAAGTTGCAGCGATCGGTGACGGAAATGCGCAGATCGCGCAGCGGCCTGGCGAGCGCATCGGTCAGGGTCCCGCGCGCGGCGATGGGCGCTCCAGCGAAGTCGGGGACGGCGCCGAGGGGGGCAACGGGAATGATGCGTCGAGACATGACGAAGCAGGAAACGGGCTGTGCCCCATTCTATCCGAATGACTCGCCGTTGGCCGACATCGCCCGTTTGATGGTGCGGATAATGCCTAAAACGTGACGCACATCGACAACCGGATGCAAGCCCGCCACGAAAGGGCGGGCTTGTCGCGTGGCCGGGCGCATCCGCGCCCTGGCTGGCGGGTAGGTGAGCCGGTTACGCGTCCTTATGCGTTTCGACTTGCTGCATCGGGGCCAGATCGGCGGCCGGCAGCGGCTTGCGCTCGCGGGGCGCGCGTACGGGCGCCGGCGCTTGCGCGGCGGCTTCCTGGGCGGCGCGCAGCTTGTCGGCGTCCGTGCCCACCCAAACGAGGCCTGCCGATTCCAGCATCGGCTGCAGATCGGCGGACGATAGACCGCTCGCGCGAACGCTCGGCTTGGCTGCGGCTTCGATCGCCGCGGGCTGGTGTCCGACTTCCGTCGCCGCGCTGGCCGCTTCGACGGGGGCCGATGCGGCGCTCGCAATCGGTTCCGCGGAGACGACCGGCGTAGCTTCGACGACCGGCGCCGGTGCCGCTTCAATGGCGTGCGTGAGGGCCGACTCGGGCTCCCGGGCAAGCGGCGCGGGAGCAGCGGGAGCAGCGGGAGCAGCGGGAGCAGCGGGAGCAGCGGGAGCAGC
>CAYRLJ010000027.1:20854-44989 GCA_964425025.1 uncultured Burkholderia sp. | reverse complement strand
CACTTTGATGTCGGTTCTCGTCCTCGTCTACGACGGTCGCCGTGAGGCGCTTACACTGCAACTGCAACTGCGATCACAACGAACATCAGCTTGCGCGCGGACGCGGGTCAAGCCTTCGCAGCCTGGCAATCGAAGTTTACGAGCGCGGCCGCTCAGGCCGCCGGGTTCCTCACACTTGATATTGCGCCCGCCTTCGCGGCTTCCTCCGACTGGCGAATCATCCAGAGATTTCGTTCTTCCGATGCGCTTGAACGCTGGCGAACGTCTTCAGCCCGCAAGCAGTTGTTCGCCGAACTCGTCCCGATGCGGCATCCCGATGGAACCGACTTCTACGACGAGATTCTGCACGCGCAAGATCCGCTATCGTCTGTTACGGAAGTCATCATGACGGTCGTGGAGCCGGGTAAGGAACTGATATTTCGAGCGTGGGCGAAAACCATCCAAGAGTGTCAGTCGATGTTCCCCGGCTATATGGGAACGCTCGTTCAGGCGCCGATCTCCGAAGAAATGCAGTGCTGGACCACGCTCGTCCGATTCGCCACCCCCGCGCAACTGGATGCATGGCTCGGGTCTTCCGATCGCAAACAGCTGCTTGAACAGGTGCAACCGGACATCGCAAGCTGGCGAAGCTATCGGATGCAAAGCCCTTTCGCGGGCTGGTTCCCGGATGGCGCGGATAAGCCAGCGGCCTGGAAGCAGACAGCGCTCGTTCTGCTCGTGCTGTTTCCCCTGGTGATGCTGGAAATCAAGTTTCTCAGTCTTTTACTTGCCGGACAGCATGTGGCCATCGCGACGTTCATCGGCAATGCGATCAGCGTTTCTTTGGTGTCGTGGCCGCTGATGAAAGTCGCGATCTTTTTCATGGGTTGGTGGTTGACGCCTCTTACGGCCCGGCACTGGCGGCGCGAAGCACTCGGCATCTGCACGATGCTTGGTCTATACGCTATCGAATTGGCGATATTCATACTGATGTTCCGAGCGTGAGCACTTGAGTCCCTCAAGTCCCGAGCCGATACGCAGTCAATGTAGGACGCTGTATGCGGGGCGGAAACACGCACGACCCGCCATCATCGTCTCGGAAGAAGAAGATGGCTCGCGGGCCGGTTCTAGTTGACGCCTCGACGTGCGCGTAGCGCCTTGCGTCTCCGCATGTGTGTCCAAGCCGAACTACGCGGATCTGTCCGCCCGGGCCGGGTGCAAGCCACTTCTCGACCAGATGATGCAGCGACTTCTCGGCGGTATTCATGGTCAACTCCTACTACCTTTTCCCCTGGCTCTTCGTGCCGGCGCTCGCGAGTACAGCGACCTTTGACGATGCATCGGGATGATCACAGCTCCCAATCGCGCCGATTAGCGGCGCAAATCCGTCTTCATGAGCCGACAAGCGCTGGCAAACACGAGTCACCCGAGACGCGCGTTGCCGGCGGGATTGTTTGCGGCATGTCCGCTGCGCGATTCGCGGTTGTCGCAGGGCCGGCTAACGTCGGGAGGCATCGCGGCAGACGAGCGGTTTTCTTTTCGAGAATGGCCCGACTCAAGAATTCTGCGCTGTATGCACGGAGCAGGTGCTTATGGTGGTTCTGGATGTACGTCGTGATCCGTGCTTCTTCTCCTTCGATTGCTGTGAGCGAGATGAGGGTTTGCGTGTCCCAGCGAAAGCGCAGGCCAAGCTCGGCGAAGGCCGTGTTGTACGCACAGAGTTGTGCTTGCACTTCGCGGTCATGCTCAAGTTCGTGTCCCTCACTTTGCATCTGACCCATGTTCGTCTCCTTCGGTTGAGAGGTTTAACCGAAGAGTAGAAACAGCGACTAATAAATGATAGTTAAACATATATTGGAAAACCATAAGCAATCGTTAATGTACCGTCCTCGCGGGTTTGCTTGGATGGCAATCGGTGTGTGATATACGATATAAAGAATATGAGTCGCTCGGCCGCTGCATGGCAAGTGCCGTCAAGGCGGCCCCAAGTAGGAACTTCTAGTAATAGGGGACACATACGATGGCTGCTGACCCGCATGAGGATGCTCGGCCGACGCCCGTCGCCTTGGCGTTGATGCCGATCAATGCTTCGGCTTCCTTGCGAAATCAGGCGTACACAAGGTTGAAGCAGGCCATCGCCGAAGCTGATATTTATCGTTCGCGGGAGGATGTCCGGCTCGACGAAAAAGAGCTCACCGAAGCGCTCGGCGTCAGCAGGACTCCGGTGCGGGAAGCTATGACGCTGCTCGAGCAGGAAGGTTTCTGCGCACAATCCCGCGGCGCGGAGTCTATATCTTGCGGAAGACGAAGAAAGAAATCGTCGAGATGATCTATATGTGGGCGGCGCTTGAAAGCGCGGCCGCGCGGCTCGCAACGCTGCGGGCGTCAGACGCGGACATCGCGGCGCTACGCCATATGTTCGACAATTTCAGCGAGACGGCGCCAGCAGACCACATCGAAGAGTACTCGGACGCCAACATTGCCTTTCACCAGGCGATCGTCCAACTGTCCAAGTCGCAGATCATTGCCGACACGATCCAGAATGTCTTCATGCACGTGAGGGCGATTCGCCGGACGACGATCGCGCAGAGCGATCGCGCGTCACGCTCGATCGGTGACCACATGCGCATCATCGAAGCGCTTGAACGGCGCGACACGGAACGGATCGACGAGCTCGTGCGTCAGCACTCGTTTGATCTCGCGGCGTTCGTCGAAGCCAACTGCGATTACCTCGACTGAGGATGCGTCGGGCTTCCACTAAGCCTACGCACTGCCTTCCAGCGCCCATCGCCAAGTGACTTGGCCTCGCGCGGCCGCAATCGGTGCCGCGCTATTTCTTTCATCTCCCGTCCAGGTATGTCGTGTCCGAAAGGACGATGTCGCCTCACGACCGGCGGCGGCTCTTTCTGCTGCAACGCCGCATCGAAAGATCTATCACTGCCTTTACAAATACTGTGTGTGGTATATGATATATCACAAAGCACACGCCCCTTAGGAGGAGACGTCATGGCAGAAGTCGTTGGGCTCATCCAACCGCAGCCCGCCACTGCAGAACACCCCCATGAAACGACGGATGGGTTCCATCTCGTCATCGATGCCCTGAAGCTGAATGACATCGACACGATCTTCGGTCTGGTGGGCATTCCCATCACCGATCTGGCCCGCCTTGCGCAAGCCGAGGGCTTGCGTTTCATCGGCTTTCGTCACGAACAGAACGCGGGCAACGCGGCAGCTATCTCGGGCTACATGACACGAAAGCCGGGGGTCTGCTTGACCGTGTCCGCGCCAGGCTTTCTAAACGGTCTGACGGCGCTCGCCAACGCGACCACCAACTGCTTTCCGATGATTCTCATCAGCGGCTCCAGTGAGCGCGAAATCGTCGACCTGCAGCAAGGCGACTACGAAGAGATGGATCAGCTCAACGCCGCCAAACCCTATGCGAAGGCGGCCTATCGTGTCTTGCACGCGGAAGACATCGGCATCGGTGTTGCACGCGCGATCCGTGCGGCTGTATCCGGGCGGCCAGGCGGCGTCTATCTCGACTTGCCGGCGAAACTGCTGGCTCAGACGATCGATGCCGGGAAAGCAAAAAAGTCCCTGGTACGCGTCGTCGACGCGGCTCCGTGTCAAATTCCGGCGCCCGATGCCGTCAAGCGCGCGCTCGATCTCCTGAAGACTGCCAAGCGGCCTCTGATTCTTCTGGGCAAGGGCGCCGCCTACGCCCAGGCCGACGCGCAAATCCGCGACTTCGTCGAGAAGACCGGCATCCCCTACTTGCCGATGTCCATGGCCAAGGGGCTGCTGCCCGACACGCATCCGCAATCGGCATCGGCTGCGCGCTCGTTCGTGCTGGCGGAAAGCGATGTCGTGGTGCTGATCGGCGCGCGCCTGAATTGGCTCTTGTCGCACGGCAAGGGCAAGACCTGGGGTGGGCCCAAGCAATTCATCCAGGTCGATATTTCGCCGACCGAGATCGACAGCAACGTGGCCATCGCGGCTCCGGTTATCGGTGACATCGGATCTTGCGTATCGGCCATGCTCGCCGGCATCGGTTCCGGATTTGGCAAGCCTGACGCCACATGGACGGGGGCCATCGCAGAGCGCAAGACCCGGAACCTCGCGAAGATGGCGGCAACGCTCGCGCAGAATCCGTCGCCCATGAATTTCCACAGTGCGCTGCGCGCGATTCGCGACGTCCTGATAACGCGCCCGGACATCAACGTCGTCAACGAAGGCGCGAATACCCTCGACTACGCTCGCAGCATCATCGACATGTATCAACCGCGCAAGCGGTTCGACTCCGGCACATGGGGAATCATGGGCATCGGGATGGGTTTTGCGATTGGCGCGGCAGTCACCAGCGGCAAGCCGGTCGTCGCGATCGAGGGCGACAGCGCATTCGGCTTCAGCGGGATGGAACTAGAAACGATCTGCCGCTACGACCTCCCGGTTTGCACCGTTGTATTCAACAACAACGGTGTTTATCGCGGCACCGATGTGAACCTCTCCGGCGGCAAAGACGTCGCGCCCACCGTTTTCGTCAAGGGAGCGCGCTACGACAAGATGATCGAAGCATTCGGAGGCGTCGGCTACAACGCCACAACGCCTGAGGAACTGACCCAGGCCCTGCTCAAAGCCATCGAGTCCGGCCAGCCGGCGCTCATCAACGCCGTCATCGACGAATCGGCGGGCACCGAGAGCGGCCGCTTGACGAATCTCAACCCGCAAAGCGCGGCAATGAAGAAATGACGCTAGCAAGCCAAGGAGAATTGAAGTGACGAAACCCCTCGACGGTATCAAGATCATCGACTTCACCCATGTTCAGGCTGGTCCTGCCTGTACGCAAATGCTGGCCTGGTTCGGTGCCGATGTGATCAAGGTCGAACGTCCCGGTGCCGGCGATGTGACGCGCAGCCAGTTGCGCGACATCCCGAACGTCGATGCGTTGTACTTCACGATGTTGAACAGCAACAAGCGCTCGCTTACGCTGGATACGAAGAAGCCCGAGGGCAGGGAAGTCCTGGAACGGCTGGTTCGGGAGTCCGACGTGCTGGTGGAGAATTTCGGTCCGGGCGCGCTGGACCGGATGGGTTTCTCCTGGCAGCGCCTCAATGAGCTCAATCCGAAGTTGATCGTCGCGTCGGTCAAAGGCTTCAGCGACGGGCATCACTACGACGACCTGAAAGTCTATGAAAACGTTGCCCAATGCGCTGGCGGCGCCGCTTCGACCACGGGCTTCTGGGACGGCCCGCCGACGATCAGCGCTGCAGCGCTCGGCGACAGCAACACCGGCATGCACCTAGCGATCGGCATCCTGACTGCGCTGATCGGACGGGCCCAAACTGGAAAAGGTCAAAAGGTGGCCGTATCGATGCAGGACAGCGTGCTGAACCTCTGCCGCGTCAAGCTGCGCGATCAGCAACGTCTCGAGCGGGTCGGCTACCTCGAGGAGTATCCGCAATATCCGCACGGTTCGTTCAGCGACGTCGTGCCGCGCGGCGGCAACGCCGGCGGCGGTGGACAGCCGGGCTGGGTGCTGAAATGCGAGGGTTGGGAAACGGATCCCAACGCGTATATCTACTTCACCGTCCAAGGCCACGCATGGGAGCCGATCTGCCGGGCTATCGGCAAGCCCGAATGGATCGATGATCCGGCGTACATGACCGCCGAGGCCCGTCAGCCGCACATCTTCGAGATCTTCGCGACGATCGAGGCGTGGTTGTCCGACAAGACCAAATTCGAGGCAGTGGATATCCTGCGCAAGTTCGACATTCCATGCGCGCCGGTGCTGACGATGAAGGAACTGGCCAACGATCCGTCGCTGCGCGCGAGCGGCACCATCGTGGAAGTCCCGCACAGGGAGCGCGGGACCTATCTCACCGTGGGCAGTCCGATCAAGTTCTCCGACCTGAAGCCCGAAATTACCGCTTCGCCGCTGCTTGGCGAGCACACTGAAGAGGTGCTGGCGGGGCTCGGCTACAGCAAGCAGGATATCTTCAACTTGCGCGAGGTCAAGGCTGTCTAGCCATACATGAACCGCGCCCCGGCGGGGTGCCGTGCCGAAACCAACAGCCGTTTCATCAGGTGCCGCCATGCAACAAGCAGTCGTCGATTGCGAGCAGATGGTTTCGGCCATTGGCGATGCGATCATCGTCTCGGATTCTCGCGGAAGCATCACGCTGTGGAATCCTGCCGCCGAGCGCATGTTTGGATTCACACAGAACGAGGCACTCGGGCAGTCGCTCGACCTGATCATTCCGGAGCGCTTGCGCGGCCGTCATTGGGACGGCTATCACAAGACGATGGCCACCGGGCAGACCCGCTATGGCAACGACGTGCTGCGGGTGCCCGCGGTGCATAAGGATGGGCGCGCCATGTCGATTGCATTTACGGTGGCTCTGCTGCATTCGCCACAGGATGAGGTGACGGCAATTGTGGCGGTGATTCGAGACGAAACGAGCCGCTTTCAGGAAGAGCGCAACTTACGCAAGCGCCTGGCAATTTTGGAGACGGGAAATGGGTAAGGCTTTGGACGGTGTGCGCGTTCTCGATTTCACGCATGTGCAATCGGGCCCCACCTGCACGCAATTGCTCGCATGGTTCGGCGCGGATGTGATCAAGGTCGAACGGGCCGGCGCCGGCGACATCACGCGCGAGCAACTGCGCGATATCCCCGAGGCCGACAGCCTCTACTTCACGATGCTCAATCACAACAAGCGCTCGGTCACGATCGATACCAAGAATCCGGAAGGTAAAGGGGTTCTGGAAGCCTTGATCCGGACATGCGATGTGCTGGTGGAGAACTTCGCGCCGCGCGCGCTCGATCGGATGGGCTTTACGTGGGAGCGCATCCAGGAACTCAATCCGCGGATGATTCTTGCGTCGGTCAAGGGCTTTGGCCCGGGGCCGTACGAAGACTGCAAGGTCTACGAGAACGTTGCGCAATGCGTGGGTGGCGCGGCGTCGACCACAGGCTTCGACGACGGCCCGCCCGTCGTGAGCGGCGCACAGATCGGCGACAGCGGCACCGGCCTCCATCTGGCGCTCGGCATCGTCACGGCGCTGTATCAACGGCAGACGACCGGGCGCGGGCAGAAGGTGCTCGCCGCCATGCAGGACGGTGTGCTCAATCTATGCCGGGTCAAGCTGCGAGACCAGCAGCGGCTCGAACGCACCGGTGTGATGATGGAATATCCGCAACATCCGAATGGCGCGTTCGGCGAAGCAGTGCCGCGCGCGGGCAATGCATCGGGCGGCGGGCAGCCGGGCTGGATCCTGAAGTGCAAGGGCTGGGAGTCGGATCAGAACGCGTACATCTACTTCATTACGCAGGCGCCAGTGTGGCCGAAGATCTGCGGCTTGATCGGCAAACAAGAGTGGGTCACCGATCCCGGCTACGCGACGCCCGCCGCCCGCCTGCCGCGCCTGAGGGAAATCTTCGCCGAGATCGAGCGCTGGACGACGACGAAGACGAAGTTCGAGGCGATGGCGATTCTCAACCAGCATGACATTCCGTGCGGGCCGATTCTGTCGATGAAAGAGATCGCGGAAGAACCGTCACTGCGCAAGACAGGGACGATCGTCGAAGTCGATCACCCGGTACGCGGCAAATATCTGACGGTCGGCAATCCGATCAAGCTGTCCGACAGCCCCACCGAAGTCACGCGCTCGCCGCTTCTCGGCGAACACACCGACGAGGTGATGACCGAGCTCGGCTATGAATCAAAGCAGATCGCGCGTTTGCGTGCGATTGGCGCGATTTGACCTGACCGTACGGTCGACGCATTGCTGCGCGGATGACGCGCACGACAAGCTGCTGCGGCGCGATGGGCTTCATCGCGCCAACGCCTGAAAAAACATAGACAGGAGACGTCCCGATGACTTCGTGGACACGCTTTCAGCTTGCTCACGGCCATATTGGCTTTGGCGTGCTCGACAACGATCGCATCACCGAGTACGAAGGAGACATGTTCGGCGACCCTGTCCGCAGCGGCAAGGTATTGAAGCTGGACGATGTGACGTTGCGTAGTCCTTGCATGCCCACCAAGGTCGTCGCGCTGTGGAACAACTTCCATGCGCTATCCGAGAAACTCGACAAAGCGGCGCCGTCCCATCCGCTGTTTTTGATCAAGCCGCCGTTGTCGGTGATCGGTGCGGGCGAACCCATCCGGCGCCCGAAGGGCTACGCAGGCAAGATCGCATACGAAGGCGAACTCGGCATCGTGATCGGCAAGCGTTGCAGCAACGTACCGGTCGACGAAGCTGCGGGATACATCTTTGGCTTTACTTGCGTGAACGATGTGACGGCGATCGAATTGCTGAACGAGGATCCGAATTTTGTTCAGTGGTGCCGCTCGAAGGGCTTCGATACGTTCAGCTGCATCGGACCCGTCATCCAGTGCGATTTTGACTGGCGTGGCGCACGCGTGGTGACAAAGCTCGATGGCGTGGAGCGTCAGAACTACCCGCTGTCCGACATGATCTTCTCGCCCGAACAACAGGTGAGCCTGATCTCGCACGACATGACGTTGATGCCGGGAGACGTGATTGCATGCGGCACGTCAATCGGTGTCGGTTCAATCAGGGATGGCTCGTCGATCGAGGTCTCGATCGACGGTATCGGCGCGCTGTCGAACACGCTGCCGGCTGGGAACTGACATGGCGAAGATGATTGCAGTGCCGCGCGAGATCCATGCTGGGGAGCGCCGGGTCGCGGCGACGCCCGAGACAGTGGGACAACTGCTGAAGCTAGGTTTTGCAGTGAGCGTCGAAGCGGGTGCGGGTGTGCGAGCGGCGTTCGACGATGACGCGTATCGCTCGGCCGGGGCACAGGTGGTCACCGACACCCGGGCGTTGTGGGCCAACGCCGATCTCGTGATCAAGGTGCGCGCGCCCGAGTTTCATCCTTTGATCGATGACGATGAAGCGACGCTGCTGAAAGAAGGCGCCACGCTCGTCAGCTTCATCTGGCCCGCGCAGAACCCAGCCTTGCTCGAGCGGCTCGCCGCCCGCGGCGCGAACGTGCTGGCGATGGATAGCGTGCCGCGCATTTCCCGTGCGCAGAAACTCGATGCGCTCAGTTCGATGGCGAACATGGCGGGCTACCGCGCGGTGATCGAAGCGGCGCACCATTTCGGGCGAGTCTTTACCGGGCAAATCACCGCGGCGGGCAAGATGCCGCCCGCGAAGATCATGGTGATCGGGGCAGGCGTTGCTGGACTCGCGGCCATTGGCGCTGCGCGAGGCCTGGGTGCGATCGTGCGCGCGTTCGACACGCGCTCCGAGGTCGAGCAGCAAGTCGAGAGCATGGGCGCTGAGTTTCTCAAGCTGGACCTCGATGAGGAGGGCAGCGGAAGCGGCGGGTACGCCAAGCAGATGAGCGCGGAGTTCATCGCAGCGGAGATGGCGCTCTTTGCCGCGCAGGCGAGGGAAGTCGACATCATCATCACGACCGCGCTGATCCCCGGCAAGCCGGCGCCCAAGCTGATTACCGCGGCGATGGTGGGCGGCATGCGGCCGGGTAGCGTGATCGTCGACATGGCCGCCGAACAGGGTGGCAACTGCGAGCTTACGCAGCCCGGCCACGCGGTAGCCGCAAGCGGCGTGACGATCATCGGCTATACCGACTTGCCAAGCCGGATGGCGACTCAGTCGAGCCAGTTGTATGCGACCAATATTCGTCATCTGCTGACCGACATGACGCCGCGCAAGGACGGCGAGCCCCACTTCGACATGGATGACGACGTGCTGCGCGGTGCGGCGGTGGTGCATGAAGGGGCCATCACCTGGCCCCCGACGCCGCCGAAGCAGCCTGCGATCGCAGCGCACCGGCCGCCGCTTTCCGAGAAGCGCGCGTCGAGCCCCGGCAATGCGGGGACGCCCGCCGAGGCCACGCATCGCTCGCGGCACATGCCACTTTTGCTGATTGCGATGGCGGCGCTCACGCTGCTTGCGCTGGGCGCTGTCGCACCGCCGGCGTTTGTCGCTCATCTGACGGTGTTCGTATTGGCGGTGTTCGTCGGCTATCACGTTGTCTGGAACGTGACCCCCGCCTTGCACACACCGTTGATGAGCGTGACCAACGCCATCAGCGGGATCATCGTGATTGGCGCACTGATGCAACTCGGTGCGTCCGGCATGCGAATAGGTGTGGGCGTGGGCGTGCTCAGCGCGACCGCGTTGCTGGTCGCCATGATTAACATCGCGGGCGGGTTTCTCGTGACCCAGCGCATGTTGAACATGTTCCAACGCAGCTGAGGAGATTTCATGCTGAACGGAATGGGAAACATCGCGTATCTGGGGGCGGGCGCGCTATTCATCCTGAGCCTGCGCGGACTCAGTCATCCGACCACCGCTCGCCGCGGCAATCTGTACGGCGTGACCGGCATGCTGATTGCGATTCTGGCGACGCTGCTGATCGCGCAAGGCGCCGGGCTGGAGGTTGTGCTCGCGGCATCGGTTATCGGCGCGGGGGTCGGCTCCTTGTTTGCACGGCGCGTCGGGATGACGCAAATGCCGCAACTGGTTGCCGTGCTGCATAGCTTTGTCGGTCTGGCGGCGGTGCTGATCGGCTTCGCAAACTACTTGATGCCGTCTGCCGAGTTCGGAGGAGCGGAGCGGATCGTCCACGGTTCGGAGATCTACCTGGGCGTCTTTATCGGTGCCGTCACGTTTGCCGGTTCGATCGTCGCGTTCTTGAAGCTGCATGGCACGGTCGGCGGCAAGCCGCTCGTGCTGCCGGGCAGGCATTCTCTGAACCTGCTCGCGCTGGCGATCTGTTGCGCCATTGGCTACCGGTTTTTGACCGCGGCGTCGAGCGATGACGGCATCCGCGCATTGCTTGAAATGTCGGTGCTTGCTGCGGCGCTGGGCGTGCATCTCGTGATGGCGATCGGCGGCGCAGACATGCCGGTTGTCGTGTCGATGCTGAACAGCTACTCGGGCTGGGCGGCCGCGGCCACAGGTTTCATGCTGAGCAACGATCTGTTGATCACGACAGGCGCGCTCGTGGGCTCGAGCGGCGCGATCCTGAGCTACATCATGTGCCGCGCGATGAATCGCAGCTTCGTCTCGGTCATTTTAGGTGGCTTCGGCGTACCGAACACGACGCGCTCGGCGGATATCGCGGGCGAGATCGTGCCCACCACAGTCGACGAAGTCAGCGCGATTCTGCGCGATGCGGCCGAGGTGATCATCGTACCCGGCTACGGCATGGCAGTGGCCCAGGCACAGGCGACGATCAGCGAAATCACGCGCAAGCTGGCCGAGTTTGGGGTTCGGGTTCGTTTCGGCATCCACCCCGTCGCCGGTCGGTTGCCCGGCCATATGAACGTGCTGCTGGCCGAGGCCAAGGTGCCTTACGACATCGTGCTTGAAATGGATGAAATCAACGACGATTTCGCCAGTACGGATGTCGTGCTCGTGATCGGCGCGAACGACATCGTCAACCCCGGCGCACTGGAAGATCCGGCTAGCCCGATTGCCGGCATGCCGGTGCTTGAAGTGTGGAAGGCGCGTACGGTGGTCGTATCCAAGCGCAGCATGGCCACTGGGTATGCGGGCGTCGAAAACCCGCTGTTTTATAAGGAAAACACACGAATGCTGTTCGGCGACGCGAAAGGGAGCGTCGACGCATTGCTTAAGCAGCTTCACGCTTGAAAGACCTGTGCCATGACAACGGCGTTCCTTTGTCAGAGGGGCTTGGGATTGCGCCGCGTGGCCGGTTGGGTGCGTCGCCGGATCTGTTGCCCGCCATTCATTTCTTACCGGTGATCGATCATGCTCCGTCGACGTAAAGCCAAGATTGTTGCCACGCTGGGCCCCGCCACTTCCGATCTACAAACGATTGCGCAGCTGTTTCGGGCCGGCGTGGATGTGTTCCGGCTGAATTTCAGCCACGGCTCGCACGATGATCATCGGCAACGCTATGAGCTCGTGCGCGAGGTCGAACGCGCGACGGGCAGACCCATATCGGTGATGGCCGATATGCAAGGTCCGAAACTGCGCGTCGGCACTTTCGCTGCAGGCAAGGTGATGCTGGCCGCTGGCGAGCGCTTCGCGCTCGATCGGAATCCTGCCCACGGCGACGTCGACCGCGTGCACCTGCCTCATCCGGAACTGTTCGAGGTGGTCCGGGCGGGACAGTCCTTGCTTCTCGACGACGGCAAACTGCGGCTGGAGGTGCTGGACAACGACGGCGAGAGCATCAGCACGCGCGTCATGCACGGCGGGGTCTTGTCGAATCGCAAGGGCGTGAACGTTCCCGACACCATACTGCCGATTCCCGTGCTCACCCGAAAAGACCGGATCGATCTGGAATTTGCGCTGTCGCTCGGCGCCGACTGGATTGCGCTGTCGTTCGTGCAGCAACCGGAAGATCTGATCGATGCGCGCGCGCTCATCGGCGAGCGTGCGGGACTCATGGTCAAGCTCGAGAAGCCTGCAGCGCTCGATCGGCTCGACGAAATCGTCGGAGCGGCGGATGCCGTGATGGTCGCTCGCGGCGACCTTGGCGTCGAGCTTCCCCCCGAGCGCGTGCCGGGTGTGCAGAAGCGCATTCTTCGCGCGTGCCGCAGTTGTGGCAAGCCCGTCATCATCGCGACGCAAATGCTCGAGTCGATGATCGCTGCGCCGGTGCCCACGCGTGCCGAGGCGTCGGACGTCGCGACGGCGATTTACGACGGCGCGGATGCCGTCATGCTGTCAGCGGAGTCGGCGAGCGGCGGCTATCCCGTGCAGGCCGTCGAGATGATGGACCGGATCATCCACGAGGTGGAGCGTGATCCGCTGTATCGGAGCCTGCTCGACGCTCAGCACGAACTTCCTCTGCACACGCCCGGGGACGCGATCTGTGCGGCACTTCGGGATGTGGCGCAGACGATCTGCGCAGTGGCCGCGGTCACCTATACGACCTCCGGGCACACGAGCCTGAGGGCAGCCCGGCAGCGTCCGAGCGCCGCGATTCTCAGTATCACGCCGAAGCTGTCGACGGCGCGGCGGCTTGCATTGGCGTGGGGCGTGCATTCAACGGTAAGCCCCGATGTTGAAACGGTCGACGAGATTGTGAGCGCCGCCTGCGGAATCGCTATGACGCAAGGTTTGGCGAGTTCCGGCGATCGGCTGGCCATCGCCGCCGGCATGCCGTTCGGCGAGCCGGGCACCACCAATCTATTGCGGATTGCCACAGTATGACTCGGTGCGGCGGACCGTTCCTGCGGGTGGCCGAACTGAGGCGCTTCCGTTGTGGGACGTGCGTATTCGCCCTGCAGTTTTAGAGCAAGAAAATAGTTCAATAGACGGAGACAGAGAACGTGGCACATAGCGAAACGGCCTTTAGCGCTTATACCGCGAGGCGTCATAACCGTTGGGTTCAGTTGGCAGCCGGCATCGCCTGTATGGGTCTGATCGCCAATCTGCAGTACGCGTGGACTCTCTTCGTCGTCCCGATGGATGCCAAACATCACTGGGGGCAGGCCGCCATTCAGTTGGCGTTTTCGATTTTTATCGTCACCGAGACCTGGCTGGTACCCGTCGAAGGTTGGCTGGTCGACAGGTTCGGTCCGCGTCCGGTCGTGATTGGGGGCGCGATCTGCGCGGCGCTGGGCTGGATTCTCGATGCCTATGCGCCGAGCCTTCCGGTGCTTTACGTGGCCGCCGTGATCGCCGGCATCGGGGCAGGCTGCGTTTACGGAACTTGTGTGGGCACTGCGCTCAAGTGGTTTCCGGACAAGCGTGGCCTGGCCGCCGGCCTGACCGCTGCGGGGTTTGGTGCTGGTGCGGCGCTGACGGTGATCCCGATCTCGAAGATGATCCAGGGTTCCGGGTACGAGCATGCGTTTGTCTTCTTCGGCGCGTTTCAGGGCGTCTGCATCCTGCTGCTTGCGACTTTGCTGGTGCGTCCTAGGCCGCCGGCTCATGCTGCCGGCGTGAAGCGCATCGTGGCAACCAAGACCGACTACACCACGAAGCAGATGGTCCGCTCGCCACTTTTTTGGGTGATGTACGGGATGTTCGTCTGCGTCGCTGCAGGCGGCATCATCGCCACAGCGCAGATCGGCCCGATCGCCAAGGAATATGGTTTTGCGGCGGTGCCTGTGAGCGCGTTGAGCGTCACGTTGCCGCTACTGACGATGACGCTCTCGATCAACAATCTTTGCAACGGCTTCACACGGCCGCTGTGCGGCTTCATCTCTGATCGAATCGGCCGTGAAACCACGATGTTCATCACTTTCATAGGCGAAGGCCTCGCGTTGCTTGGGCTGATGTATTTCGGGCACAACCCGTATCTGTTCATGATGTTTTCCGCAATCGTCTTCCTCTGCTATGGCGATATCTTCTCGAACTTTCCGGCGACTTGCGCCGACACGTTCGGCGCCAAATTCGCTGCGGGCAACGCCGGCACGCTCTACACCGCGAAAGGGACGGCCGCGATTTTGGTGCCTGTGGCGTCGTTGTTGTCTGCGCATGGAGGGTGGGGAGCGGTCTTCGTTTTCTTCGCGTGTCTCTCGATGCTGGCGGGCCTGTCGGCGAAGTTCATTCTGTATCCGATGCGGCGTCGCTGGATTCTGAATTCAGCTGTCCCTGACAAGTCACCGGCAACGCACTTTCGAGCATCGCTTGGCGCTTCACGTGAGTGAGCGCAGTCGAAGGCGAGTTCCCAAAGCCGTCGTTTCGGTTCGACAGCATTCATCACATTGGAAAAGGAGCGGCAGATGAAGATCTGTGTTTATGGTGCCGGTGCGATCGGTGCGTACCTTGGTGCGCAACTCGCATCTGCTGGCGCTGAGGTGAGTTTCGTGGCGCGTGGCCCCCATCTCGTCGCGATGCAGAAAAGCGGCGTACGCTTGCAGGCCGATGGCGGCGAACGCGTCGTCAAGGTCCGTTGTGCGTCGGACCCGCGCGAGCTCGGTCCGCAGGATTATGTGATCGTTGCGCTGAAAGCGCATTCGGTGCCGGGCGTGGTCGACCTGATGCGGCCTTTGCTGGGACCTGACACGGCGATCGTCACGGCAGTCAACGGTATTCCCTATTGGTACTTCTACAAGCACGGTGGCGAATTCGCCGGCACCAGGCTCGCCAGCGTCGACCCGGACGGCAAGCAGTGGGACGTGCTTGGACCCGAGCGTGCGATCGGTTGCGTGGTATACCCGGCGGCCGAAATCGTCGAGCCCGGCGTAATTCGCCATGTATACGGCAAGAAATTTCCTATCGGCGAGCCCAGCGGCGAACGCTCCGATCGAATCCAGAGACTGCACGACATCATGAATGCAGCGGATCTGGATGCGCCTATCCGCGACAACATCCGTGACGAGATCTGGCTGAAGCTTTGGGGCAACCTTTGCTTCAATCCAATCAGCGCATTGACCCATGCGACGCTCGATGTCATTACAAGCAATCCGGCGACGCGAGCCGTATCCAAGACCATGATGCTGGAAGCCAAGGCGATCGCCGATCGCTTCGGCGTGCATTTCCGTGTCGACGTTGAAAGGCGAATCGATGGCGCCGGTGCCGTCGGTGCACATAAGACGTCCATGTTGCAGGACCTCGAAGCCAACCGTCCGATGGAAATCGACCCGCTTCTTACCGTCGTCCAGGAAATGGGCCGCCTCGTTGGACAGGCGACGCCGACGATCGATACGGTGGTGGCGCTGATCAAGCTCCGCGAACGGATTGCACAGCAGCCGCCGCTGCCGGTTTCCGGTTCGGAGCAGGCGGTTTCCAGCGTGTCCTAAGCGGAAGGGGCATCTGCTCTTCCCTTGACCTTGTCCGGACGTGGAAGCCCGTATGCCGCAAGCGCCTAAGACAATGGCAAAGATCGGTTTTCTGCTGACCGTCGTCGCGCGCTTGCGCGCGTTTGCGCGAGTGCACGACCGCCGGCCACGTTCGCCCTGCGGTTCAGTCCGACGACGCAACTGTTTCGAGCGCTTCGAATGGCGCGACGATCCATCGCACGCGTTGCTTGGCGGCGATTTCGTGCAATCTCTGGCTCTTCGGGATAAAAGTCACACCGCTGTGCGCACGGGCGCCTATCGCAGCGGCAGCGCATGGCGTTTGCGCGGCCGAATTCGGCACCATCAGAGATACCGCACGATGCGTCGTTGACTAGTGCTTGTGGACGTTCAGTTCTTTGACGCGCGTGATCTCTTCGATTTGCTGCGCGCCTTCTTCCATCAAGAAGCGCTTGAAGGCCAGAGCAACAGGCGGCAAGCGCTTGTTCTTGCGATGCACGACATACCAATTGAGCATCACCGGAAAGCCCTCGACATCGAGCACGACGAGGTTGCCCACCTGCAGTTCGAGGCTGATCGTATGCGCGGATAAGAATGCAATCCCCATCCCGGCGATAACCGCCTGCTTGATCGTCTCGGTGCTCTTGATCTCCATTGCTATCTTGAGATTGCTGAGCCGTCCGGCGAACCCTTCCTCCATTGAGTTCCGGGTGTCCGACCCCCGCTCGCGCACGACGAACGCCTCGCCTTCCAACTCGCGCATCCTGATGTTCCGCCTATTGGCAAGCGGATGGCTTGGAGCGGCGACGATGACGTAGGGATGCGGCGCGATCGGCTCGCAAACAGCATCCGCGTCGCGTGGCGGACGAACCATCACCGCGAGATCGGTCTGGTTCGTCGCAAGCTGATGCAGCAATTCCTCGCGGTTGTGCACAGCCAAATTGAGCACGACACCCGAGTAGCGGTGCGCGAATTCAGCGAGCAGGCGCGGGAAGAAATAGTCGCCTGCACTGATGACGGCGACGTTCAGCTTCCCGCCCGACACGCCCTTCAGCTGGCTCATCGCTTCGTCCACTTCGAGGAACTGTTGGATGATCGTGCGGCTGTAGCGAAGCATTTCGGTACCGGCGGCTGTCAGGTAGATCTTCTTGCCAAGTTGTTCGAAGAGCGGCAGACCCGCGTGGTCTTCGAGCTGCCGGACCTGAGTCGAGACGGCGGGCTGGGTCAAATGAAGTTCCTCCGCAGCACGTGAGAAGCTCAGGTGTCGGGCCACCGTCTCGAACACCTTCAACTGGCGGAGTGTCGCGTTCCTCATCGTCATGGCCGATGTATAAACGAATATGAATGCCCATGGTAACAAACTTTAATTATCACTAATCAAGCATTGACCCTAGCATGGGCCTGTATGGTGAGACCGCCGCGGCGGCACAGACATTCGATATTTCCGGAGGCCGTCTTATCCGGGCATGACTTCAAAGCGAATGTATCCAGACGGCAATCTGAGACGCCTACTTCTAAATAAATAGTGGAGACAACGTCAATGAACGACATTTTTCAGCGCGCACCGGCGCCGGCCTTTTGGGCGAACCGGTGGTGCCAACTCATCATTGGCATGCTGTGCATGGCGCTGGTGGCCAATCTGCAATACGCGTGGACACTTTTCGTCGCACCGATGAATGCACGGCATCATTGGGGCGAAGCATCCATTCAGCTCGCCTTCACCATTTTCATCCTGACGGAAACCTGGCTCGTGCCAGTCGAGGGCTGGCTGGTCGATAAATTCGGTCCGCGTCCCGTCGTGGCCGGCGGCGCAATCTGCGCGGGTCTGGCATGGGTCATCAATTCGTACGCGACCGCATTGCCGCTGCTCTATGTCGCAGCCGTCATCGCGGGTATCGGTGCAGGCTGCGTGTACGGCACCTGCGTCGGCAATGCGTTGAAATTGTTTCCGGACCGGCGCGGCCTTGCAGCCGGTTTGACGGCTGCGGGGTTCGGCGCCGGAGCCGCCGTCACCGTGATCCCGATCGCTACCATGATCGCCCGCTCCGGCTACGAGCACAGCTTTCTCTTTTTCGGCATCCTTCAGGGCGGCTGCATGTTCGTGCTTGCCATGCTGCTGAAAAAGCCTGCGGTTCGTCAGGCGGTGGCGGTCAAAAGGCGATTCGCTGTGACAACGGTGGATTACACCCCTGGGCAGATGATCAAGGCGCCCGTCTTCTGGGTGCTCTACGTGTGCTTTGTGGCAGTGGCTGCCGGTGGCCTAATGGCAACGGCGCAGATTGGTCCGATTGCAAAAGACTGGGGGCTCGCAAGAATACCGATGACGCTGTTCGGTATGACCTTGCCGTTGCTGACGGCGACGCTTTCGATCGACAACATCTGCAATGGCTTGACCCGGCCGCTTTGCGGCTTCCTTTCGGATAGGATCGGCCGAGAAAACACGATGTTCCTGATCTTCATCGGCGAAGGACTTGCACTGCTCGGGCTCATGCGATACGGCACCAATCCCTATGCGTTCATGACGTTCGCGGCGCTAATTTTCCTGTTCTGGGGCGAGATCTTTTCGATTTTCCCTGCAGTCTGCGCGGACACGTTCGGCGGCCACTATGCGGCCGCGAATGCCGGCACGCTGTACACGGCTAAAGGAACCGCTTCCCTGCTCGTGCCGCTGGCGTCGGTGTTGTCCGCGAAGGGCGGCTGGAATGCGGTGTTCGTCGCATCGGCGGTAATCACGATCGCGGCCGGCATCTCGGCGAAGCTCATCCTCGCGCCGATGCGCGCTCGCTGGATCGAATCCAGCAATGATGCGCGGCACAACCACGATATAGACGCTTCGCCACTAAGTTCATTGGCTGGCGCGGATGAGTAAATAGCGTCCATCCCGCCCATCCCGAACGTGCCGACAGACCGCGTCGTCGCGCGCGCGAGGTGGTGACGCGCGTACGTAGGGACGAGCGAAAAGCGCGGCCTGGGGCCGGCGGGTCGGTTCTCCAGGTCAGGCGGGTCAAGTCAATCGAGGAAGTCGCAATTCGTGTCGACGAACGCCGCGAGATCCAGCGAATGCTGGCGCACTAGTTTCTCGGCCAGTTCGGTATCGCGGCGCTCGAGCGCTTCGATGATTCGCAGATGGTCAACTATCGAGCGCGACGCGCGATCGCTCTGCGAAATCGTCATGCGCCGGATGGCCCGTACGTGGATGAAAATGTTCTTGATCGTGTCGAGAATGATCTGCGACTTTGACAACTCGACAATTGCCTGATGGAACGCGATGTTTGCATCCGAGTATTCGGCGATGTGCTCGGCTGGTGTCGCATCGCGGAAATTGTCGAACATGCGGCGCAGCTTCGCAATTTCCTCGTCGCTCGCGTGCAGCGTCGCAAGGCGCGCCGCCATGCTTTCCAGCGCGGCCCACATCTGGATCATTTCGACTATTTCACGCTTGGTCTTACGCACGATATAAATGCCGCGGCGCGGCACCATGCGCAGGAAGCCCTCCTGTTCGAGCAGCGTCATTGCCTCGCGCACCGGGGTGCGGCTCACTCCGAGCGTCTCGCTCAGCACGCGCTCATCAAGGCGGATCTCTTCGCGCGACTGGTAGATATCCGCGTCGGCAATTGCCTGGCGCAGCATCGTATAGGCCTGATCGCGCAGGCTGCCACTTGGATGGATGGGTTGCAGCGCCAGCGTGAATGGAGCGGCCGCGGCTTCAGTTTGAAGTTCTGACGACATCGATCGACTTTGATTGAACAGGCATGCGATACGGTAGAGCGGGCGAGCCCGGTCTGCTCTCCTCAGTGGCGCGGCCCAGGCCGGCAAAACGGCCATGCCGACCCGCGACCTCCGCGACGGATTGCGGAATCGATTGAGTGAGCAGAACCGTAGCGGCCGAACCCAGCCCCACCACCGCAACGGCCAGCAGCGCCAGTGAAAAATATCCCACTTGCAACCCCGAATGACTAAATGATGATGCGACCCAATGACATGCTGCATTGCAGCAGCGGTATGTATTTAGTATTTAATATATCACATCTGGTCTATCGGCGCAAACACCTATGATTTTCACACAGGATCATGGGCAATACGAGCAGGCTACCCGGACATCGACGTCAGTTGCGGAAGTGAGCAGTTTCATTCGCGATCGGACGGCGGCTTGGGAAGGCGCATTTGCGGCGTCAGCGAGAGCGGCGGGGGCGGTACGACCGAAAAGTATGGACTCAAACGACCATTGGTTCGTTGTGCCGTAACCCGTTGAAAAAAAAAGATTTTGAGTCGTTCGACAGCTGGGCTCTCCCGTGATATGTGGTATACCACGATGCCAAGCGGGTGTTTGTCCTCCTAATCTCAATCCCTGCGTCCGGCGAGCCGACACGCATCATCGTGCCGCGCTCGCCCTCGTCGCCGATTCATGGCGGCGAGAGGGATACGAGAGGAAACCAACGGAGGAGGAGATATGCAACGACGCTCATGGTTCATACGGTGGCGGTCCGCGATTTCGCTTGCGTTTGCAATAGGCGTCGCGGGTTGCGGAGGGGGCGGAAGCAGCGACCCCACACCGCTGGCGGGGCCAACAACGATCGCGGTCTCGAACTCGGCAACACCGCCTTTCAGCTTCGACATCAGCTACGCCGATTCGGGCCGGTACTATCTGGCCGACCGCAACAACGCGGCAATCGACGTTGTCGACGCGCACAGCAATACGCTCATCGGACAGATCAAGGGCGGCTTCACCGGCAGCGGCGCGTCGCTCGATGCTTCCGGGCCCAACGGCCTGGTCGGCATCCCTGGGACGAACGTCCTGTACGCGAGCGACGTGAACAATATCAAGGTGGTCGATACCTCGGCGCAACAGGTGATTGCAACGATTCCGATCACTACGTCCGGTAATCGCGTGGACTCGGGCTGCTACGACCCCGACGACAACATTGTGATGTTTGCGACCCCGGGCGACACGCCACCGTTCGTGACTTTCATTTCCAATGCGACACGCACGGTGCTGCGCCAACTGACGTTCCCGACATCGAGCGGTCTCGAAGCTTGCGTCTACGATGCAAAATCGAAGCGATTCCTGATCAATAACGACGGCACGCCCGCGAATCCGGAAGGCGAAGTCGATGTCATCACCGCGGCGTCGGTCGCGGCCGGAGCACCGACCGTATCGGCCGTCTATCCGCTCGGCAAATGCGGGCCGGCAGGGCTCGCGCTCGGGCCCGGCAACGACATGCTTGTCGGCTGCGATCAGGCCGCAGGTGAAACGTTGAACTCGCTGATCCTCGACCGCACGACCGGCGCAACGCTCGCAACGATACCGTTCGGCGGCGTCGATCAGGTTGCCTACGATCCCGTGACCAATCGCTACTTCATGCCCGCCCGGCATGAGACCGCGAGCGGTACGGCAGCGTCATCCGGCTTCACCCCGCTCCTTGGCGTCGTCGACGCAGGCGCGCGCACGCTGATCGAAGCGAATGCGAGCGGCAAGGGCGTGCACTCGGTAGCGGTCGATAACGCGACCGACCAGGTCTATGTACCGTTCCAACCCGGGGCGAACGGTTTCCCGAACGGGGGCATCCTGGTCTACAGCGCTGCGCGTTGAATCGAGACCGGGCTCGCGTGCGCGCTTCGCTGCCGGTGCCCACACCAACCGGACGGCTCGCTTGATATGCGATATCCGGCGGGCCGTTCGATAGCTGTAAATAAACTTCCTGTTCTGGAGTGAGCGAATGATGAAAAAGACTCTTCTGGTCGGCGCCCTCAGCGGCGCTTTTGCAACGATGGCGCACGCGCAGAGCAGCGTCACGTTGTACGGCCTGATCGATGCGGGCATCACCTACGTGAACAACGTACAAACCAGCCCAGGAAACGGCCATAGCCTCTGGCAAGAGTCGAGCGGCGCGATCAACGCGAGCCGCTGGGGGCTACGTGGCGCTGAAGACCTCGGTGGGGGCCTGAAGGCGATTTTCACGTTGGAAAACGGCTTCAGCATTGCCAACGGCACGCTTGGCCAACAAACCCGTGAGTTCGGCCGTCAAGCCTACGTCGGTTTGTCGAGCGCTGAGTTCGGTACTCTGACGCTCGGCCGTCAATATGACGACGTGGTCAAGTACCTTGGGCCGCTGTCGCTGACGGGCTCGCAATACGGCGGCACGTTCTTCGCGCATCCGTTCGATAACGACAACCTTCAAAACTCGTTCCGCGTCAACAACTCGGTTCACTTCCAAAGCGCGAACTACATGGGCCTCAGGCTCGGCGCTATGTACGGCTTCTCGAACGCGGCGGGTGCGTTCTCGAACAACCGCCAGTACAGCGTCGGTGCGTCGTACGACTTCGCCGGCTTCAACTTCGCTGCAGCTTACCTGCAACTCAACAACGCTTTGAACACGATTACGCCGTCGGCCGCGTCCGTGGCCCTGGGCGCTAACTCGGGCGGCGCCGTCACCGATTCGCCGTTCACCTCGCAGCGTCAGCGCATCTGGGGCGCCGGCTTCAACTACACGTTCGGCCCGGCAACGGCTGGCCTCCTGTTCACGCAGACGCGCCTCTTCGGTGCGACGGGCATCGCCAACAGCAACGTCGTATTCGCTGGCCCGAGCGACCTGCGCTTCAACAATTTCGATGTGCACGCCCGCTACATGCTGACGCCGACGCTAGCCGTGTCAGGCGAGTACGTGTACACGGACGGCAAGTTCAACGGTGCCAATCCGAAGTGGCACACGGTGGGCCTCCTGGCCGACTACTCCCTATCGAAGCGCACAGACGTCTATCTGCAAAGCGAATACCAGCATGCCAACGCAGACGGCATCACGGGCTTGACGGCATTCGTCAATGGCCTGAAGCCTTCGGCTACTCCCAATCAGGTTGCTGTGACGGCTGGCGTCCGTCACCGTTTCTAATACGCTTCGAAATCGCTGGCTGGCGCGGTCGGCCTATATTTTCGCAAACATGTCTACTGTCCGGCACCGCCCGCGGCGATCACGCGCGACAGCGCGGGCGGGCGGATCGAAATGCTAAGGGCGAGCATAGAGCGAGTCCTTAGCGTTCGCCGCTGCAGGCGCTCCGGCTCGAGACGCACCGGTCATCGACACACCGCCAACCGAGTCGTCACCCGACGCTTGACGCTGGGCGGCGATCTTGGCTTCGGCTGCCTGAATGTCGGCGGGATAGGTCGGATCTTTCGCTGCGGGGTTGTAACCGGCTTGCTCCACCCGGATCAAATCAGCACGCACTTGGGCGCGTGTCAGCGGTGTATTGGCCGCTTGCGCGAAAGCAAAAACAGGCACGCTGAGCGTGCACGCAATCAGGACTGCCTTGATCAACGCTTTCATGATGGTTTCTCTTCAAGAGCGTAATGGCCGCATTCACCATGAACAGGGCCTCGAACCTCTCCATCGATCTCGATGAAGAGTTGAACTCATTATCGAAAGCGGCCTCTGTCCCAATCCTGACCTGTGCATTACAAGTTCGTTATCTTCGCCGACACCCGCGGCGCCAGATGACCGACTTGTAATCTGGCGGTCAGTCGCCGGTAAAGGCGTCGCGTTCAAACTTCCGTCCACATGAAGCCATTCTGCGAGAAACACTCATGTGGATTGTCAAACTGGCCCTGCATCGGCCCTATACATTCATCGTCCTGGCGCTCCTGCTGTTCATCCTCGGGCCGATCGCGATCGTGCGCACGCCGATCGACATCTTTCCGAACATCGATATTCCGGTCGTCAGCATCGTATGGACGTACAACGGTTTTTCGGCGCAAGACATGGCCAGCCGCATCACGTCGAGTTACGAGCGCGCGCTCACATCCGATGTCGACGATATCGAACACATCGAATCCCAATCGTTAAACGGCGTCTCGGTTGTCAAGATCTTCTTTCACCCGGGCGCCGACATCAACCGCGCGATCGCGGAGGCGGCATCGAACTCCGCGTCGATCCTGCGCATTCTGCCGCCTGGCACGCTGCCGCCGAACATCATCACGTACAACGCATCCACGGTGCCGGTGCTGCAGCTGGGCCTATCCAGCGATACGCTGCCGGAACAGTCGCTCTACGATATCGGCAACAACTTCATCCGCACCCAACTCGCGACCGTGCAAGGCGCCGCGGTGCCGCTGCCTTACGGTGGCAAGATCCGCCAGATCATGGTGCAACTCGATCCGCGCGCGCTGCAGGCGAAGGGGCTCGCACCGATCGACGTCGTCAATGCGGTCAACGCGCAGAACCTGATTCTTCCCGGCGGCACCGCGAAAATTGGCAAGCGCGAATACAACGTCGAGATGAACGGCAGCACGGACACAGTCCAGGCGCTCAACGATGTGCCGATCAAGACCGTCAACGGTACGGTGATCTATGTCCGCGACGTTGCGCATGTGATCGACGGCTTCGCGCCGCAAACCAACATCGTGCGCAGCGACGGCAAGCGCGCGGCACTGCTGACC
>CAYRLJ010000027.1:0-20844 GCA_964425025.1 uncultured Burkholderia sp. | reverse complement strand
GTAGAGCCGCTCTTCGATTTCTTCTAGCCGCACACCCTCACCCACCGCGATCCCGCCCAGCGCGCCGCGCTGCTGCAGGTTGAAAAAACCGGCAGTACTTCGACGCTGACGATCATCGGTCAGGTGAAGGCGATGCTGCCCAAGATCGCCGCGGGCCTACCGCACGCATTGAACATCACGTCGCTTTCCGATCAGTCCGTGTTCGTGAAATCGGCGATCTCGGGTGTCGTGCGCGAGGCACTGGTCGCCGCGGGCCTGACAGCCGCGATGATCCTGCTGTTTCTCGGGAGCTGGAGAGCGACGCTCATCATCGCCGTCTCGATTCCGCTCTCCGTGCTGACGTCGCTGATTGCCCTTGCCGCGCTGGGACAGACGATCAACATCATGACGCTGGGTGGCCTTGCGCTCGCGGTCGGGATACTCGTAGACGATGCGACCGTCGCGATCGAAAACATCACCCATCACCTTGAAAACGGCGAATCGTTGCACGATGCGATTCTGATCGGATCGGGGGAAATCGCCGTGCCGACGTTCGTCTCGACGATGGCGATCTGCATCGTATTCGTGCCGATGTTTTTGCTCTCGGGCGTCGCGCGCTATCTGTTTGTGCCGATGGCCGAGGCCGTCGTGTTTGCGATGTGCGCATCGTACTTCTTCTCGCGTACGCTGATTCCGACGCTGGCGATGTACCTGATGCGCGCACAGGCCTCCGACACGCAAACTGCAACGGCGCGCTTCGCGGCGCTTGCCCGCTTTCAAGCCGCGTTCGAGCATCGCTTCGAAGCGCTGCGCAATCGCTACCGCGTTGTGATGCAGCGTGCGATCGCCAGCCGGCGCCGCTTTCTTCCGATGTACTTGGCGCTGAGCCTCGCCTCGCTCGTGCTGGTCCCGTTCGCGGGCCGCGACTTTTTTCCCTCGGTCGATACCGGAGAAATCCGATTGCATTTGCGCGCCCCCACCGGTACCCGCATCGAAGAAACGGCGCGCATCACCGACGAAGTGGAAGCCAAGATCCGCGCGGTCATTCCGAAGTCGGAGCAAGGTGCCATCCTCGACAACATCGGGGTGCCCGTAAGCGGCATCAACTTGACCTACGACTCGTCCGCGCCCATCGGCCCGGAGGACGCCAACATTCTCATCACGCTCAAGCGCGATCATCACGCTACGGCCGACTACGTCGCCAAGCTGCGCAACGTACTCAACGCCTCGTTCCCGAGTGAGACATTCGCATTCCTGCCCGCCGACATCGTCAGTCAAATCCTGAATTTCGGCCTGCCCGCGCCGATCGATATCCAGATTGTCGGCAATAAACTGGCGGCCAATCGCATCGTCGCGGATCGCCTGCTCGCTCGGTTGCGCGGCGTGCGGGGCCTCGTCGACGCGCGCATCCAGCAACCGAGCGACGAGCCGGGCCTCGACGTTCACGTCGACCGCACCAAAGCGATCCAAGCAGGACTCACGCAGCACGACGTTGCGCAAAACCTCCTGATCGCGCTGTCCGGCAGCTCGCAGACGACGCCAAACTTCTGGCTCGACCCGAGAAACGGAGTCAGCTATCCCCTAGTGGCCATCGTGCCGCAATACGACATCGATTCGCTGCAAACGCTGGTCAACATACCGGTGACAACGAACGCGCCTGCCGCCAACGCGATCAGTCCGCAAAGCGGCCCTCAGAATCAACTGGGCACACTCGGCACCGTGTCGCGCAGCGTGCAGCAGGCGGTGATCTCGCACTACAACGTGCAGCCAGTGCTCGACATCTTCGCATCGGCGCAAGGGCGCGATCTGGGCAGCGTGGCTTCGGACGTGACGCATCTGGTCGATTCTGCCCGCGCTCAACTGCCGCCCGGCTCGTCCATCGTGATGCGCGGCCAAGTGCAATCGATGAATCAGTCGTTCGCGGGCCTTGGCGGCGGGCTCGTGTTTGCCATTGCGCTCATCTATTTGCTGATGGTCGTGAACTTCCAGTCGTGGGTCGATCCGCTGATCATCATCGGCGGCCTACCGGGGTCGCTGGCCGGTATCGCGTGGATGCTGTTCTCGACGCATACGACGCTGAGCGTGCCGGCCCTCACGGGCACGATCCTATGCATCGGCATCGCGACCGCGAACAGCATCCTCGTCATCAACACCGCGCGCGAGATGTTGAGGCGTGGCGTCGAACCGCTTACCGCCGCGCTGGAAGCGGGCTTTAGCCGCTTCCGTCCCGTATTGATGACGGCGCTCGCGATGCTGATCGGCATGCTGCCGATGGCGCTCGGCCTTGGCGACGGCGGGCAACAGAACGCGCCGCTGGGTCGGGCCGTCATCGGCGGACTCGCGCTCGGCACGGTGACCACCCTGCTATTCGTGCCGGTGGTGTTCGGCCTCGTCCACACGTGGCTCGCCCGTCGAGCAGGCAAGACCGCCGTGGAAACGGCCGGTGAACACGCTCAATAAATCGAAGCCTTTAGGAAATCCCATGATTACGCCCGATCATCCTACGCGCCGTCACTTGAAACTCTCGATCGGTCTCGCCTGCATCGTCGCGGCATTGCTCGCGGTCGGCATCGTGCCGCGCCTTGCCGCGAGCAGAGCGCTTACGAAGCAAGTCGATGCGCAGCGCGATCCGACGGTTGAACTGATTTCGCCTCGCCTTGCACCCACTTCGCAGGAGCTGCTGCTGCCGGGCTCGGTAACGCCCTATGCCGATGCGTCCATCTATGCGCGCACGAGTGGCTACATCCGGCGCTGGTACACCGACATCGGCGCAAGAGTCAAAGCGGGGCAAACGCTTGCCGACATCGAAACGCCCGAGCTCAACGCGCAACTGAAGCAGGCCCGCGCCGACGAAGCCGCCGCGCAAGCGAATTACGACTACGCGGCGAGCACCGCCAAGCGCTGGCAGACGATGCTGCAAACGCAATCCGTCTCGCAGCAGGACGCCGAGACGAAGACGAGCGACATGCAAGCGAAGCGCGCCGCGCTCGAGGCCGCACAGGCGAACGTCGCGCGGCTGAGCGAACTGGTGTCATACGAGAAGGTGACTGCGCCGTTCGACGGGGTCATCACGGCGCGCAACGTCGATATAGGCACGCTTGTCACCGCGGGGGGATCGCCGGGTCTCGCCGGCAATCCGGGAGAGCTCTTTCATATCGAGCAGACCGGTAAGTTGCGGATTTTTGTGAACGTGCCGCAGAACGACGCTGCCTATGTCAGCACGGGTACGCAGGTCTCTCTGACGACCCAGCAATATCCGGGGCGCCGGTTTGCCGCCACGGTTGCCCGTAGCGCCGATGCGATCGATCCCGTTAGCCGGACACTGCGCGTGGAAATCGACGTCGATAACAGCAACGGCGCGCTCATGCCGGGCGCCTACGCGCAGGCACATCTTGCGTTGCAGACTACGCATCCCGCGCTCGAATTACCGGTCAGCGCATTGCTGTTCCGGCCCGACGCCGTGACCGTCGCAGTGGTCGGTAGCGACAACAAGGTACGACTCCAGCAAGTCACGATCGGACGCGACTTCGGCACGTACGTCGAAGTCGCGACCGGTGTGACGCAAGGCGATCGCGTCATCGACAACCCTGGGGACGCGATCGTCGACGGCGAAGCTGTGCGTATTGCATCAACCCCGGCATCAACAGCGGCAACAACCCCGGCGCCTGTCGCGGCCGTTAAGCAAAGCTGAGCATCGATGGACAAAGCCAACATGAACCTCTCCCGCGCATCCGTGATCGGGCTCGCATGCGTGTTGACCGCATGCTCGACGCTGCCGCCGTATGAGAAACCTTCCGCCGCCGTGCCCGATCAATATGCGAACGCCGCCCAAGCGTCGGCGGGTTGGACGGCTGCCTCGCCTGCCGATGCAGAGCCTCGCGGCCCCTGGTGGACGCTGTTCAACGATCCCGGGTTGAACCGCCTCGAAGCGCGCATCGACATATCGAACCAGTCGGTAAAGAAGGCCGTCGCGCAACTCCAGGCCGCGCGCGCCATGGTCGACTATCAGCGCTCGGGGTACTCGCCGACAGTGACCGCAGGCATCGCGCAAACGCGCGCGCGCCTGTCGCAGAACGTCCTCGGACACTCGCTTGCGGGGCAGACCGTGCCCGACTATTCCGTGGGTGTCGGCGCGAGCTGGGAGCCGGATCTGTTCGGACGCGTCACGGATGCGACGGTCAACGCGCGCGACACCGCGCAAGCCAGCGGGGCAGACCTGCAGTCGGTGCGCCTGTCTATGGCAAGCGACCTCGCAACCGACTACTTCGACCTGCGCGCCCTCGACGTGCAGAAGAAGCTGCTCGACGACACCGTCTCCGCCTACGCCGCATCGCTCAAGATCGTGCGACAGCAATTCGCGGCTGGCGGAATCGACGCGTCGGCCGTCGCCCAAGCGCGGACACAGCTCGAAAGCACCCGCACACAGGACACCGACCTCAACGTCGAACGTGCCAAGCTGCAGCATGCGATCGCAACGCTGATCGGCGTACCTGCATCGTCCTTCTCGCTGCCGCCCGACACGACAGCCGTGGCCCTGCCGAACATCCCAATCGGCGTGCCTTCGCAATTGCTGGAACGACGCCCGGACATTGCCGCAGCCGAGCGACGGGTGGCCGCGGCCAACGCGCGGATCGGCGAGGCGCATGCGGCGTTCTATCCGGATCTGACGCTCTCGGTGACAAGCGGGCTCGAAAGCACCTTCTTCTCGCCGTGGCTGACTGCACCGAGCCTGTTTTGGTCGATCGGCTCGCAACTCGCCGGTACGCTGTTCGACGGCGGACGCCGGAATGCAACGCTAAAAGGCGCCACGGCCGACTACGACGCAACCGTCGCCGACTACCGTCAGACCGTGCTCGTCGCCTTTCAGCAGGTGGAGGACGAGTTGTCGGCGCTGCAAACGCTCGCTAGCGAAGCGCAAACGCAGCAGCGCGCCACCGCCGCGGCGCAACTGTCGTTGCGGCTCACGACGAACCGCTACCAGGCAGGCGCCGTCAGCTACCTCGACGTAGTCACCTCACAGACGATTGCACTCGCCAACGAACGCACCCTGGATCAGATCCAGGCGCGCCGGATCAATGCGAGCGTTGCGCTACTCAAAGCGCTCGGCGGAGGATGGAACCGCGCCTCACTTACGGGTGGGACAACGGCGAATGAGACGGCTTCGGAAACGTCAAAATGAAGCGCGTACCCGTGGCATCGCTTTCGGCATGGGCGCGGGCGCCATGCAGATCCATGACCGTGCGCACGATCGCAAGTCCAAGACCCGTTGAGCCTCCGATGGTCGTTTCTAGCTTGCGCGACGGATCGACGCGGTAGAAGCGGTCGAACACGCGCTCGAGGAATTCAGCAGGAATCGGTGCGCCCTGATTGGCAACGGTCACACGCACGGCGTCCGGCGATTCTTCGGCCGCAAGCGTGATCTCGCCGCCGCGCGGCGTGTAGCGCAACGCATTGGCAAGCAGGTTGTTGACCGCGCGACGGAACAATTCGGGATCGGCGCGCAGATGCGCGTGGCCGCTTATGCGCAGACGTACGCCGGCATCGTCGGCTAGGCCCTCGAAGTAATCGGCGATCAACGCGAGTTCGTTTTCGACATCGAACTCGGAGAGCCGTGCGGCGAACTGCGGATGCTCCGCACGCGCGAGAAACAGCACGCTTTCGATCATCCGGGAGAGGCGGTCGCATTCCTCGAGATTCGACACCAGTGCGGCCTGGTATTCATCGGCGGAACGAGGCCGTGCGAGCACGACCTCCGTCGCGCCGCGCAGATTGCCAAGCGGCGTGCGCATGTCGTGAGCCAGATCGGCCGTGTACTGCGACAGACGCTGAAAGCCGTCATGCAAGCGAGCGAGCATCCCGTTCAGCGACGCAACGAGCGTCGAAAGTTCGGTGGGTACGTTCTTCACTTCGATGGGCGCGCCGAGGCGATCGACCGTCACCGTGCCCGCCTTGCGCGCGATGTCCCGCAACGGGCGCAGCGATTCGCGCACCAACATCCAACTCATCAAGAACGCCAGCAGCACGCCGGCCAAGCCCGCGCCGTACAAGCGGTCGCGATAGTAGTCGAGCAGGCGCAGGCGGTCCGTCATGTTGCGCGCGATGATGACCGTGACCAGGGTGCCGTCGCGGAGTACGGCTTCGGTAGCGAGGCCGCGCACCGGCACGCCCCGCGACGTGTGCCACTCCATGATGTCGCCTTGCACGATCCGTTGCGTGGCGCCGATTCGGTTGGACAGCATGGGCAACGGTGGGGCTGGGTCGACGATGCGCTCGGGGTCGTGGTCGACGAGAACGTGCTGGCCCGTGTCGCGAACCTGCATCGAAAGCGCGGCGTGCCCGAGTACTTGGCTCGTCAGCCGATCAGTGTGATGGCCGAGGTCGTCGAGGGAGGCAAGTTCTTGCGCAAGGCGGCGCGTATGGCGTGCGATGAGGACGATGTCGAGATCGTCTTGATGCTTGACCTCGCTGTCTAGCGCGAAGTACAGCACGCTGCCCACCACCGCGAAGACGGCTAGCGTCGTACCGGCGAAAGCTAGAGCGAGCGTGGTTGAAAGCGAACGAGAGGCCATCAATCGGGCTCGGCCTCGTTGGCCGCGATCACGTATCCGACACCTCGCACCGTCCGGATCAGCTTCACCGGGAAGGCTTCGTCGATTTTGGCGCGCAGGCGGCGGATCGCTACCTCTACGACGTTGGTGTCGCTGTCGAAGTTCATGTCCCAGACGTAGGAGGCTATTTGTGTGCGGCTTAACACTTCGCCCTGGCGGCGGACGAGTAGTTGAAGGAGCGCGAATTCGCGTGGTGTGAGATCGATGCGAGCGGTACCTCGGCGGACGCGGCGGCGGATGACGTCGATTTCCAGATCGCCTACTCTCAGGATCTCACGCTCACGGGGCGGGCCGCGGCGGGCCAGCGTGCGCACTCGGGCTAGAAGCTCGACGAAGGCAAAGGGCTTGACGAGGTAGTCGTCAGCACCGAGTTCAAGGCCGTGGACCCGGTCCGCCACGTCGTCGCGGGCGGTTAGGAAGAGGACCGGCGTCGTATGAGTGGCGCGAAGTGCTTTTAGGACTGACCAGCCGTCCATCGAGGGGAGCATGACGTCTAAGACGATGACGTCGTATGGCTCATCTTGAGCCAGGAGAAGGCCTTCGGCGCCGTCGCTCGCTACGTCGACGCGGTAACCCGATTCTTCCAGGCCTTTTTTTAGGTAGGCGCCGGTTTTAGGCTCGTCTTCGATTACAAGGATGCGCATGGGGCGGCGACCGGGCGGGGAGATAGGGGGATTTTACGGCGAGTGCGAGGGTGCACCAACACGCGACCCAAAGCCGCCACACTTGTTACTCCCAACGTTCGATTTAACGGTCCAAACTGTTTTCACGGCAAACAACGCGCGACGCACGGCGAATGGAACACTGCTCCAGCCGCGAGTCGCAGAAATTTCCCCAACCAGGAGGGTGCAAAAGCCATGACGACGTTAACCGTGAACCAAAGGAAAGGCGAACGGCCTGAGATGCGCACGCCGCCCGTGGTTTCACCGCAGGCGTGGGAGGCAGCGCGCCAGCAGCTGCTCGTGAAGGAAAAAGCCCATACCCGGGCCCGGGACGCCCTAGCCGCCGAGCGTCGCCGGATGCCGTGGATGGCAGTGGAGACTGCTTATGCATTCGAGGGACCTGCGGGCAGGGTCAGCCTGCTCGATCTCTTCGACGGTCGGCGTCAACTGATTGTTTATCGTGCCTTCTACGAGCCGGGTGTGTTCGGTTGGCCCGACCATGGTTGCCGAGGCTGTTCGATGGTGGCCGATCAAGTGGCCCACGTCGCCCACTTGAACGCCCGCGATACCACGCTGGTATTCGTCTCACGCGCACCTCAGGCCGACATCGCGCGACTCAAGGCGCGAATGGGCTGGGATATACCGTGGTTCACGCTCACGGATAGCTTTGACGCCGATTTCGGCGTGGGCGAGTGGCATGGCACGAATGTGTTCTACCGTGACCGTGATGAGGTGTTCCGCACTTACTTCATCAACAATCGCGGCGACGAACAGATGGGCGGCACTTGGAACTACCTCGACATCACGCCGTTGGGTCGGCAGGAGGTCTGGGAGGACTCGCCCGCAGGCTATCCCCAGACTCCGCCCTATAAGTGGTGGAATTGGCACGACAGCTATGTCGCCGATGCGCCGCCCGACAAGAAGTGGGTGGAGGTATCCGATGCGGGAGAGGCGGCGTTCCGGAATCAACAGACGAATGAAAAGCGGTGAACCGGATCGGGCCAACGCCTGCGATGAACGGGGCCCTGGCTTCAACACGTTGATGGGTTATGATCCGACGACGCAAACGACCATCGTCACATGGGATTTCGTGGTCGAAACGGAAACTGCCTAATAAATCGAACGCCCGCAGGGCTTCCGTCATTGTTTGGAGTTTGCCATGTCACGCACCACCGCTGAAAAGCGCGCGGCGTTCCGCGCTATGCACGCAACCGGTTGTTTCGCGCTGCCGAACCCATGGGATGTGGGCAGCGCCCGCTATCTCGCGAGCCTCGGGTTCGAGGCCATCGCCACAACGAGTTCGGGATATGCCTGGTCGACCGGTCGCGCCGACAACCATGTGGCGCGAGAGGACGTGCTCGCGCATCTTCGCATGATCGTCGAGGCAACCGATCTGCCCGTTAACGCGGACTTCGAAAACGGCTTCGGCGACGATGCGGCCGGCGTTGCGGCGAGCGTAAAACTCGCCGTTGCGACGGGCGTGGCCGGCCTGTCAATCGAAGATTCGACGGGCGACGCCGCCTCGCCGCTGTTTCCGATCGAGACTGCGGTGGCGCGGCTCGGGGCGGCGCGGCGTGCGATCGACGAGAGCGGCGGCGATACGCTATTGATTGGCCGCGCCGAGAACTTTGTCGTCGGCGTACAAGATCTTGACGACACGCTCGCGCGCCTGAAAGCGTACGCGGCTGCCGGCGCGGATTGCCTCTACGCGCCGGGCATTCAAACGCGCGAGCAAATCGCGGCCGTCGTGGCCGCAGTGGCGCCTAAACCCGTAAACATATTGATTGGTGCGACATCGGAATTGACGTTGAAGGATCTGGAGGCGTTTGGTGTGCGGCGCGTCAGTGTAGGCGGCGCACTCGCGCGGACTGCGTGGGGCGGTTTTATGCGCGCCGCGCAGGCGCTTTCGCAAGGGCGCTTTGATGGCTTCACGGGTGCCGCATCGGGCGCCGAACTCAATGCACTGTTTGCCGGCGACGCGTAATGTACGCAATGCGGATGCTTTAAGCGGGCAGCTTCGCCTCATGGAGATGCGCTATGAAAACCCTGCCGCGAAATCGTTTGACGCTTATTGTGTCGGTGCTGTCGCTGACGGGATGTGTCGTCGCAGGCATACCGCAAAGCGGGCGGCACTTGAGTCCAACGGAGTGCCGCGATTTGGCCGCGCTCAGGAGCAACGCGTCTCCTACCATGGCCGAGCACCAGAGCGAGCTTGCGGCCCTCCGGAAAGCGGGCTACGACCCCTCACCGTTCTACGACGACCCATTTTATCCAGACGATTTGCAGGCGGCGCAACGCCTGGTCGACTATTGGTTTCAAACGGAATGCAAGCAGCTTCAACCCGAGTGACGGATCGAACGGCGGATATTGGCCGCTTACGCGCTCGTTTGACTTTGCCGCCGGAGCACGACATGCGTCGCTTTTTCCGACGCTACGGACTCAACGCATTCATATCCCAGCGCCCGCAAGTCAATTCCTTCGAACAGCGATTCTCCCCGGCCGAGCAGGACCGGCGCGATAGCAATGTGCAGTTCATCGATGAGGCGCTCGCGGAGATACTGCCGGATCGTCTCCGGCCCACCGCCAATTCGCACGTCCATTCCGGCAGCGGCCTCACGTGCACGGTCGAGCGCCTCGCGACTGCCTCCTGTTATGAAGTGGAACGTCGTGCCGCCCTCCATCTCGATGGGGGGACGAGCATGATGGGTCAAGATGAAGACTGGTTGGTGATACGGTGGGTTATCTCCCCACCAGCCTTTCCAGTTTGTGTCCGGCCAGTCCCCACGAATGGGGCCGAACATGTTTCTTCCCAGAATCCAGGCCCCAACGTTCTGAAAGCCACGGGCGGCGAAATCATCGTCAATCCCGGTCGTACCGCCGTCATTGCCGAATAAGGTCCGCTGGAACGTGCGTGTTGGGACTAGCCACTGGTGCAGTCCGGTCCCGCCAACGCCAAGCGGATTGTCGATGTCTTGATTCGGACCTGCTCCGTATCCGTCAAGCGAGATGGTGAAGCCGTCAACGCGAACTCGTGTCATCTTTTTTCTCCGCTAAACGCCTAACAGGTAATCATGCAGCCCCGTAGCAGCCATCGGCTGCTGATCCACCGATTCGACAGCAACAACGCGATGCCCCATCGTGGCGAAGGCAGCCGCGTCGGTGCCGATACGAATCACCCCCCCGCATACTGCGCCAAAAACATATCCGCAGCCGACTCCGCGACTTTCTTCTGCTCTCCCTTACTAAGCGGCGCCTGCCCCATGGTCACCTGCGGCCAGAACGCAAACGCTTTAACAAGCCCTTGCAGCTGCAGCGCGGCAAACAATGGATCTGTCGTCCGCAACCTCCCATCAGCTGCTGCCGCCCGAATCCAAACGGTCAGATCTTCTTCTCGCTCCCCCATCCGCGCGACCATGTCCCTAGCGCGCTCCGGCGAATGAATCCCCGCTGCAATCGCAACCCTGGCGAGCGACAAAAACGCCTCGTCATTCAACAGCCGCAGCTTGCGCATCAGCAACGCTAGCAACTGTGGCCGTAACGGCTCATCGGCCCGATACCCCGGTGCATTCCCCGCCTCGCTCTCATCCCAGAGCTGACGCAATATCGCGGCAAACAGCGCTTCCTTGCTCGGAAAGTGGTTATAAACCGTCCGCTTCGAAACACTCGCGCGCGCAGCGATGCGATCCATGCTGGTCGCTTCAAACCCGGCAGCAAGGAATTCCTCGGTAGCCGCCTCGATAATGGCGGCACGTTTCCGATCGGTCAAACGTTGGGGGAGTGCACTAAATTTCATCGCAAAATTTTACACCACCCAGTTTACTTTACTCGACAATAAACTACACTACTTAGTCTACTTTTAACCTCAGGCCATGTTGCATGTCGACGATCATCGATTCTGTCAGCCACGCGCTGGGTTTTACAGCGGCGAAGCGCGGCCGCGAGTTGTCCGCCACCTCGCCGCAGCACGACGGCGAGCGCTTTCGCAATGTTGAGCCGCGTCCTGTCGAAAGATTCGGCAAGACGTTGGGCATCGCGTGGAATCTGCTGTTCAATAAGCCGAGCGGTACGGTCCCGGGCGGCGCATTGCCGGTAGATGCGCTCACGCGCGATGAACTCGATGCCGCGCCCGATCGCAGCCTGTACCGCCTCGGGCATTCCACCATGTTGCTAAAGCTGCGCGGCCAGTTCTGGTTGACTGATCCCGTATTCGCCGAACGCGCGTCGCCGTTTCGGCGCTTCGGTCCGAAGCGTTTTCATGCGCCGCCGATCGCGCTGGCGGACCTGCCGCCGCTGCGCGGCGTCATCCTGTCTCACGACCACTACGACCACCTGGATCGAGAGACGGTGCTCGCATTGGCCGAGACGACAAGCGTATTCCTCACCCCTTTGGGCGTAGGCGATCGCCTGATCGAATGGGGAATCGACGCGGCAAAGGTGCGTCAGTTCGACTGGTGGCAGGGCACGACGATCGACGGCCTCGAATTCACGGCCGCGCCCGCGCAGCACTTCTCAGGGCGTAGCTTGTTCGACGGCAACAGCACGTTGTGGGCATCATGGGTGATCGTCGATGGCGATTTGCGCGTGTTCTTCAGCGGCGATACGGGCTACTTCGACGGCTTCAAAACGATCGGCGAACGTCTGGGCCCCTTCGACGTGACGTTGCTCGAAACGGGTGCATACGACGCTCAATGGCCGTACGTCCATATGCAGCCCGAGCACACCGTGCAGGCGCATATCGATCTTCGTGGAAAATGGCTGGTGCCGGTTCACAACGGCACGTTCGATCTGGCGATGCATCACTGGCATGAACCGTTCGAGCGCGTGGGCTCGCTGAGCGCGGCGCGCAATATCGCGATTTCGACGCCGCGTATGGGCGAGCGGCTGAACTTGGCCGCGCCGCATCGCGGCGGGCGGTGGTGGCGCGATGTCGTCGAAACTGCGGCGGTGCCGAAGAGAGCGGGGCACCGGTGGTCGTGTCGTGGCACCCAGAATGCAAACTCCTAGGCTTTACGGTATGCGCGCGGCGGTTTTCTACATATCGACGATCTCATCGTCTCAGAAAAAAGCGCTATAAAAAAGCCCGGCCAAAGCCGGGCTCCGAATGCACCGAGCCACCCAAAGGGTAAGCGCGGGCACCTGCAAAACCGCAGTAATGCCTTACGCCGCCAGCAGCGAGCGCAGCACGAACGGCAGAATCCCGCCGTGCTTGTAGTAGTCGACCTCGATCGGCGTATCGATACGGAGCAGCACCTGGACGCGTTGCGTGTTGCCGTCCTTGCGATGGATGACGAGCGTGAGTTCCTGCTGCGGCTTGACGTCCTCGCCCAGGCCTTCGATGTCGTACGTCTCTTCGCCCGTGATGCCGAGCGATTGCACGCTGTCCGTCCCCTTGAATTGCAGCGGCAGCACGCCCATGCCGACGAGGTTCGAGCGGTGGATACGTTCGAAGCTGCGCGCCACCACGGCCGCCACACCCAACAGCTGCGTACCCTTGGCCGCCCAGTCGCGCGATGAACCCGTGCCGTACTCTTCGCCGGCGAAGATCATCGTCGGCGTGCCTTCGCCGATGTACTTCATCGCGGCGTCATAGATCGGCAGTTGCTCGCCGCTCGGCTGGTGAATCGTCAGGCCACCCTCGACACGCGTGCCATCAGCCTTAGCCGGGATCATGAGGTTCTTGATACGCACGTTGGCGAACGTGCCGCGCATCATCACGTCATGATTGCCGCGGCGCGAGCCGTAGCTGTTGAAGTCGGCCTTTTGAACGCCGTTCTCCTTCAGCCACTTGCCGGCCGGCGAATCTTCCTTGATCGAACCCGCCGGGCTGATGTGGTCGGTCGTCACCGAGTCGCCGAAGACACCCAGCGCACGCGCACCCTTGATTTCAGGAACTTCATCGGACGGCGTCATCGAGAAGTGCTCGCCGAAGAACGGCGGCTCGGCGATGTACGTCGATTTCGGCCAATCGTACACTTGGCCTTCCCCGCCCTCGATCTTGCTCCACAAATCGCCCTCTTTCGTGAGCTGTGCGTAATTGGCGCGGAACGCGTCGGCATCGAGCGCGAACTTGAGCAGTGCATTGACTTCTTCGCTCGACGGCCAAATATCGCCGATGTAGACGTCCTCGCCGTTCTTGCCCTTGCCGACCGGCTCGGTCATCAGATCGCGCGTGATCGTGCCTGCAATCGCGTACGCCACGACGAGCGGCGGCGAGGCGAGGAAGTTGGCTCGGATGTTCGGGTGAATGCGCGCTTCGAAGTTGCGGTTGCCCGACAGCACGGCGGCCGCGACGACATCGTTCTTCGTGATGGCTTCGTTTAGCTCAGGCGTCAGATCGCCCGCGTTGCCGATACAGGTCGTGCAGCCGTAAGCGGCCAATTCAAAGCCGAGTTGCGACAGGTACGGCAGCAGGCCTGTCTTCGTCAGGTATTCGGTGACGATACGCGATCCCGGGGCCAGCGACGTCTTGATGTGCGGCGCCACCGACAGGCCGGCCTCGACGGCCTTCTTTGCGAGCAAGCCCGCGGCCAGCAGCACGCTCGGGTTCGACGTGTTCGTGCACGATGTAATCGCGGCGATCAGGATATCGCCGTTCTTGAGCTTCACGCCGTTTGTCGTCTCGTACTCGGCGTCCAAATCGGCCGGCTTCTTCGCGAAGCCATTCTCGCCCACGGGCTTGCTGAACAGTTCGGCAAACGTCGACTTCACGTTGGTGATTTCGATGCGGTCTTGCGGACGCTTCGGACCGGCCAGCGATGGCGCCACCGTGCCGAGGTCGAGCGTGACGACCTTCGTGTAATCGATTTGGCCGGCCTTCGGGATGCCGAACAATTGCTGCGCCTTGAAGTAGTTTTCAAACGCGGCGATTTCGGCGTCGGTGCGGCCCGTGCCCTTGAAGTAGTCGATCGTATTTTCGTCGACGGGGAAGAAACCCATTGTCGCGCCGTATTCGGGCGCCATGTTGCCGATCGTCGCGCGGTCGGGCAGCGTCAGCGAAGCCGTGCCTTCGCCGAAGAATTCAACGAACTTGCCGACGACCTTTTCCTTACGCAGCATTTCGGTGATCGTCAGCACGAGGTCGGTGGCGGTCACGCCTTCGCGCAACTTGCCCTTCAGTTCGACGCCGACGACATCCGGCGTCAAGAAGTACACAGGCTGACCGAGCATGCCCGCTTCGGCTTCGATGCCGCCCACGCCCCAGCCTACCGCGCCGATGCCGTTGATCATCGTCGTATGGCTATCCGTGCCCACGAGGGTGTCGGGGTAGTAAATGGTGTCGCCGTTCTCGGCTTTCTTATGCACGCCGCGTGCGAGGTACTCGAGGTTCACTTGATGGACGATGCCCACGCCTGGCGGAACGACCTTGAACGTGTCGAACGCCTGCATACCCCACTTCATGAACTGATAGCGCTCGTTGTTGCGCTGGAACTCGAGCTTCATGTTCAGATCGAGCGCGTCTTTCTGACGGTAGTAATCGATCTGCACCGAGTGATCGACGACGAGATCAACCGGCACCAGCGGCTCGATTGCCTTCGGGTTCTTGCCCGAGCGCTGCGCGACGCCACGCATCGCGGCAATATCGGCGAGCAGCGGCACGCCCGTGAAGTCTTGCAGCACCACGCGCGCAACCACGAACGGGATTTCGTCGACGCGGGCGGCCGTCGGTTTCCAGTTGGCGAGCTGCTTGATGTGCTCTTCCGAGACCTTCTTGTCGTCGAAGTTGCGCAGCACCGATTCGAGGACGATACGAATCGACACGGGCAGCCGTTCGATCTTGACATTCAGTGCCTTGCCGAGCTCCGGAAGCGAATAGAACTTGCCTGTGCCGGTACCGCTATCGAATTCCTTGAGCGTGTTGTGCAGATTGTGGGCCATGTTTTTTCCTAGGTTTAGAGCGAGGAAATGACGTTGCTGCGTTTTTCTTGAACGTTGAACCAACGTTCGGGTTGCCTGAATTCGGAATTGCTACTCGATAACTCACTAAGCCGCTAAATCACGTACAAATCGACGTACTGGTTGACGGGCATCGCTTCGAGCTTAGCCTGATCGAGAGAAACGTCGAGAATCGCCTGCCGCTGTTTCTCGGGGAAGCGGCGAGCGAGATTCGTCTTGAACTTCTCCACGAGCAACGGGATGCCTTCGGCTCGGCGCCGCTTATGCCCAATCGGGTATTCGACGACCACTTCATCGAGCTTCGTCCCGTCGCCGAACTCGATGGTCAACGCGTTGGCGATCGAGCGCTTGTTGGGGTCATGATAGTCCGCCGTAAACCGTGGGTCTTCGACGCAAACGATTTTCGCGCGCAATGCATCGATGCGCGGATCCGCCGCGAGCGCATCCTCGTAGTCGGCCGCCGTCAAGCGCCCGAAAATCAACGGAACCGCCACCATGTACTGAATGCAATGGTCGCGATCGGCCGGATTGGCGAGCGGGCCTGTTTTATCGATGATCCGTATCGCGGCTTCGTGCGTTCGGATCGTGACGTTCGCGATGTCCTCGATGCGCCTGCCGTCCGTCCGCAGCCGGCGATGCAGCGTCATGGCGGCTTCGGCTGCCGTCTGGGCGTGAAACTCGGCCGGAAACGAAATCTTGAACAGGACGTTGTCCATCACGTACGAACCGTACGGACGCTGAAACTTGAACGTGTTGCCTTTGAACAGCACGTCGTAAAAGCCCCACGTCTTGGCCGTCAGCACCGACGGATAGCCCATTTCGCCCGTCTTCGCGATGAGCGCAAGACGCACGCCGCGCGAGGTGGCATCGCCGGCCGCCCATGATTTGCGCGATCCCGTGTTCGGCGCATGCCGGTAGGTGCGAAGCGCGTGCCCGTCGACGAACGCGAGCGAGACCGCATTGATCAGTTCTTCGCGCGAAAGATCGAGCATCCGGCCTACGACGGCCGTCGACGCAACCTTGACGAGCAGCACGTGATCAAGCCCGACCTTGTTGAATGAATTCTCGAGCGCGATGACGCCCTGGATCTCGTGCGCCTTGATCATCGCGGCGAGCACGTCCTTCATGACGAACGGCTGTTTGCCGGCGCCCACGGCATTGCGCGACAGCCAATCGGCCGTGGCGAGGATGGCGCCCAGATTGTCGGACGGGTGCCCCCACTCGGCGGCGAGCCACGTGTCGTTGAAGTCGAGCCAACGAATCATCGCGCCGATGTTGAAGGCGGCCTGCACGGGATCGAGCTGGAATTGCGTGCCAGGCACCTTGGCCCCATTCGGGACGAGCGTGCCCGGCACGATCGGCCCCATCAACTTCGTGCAGGCGGGGTAGGAGAGCGCTTCGAGTCCGCAGCCGAGCGTGTCGATCAGACAATTGCGCGCGGTGTCGAGCACCGCTGCACCGTCGATTCGCTCATCCAGAACGTAATCGACGATATCGACGAGCACCTGGTCCGGCGGGGGCCGAACGTTGGAGATCGGTGCGGACATGGGGAGGGCTCCCTTGTCGAGAACTTAGCTGCCGGTCTTCAGCTCGTTCGACTGCGTCGGCGCCGGCGCGCCTTGCTTCATTGCGGCCGTCTTGCATTCGTCGGCCAGACGCGCGCCGTCGTGGTCGGAGAACAGCATCGCCTTCGTCGGGATCACGACGAGATCGAGGCCCGTGGCAGCGTCGTGGAAGCGATCGGCGCCCGTCGTCGTGGCTTCGCGCGGCAGGTCGTAGTTCTTCTGGGCCCAGTGCACGGTGACGATTTGGTCGCGCTTCATGTCGCCCTTCAAATCGAACGACAGGCCGTCCTCGCAGGACCACTGCACTGCACCTTCGGGCACCGGGTCCGTCTTGGCAACCGATTTCGTCGCTTTGCGCTTGATGAGGCGGTGCTTCGGCGCGGGCGCCTTGGCCTTCTTCTTCGTGGCCGTGCTGCTGCCACTTTGCGCGAATGCGTTGTTCGCGCCGACGAGCGTCGTAAGGGAGAGCGAGGCGACGGCGGCGGCGATCAGCAGTTTCTTCATGGAATCAATACCTTACGATAACGGTGAGACAAATAACACACAACACACGAACCCCGCGGCGCTGAACCGGCCGGCTATCGGGCGCGCATGGCGGCGCGCGGCGGTCGCTATTTTCTCCTATTTGGCGGAACAGCTTCAGATTTCAGATTTTCGGGTTCCGCGTCGGTTCCATCAACGGGGCTGTCTCGGGCGGCAGCGGCCTTCCCGTCGCGCGTGCCCGCCGCAATACCGACCAGTAGTAGCGATAGCTCGCGCGGTCGTGCAGTGTATCGCCGTGGCGCGTGGGACCCCAGTGCGCGGCTTGGGCCGCGAGCAAAATCTCCGCCGCGGTGGCGATCGCCTCGTCGCGCGGTGCGAACGCGGCGACGATGACGGGCACCTGCGCCGGATGGACGCTCCACATGCGCGTGTAGCCGAACTCGTCGCGTGCACGCGCAGCGTCCGCCGCCACGATCGACATGTCGCGCACTTCTGTGCTCACGTTGTGGGAAGGCACGCGTCCATGCGCATGGCACGCCGCTGAAATTTCCAGCTTGGCGCGCCGCACGAGCGGGTGATCGAACTGACCAGGCGAGCGCATTGCCGAATCGGGAATCGCGCCGTCATGCGCCGATACGAAATCCATCAGCCCGAACGAAAGCGCCTCGACGGTCGGCAGTGACGCGAGTCGAAACACGTCGGCAAGCGCGCCGTGCGTTTCGATCAGAAGCTGGACGGGGACCGGTTTCTCGATCCCGAATTCACGGCGTGTGGCTTCGATGAAGGCGCACATTTCGGCGGCGTCGGCCGCGCTGCGCACCTTGGGCAGTGTGATGTAAGCGGGGGCGCGCTTCGCGGCGCGCAAAATGAGGCGGACGTCGTCGCGCCAATGCGAATGGGCGAAATCGTGAATGCGCACGCCCACGCGTTCAAACCGGTCATGTTCGCTGCCGATGAACGACGCGACGAGTTCAGCATGCTCGGCTTCATGGCCGACGGCAGCGCCGTCCTCGCAATCGAGCGTCACATCGAAAATGGGCCCGAGCTGACTCTGAAGCGCGAGCGATTTGAGCATCAGCTTCTCGCTGCCCGCGTAGTGATCGCACACGGGCAGGAGCGCGGGCGGTGCTTCGCCTTCAAACAAGACTTCCGCGGGAGTGAGGGCGCGCATGTTGAGCGTCACAAGCTTCGATCGTGTTCAAAAAAAACGCCGGCTCGCCTGCTCGTGCAGGCGGCACCGGCGCATCGGCGATTAGCCGAGCAGGTGTTGCACGCCGTCGCGCTCTTCGAGCAGTTCCTTCAGCGTGAAGTCCATCTTCTCGCGCGAGAATGCATCGATTTCGAGGCCTTCCACGCGCTTGTACTCGCCGTTTTCGCAAACGACCGGCACGCCGTAGACGATGTCTTCGGGAATGCCGTACGAGCCGTCCGACGGAATGCCCATCGTGACCCACTTGCCGTTCGTACCGAGCACCCAGTCACGGACGTGGTCGATCGCCGCGTTGGCAGCGGACGCCGCCGACGACAGGCCGCGCGCTTCGATGATCGCCGCGCCGCGCTTTCCGACGGTCGGGATGAACGTGTTGCGGTTCCATTCGTCGTCGTTGATGAGCTTCGTCAGCGATTGGCCTTCGGCCGATGCGAAGCGGAAATCGGGGTACATCGTGGGCGAGTGATTGCCCCAGACCGCGAGCTTCTCGATCGAAGCAACGGGCTTGCCCGACTTCGCGGCGAGTTGCGACAGCGCGCGGTTGTGGTCCAGACGCAACATGGCCGTGAAGTTCTTCTTCGGCAGATCCGGCGCAGACTTCATGGCGATGTAAGCATTCGTGTTCGCCGGATTGCCGACGACGAGCACCTTCACGTCGCGGCTTGCGACTTCGTTCAGCGCACGGCCTTGAACCGTAAAGATTTCGGCGTTTGCCGAGAGCAGGTCCTTACGCTCCATGCCCTTCGAGCGCGGGCGTGCGCCCACGAGCAGAGCAACGTCGGCGTCCTTGAACGCCACCTTCGGATCGTCCGTCACGACCACACCCGCGAGCAGCGGGAATGCGCAGTCTTCCAACTCCATGACGACGCCCTTAACGGCGGCTTGCGCTTGCGGGAGGTCAAGCAGTTGCAGGATGACGGGCTGGTCCTTGCCGAGCAGATCGCCGTTGGCGATGCGAAACAGCAGCGAGTAACCGATTTGACCTGCGGCGCCGGTGACGGCAACGCGCTTTGCGGACTTAGCCATTGAAAACTCTCCAAGGAATGCGTTGGGTGCGTTTGGGTAGCGTCTACGCTAGGGAAGAACGCCATTTTATGCGCGTTACGCGCAGCGTGTAGGTTCGTGGCGTAAACCCTTGCCCGCGACGGAGTGTAGGAGCGAGGCTCCCCAAAGTCAACCGTATCTTATGTCTTATATAAGACATATGAATCTCCAGGAAAACCTGGACGGGCGCGGGCCCTTTGTGTTGAAATGCGCGGATGAATGCGAACCAGGCAAGCGCGGGCAATCCGAACGGCCAGTCCGGCGACGGCACGGCTGCGAGCACCCCTTCGCCTACGTTCAGCCCGCTGTATCAGCAGATCAAGGGGCTCATCACACAAAGCCTGGAGTCCGGCGAGTGGAAGCCGGGGGAAATCATCCCGAGCGAAGTCGAGCTCGCCGCGCGCTATAAGGTGAGCCAGGGCACGGTTAGAAAAGCGATCGACGAGTTGGCCGCGGAGAACCTTGTCGTGCGCCGCCAGGGCAAGGGTACGTTCGTTGCAACTCACAACGAAGACCGAGCGCAGTTCCGATTTCTGAGGCTGTTGGCGGACGACGGCGCCGAGCACCCGCACGTGAGCAAGCTGCTCGAATGCCGTCGCTTGCGTGCACCGGCCGAGATCGCCCGCCAGCTCGATTTGAAGCCCGCAGATCCGGTCGTGCTGATCAAACGCCTGTTGCAGTTCGACGGCGTATCGACGGTGCTCGATGAGATTTGGCTGCCCGGTGTCGTATTCCGCGGGCTGACGCTCGAGCGCTTGAGCGAATACAAAGGCCCGCTCTACGCAATGTTCGAGGCGGAATTTGGTACGCGGATGATCCGTGCGTCGGAAAAGATCCGGGCGGTTGCGGCCGAGCCTGCCGTGGCCGAGCTGCTCGCCGTGCCTGCGGAATTTCCGCTGTTGTCCGTCGAGCGCGTGTCCTATACCTACGGTGATCGGCCAGTCGAAGTGCGTCGCGGTTGGTATGTCACGACCGGGTACCACTATCAAAACGACCTGAGCTGACGAGGGGCTCGCCGCGGTTGTCGCGAAGGCCCGCGCCGGGCGCGATCATTGCGTTGGCTGCAACGGTGCTGACCAGCCTTTCGCTGCGCTGCGGCATGAAAAAGCGCTAAAATTGCGGGTCGGTACGAATTGGCGTTACTACATTACAGTAGGGGTACAACATGGCAGAAGCCGTAAAAAAGCCGAGGCCCGAATTTCGGAACATTGGCCTGGGGCAAATCTTGACGGCATACCGTCTACCGCTGGCCGGGCGTGTGTCGATCCTGCATCGGGTCAGTGGCGTGCTTCTGTTCGTATTCCTCCCCTTCTTGCTTTATCTCTTCGATCAGAGCCTCACCTCCGAACTGAGCTTCGAGGGCTTCAAGGGCTTCCTCTCGAACATCATCGTCAAGATCG
>CAYRLJ010000026.1:0-45616 GCA_964425025.1 uncultured Burkholderia sp. | reverse complement strand
TGGGCGACCGCTAAGGCGGGAGGCGACCATTCCATCTATTTAGCTAGAACACGACATTTGCACATAGCCGCTACACGGGACATTGATAATATCCCAGCGTTATGTTTAATCGTGGGATTCGGGCCGCAGGGACGAAGCCCGCGATTTACCCCCGGCCCTCGTGTGCTTCGGCCCGTAGGGCCGCTGGACATTACTGAGCGTCCTAGGCCATTCGATCAATGGTTAGGACTACTGATTTTAAATACAATCAAAGACTTAACAGCACCACCAACCGGAGAACGGCTACCCCTTCCTTCGCCGTAAACGCAGCGCGGGCCGCAAGTGTTACCAGCACTCACGACCCGCTGACCACCATCAACTCGCACTAGGAGTCGATATGGCTGACGCCAATCTTAAAGCATTTGACGACGCACACCCCTCCCGCAACGTCACGATTCAGCGATCGCCGCGCTGGCGACCCTACTCACCTCGCCGGCGGCCCGCCCCGCCTCTCGTGCCTTGGTTCAAACTCTCCGGCCGGTGGCTCGAGCAAGCCGGCTTCATGCCTTACCAGCGACTCAAGATCGAAGTCCAGCAACAGCGGCTTGTGATCACGCCCGCCTAAACGGCCATCTAGGCAGCGAACCCGGCCGAAGCCGGGTTCATGAAGTTGCGACGCCGGCGTTTCCGTGCCTGAGCTTCGCCTATGAAGCTACATACGCCCTGAACTTCGTCGCGTCCTTTACCGTAACGCGACCCGCATCAACATCCACGATTACATTCCGACACTTGCAGGCAATCGCGTGGGGCGGAATGGACAACAACGTATCACCGCAGGCAAGGCATTCGTATCGAATGCTCTCTCCTGCTGGAAACCCCTTCATCGGATCCACGTTCAAGTACTTTTTCTCGTCAACCACCTCTTATCCTCCTTCCACCTACCGAATCACGGCTTCGACGGGATCACCTGATTGATGATCTTAATGAAGCCCTGCTCAATATAGTCCTGAATAGTCATTGGCAACTGATGCTGCATGCCTAAGCCAAGTTGATTGAACGCTGGAGCAGCCGGGCCGCTCATAACACCAGGTATTGGCTGCACCACCTCGTATGTTGTTAGAGGTCTGCTCGCAGTCCCAGCAGGAAGCGATCGCATCCCAAATGGAACATCGACCGGCGCTACGTAGTTGCCGAAGTCTTGAAACTGACCTGCTTCATTGAAGAAGCCACCGTACCTATCGAATTGATAACCAGGATCGAGCGGTCCGATTGTCGGAGAAAGAAGGAATCCGCCGTTCGTCGGCCAATACGTTTGTATTGCAGTGCCCGCGCCGTTCGCCGCAGGACTCTGACCCGCCCCGGCAAGTGCGGAGACCAATGGCAAGCCACCCACAGTTTCCGTTACCGTCTCGACGCCTGTCGATGGGTTAGTGTTGACCTCCTCATGCACCCCGGACTGCGGCTCCAACTGAACCGGCTTTACGACGTCGTTCTTGTCTTGTCCGCACGCGTGCTCGCAAGCATTGTTCAGCGTTTCATTCGCAGCAGCATTCACCGCTGCCGCCGCGTTTTGGCCCAACGCCGCTGCGATCCCCCCGCCCAACAGCGTCGTACCCGCCGTAATCATGGCCAACTGCGCGGGGCTCGTCACCCCTTGACCACCAGTCACCGCCTCCGCGATCCCATTGGCCGTGAACGCCGACACCGCTCCCCCAATGGCCCCTCCCGCGCATCCATCCCCCTCGGCGGCGGATAGCGCACACCCCAAGCCAGCGTGAGCCAACACGTACCCAGGGGTACGCTCCGCGAGCAAGGATTCTTTGTTCGCCGACGCTGCACCGATCGCCGATGCCCCGACCGCACCTACATCGCTGATCACACTGTTCTCGAGCGCACGTCCAAAGCTGCCGCCTTCCACCGCAGTGTCGATACCGGCCGTCACTACACCGCGCTCGGCGATCGTTCCCAGCGCCTGCCCAACATCGGATACCGTCACGCTACCAATATTGGTCGCGATCTTGCTTCCGAACTGCTGAAGTCCTTGCGTACCGGCACCCAACGCTGAGAATGCCCCCGCCGTCAGCGCCCCCACCACGCCACTTTTCAGGATTTCGCCAAAATTCAAGCCCTGGCCCGACGCCAGTTGCCCCACAGCGCTCCCCGCCATCGCGCTGAGCGCACCGACGGTCATTGCCATCGGCAGCGACATCGACGCCAATGCGACACCGAGTGCCGCCGCCGCGGCCCCAGCCGTGACGATGGAAGCAGCAATCGCCAACGCCGCGACCACAAACATCGGCAGCCCGCCACCGTCCTTCACAAAATCCGTGTGCAGGTGATCGGTCAACGCCATCTGCGTGAAGTTGCCGCCCAGCTGCTGCTGAAGCGCCGCCAGCATCTGCTGCGTGCCGGCCTGATCAAGCGTGCCGTCCGCATTCAATTGCTGAAGCGCACCGCCGACCTGACTCAACGTCTGCGCGTTCAGATCCATGTTCGCGGCGCTCATGAAGCCGCCCGGCTGGACCTCCGTGCCCGTCGTGTCGACGTACCCGCCTTTAACCTTCTGCCAAATCTGACCGACGTTGACCTGATTCGCTTCGTTGGTCAGCGTGTTCGTATTCACGGTCAACGTGTCCGTTGCCGTGATGCTGCCGGTGTTCAGAACGCTGCCGTTGCCGTCCTTGTCGAAGTTCAGCGTGACGTTTTGCCCTTCGATATTGCCGCCCGCCGACATCGCCGCCGTATTGGTCGGCAAATACACCTGGGGCATCAACGCCGTGATGGTCGGACACGTTGCCGTGCCCGTCGCTTTGCACTCCGGATCCGGCACCGTCTGCTCGACGTACCAGAGCATCGGCTTATCCAACGTGTTGATCTGCTGCTGCGTCAACGCATCGCCTAGCTTGATGTCATTTGCTTTCGCGTAGTCGATGGCGTTCTGATACAGGTACGCCTTCTCCTGGTCCGTGACCGAGATGTCGTTCTTACTATCGAAGGTCAGTCCGTCGATGAAACTGGCTTTACCCGTTTGTTGCAACGCTGCTTGCTGCAGCAACAAGTCCTCTTCCTGAGGGTTGTAATAGAAGAGCGTCGAACTGGGCTGCAAGTTCTGAGGGAGGTTGCTCAACAAAACCTGCGGACTCACCGTGCCCACCGCCGATGAACCGAGCGATGTGTCTACATACGACGCCTCACCAGCGACCGCCGTGGGCAACTTGCCTGACCCCACGCTGCGAGGCTTCGCGAGATTCAATCCCGGCAAATCCACCGGGCTCAATGAAATGACTTGCGATGGATTGTTGACGCGCGGCGTGTACGTGTTCGCCGTGGTAATGCCGTTGATGAGCTTTTGCCCTGTGAGCGACACGGACGTGCCGAGCACATTGCCGATGTTTTGAATCTGACCGTCGGACGAAATGGAAAGATTCGGTGCCTGGATCGTCGCCGCTATGTTACCCACCGGTTGCGGCGGATCGATCGTGCCGCCCGTGCTCGTGTAAGCGCTGCCGTATAGCGCCGTGCATTCGGCAGCAGAGCCGCACGCCCAAATGTCGTGACGCTTGTCACTGCTGAACATCCCCGTCTTTTGAACCCAATGGGAGTGCCAGTAGGCGTTGAGCGTCTGCGCCTCATTGACAACGGGGCCAGCAACATTGATCGTCGCGTTGTTTCCGGCAGCGATCAAACTGCCGATGTTCGTCAGCGTCCCCGCGTTGATTTGCAGGTTGTTCCCCGCGCTAATAACGGACGAGCTGCCGGATTGCTGGTCGACGTAGCCCTCGCAGTAGCTTTCTTTGTAGCCCCCTGCCGTCATGCAACCGGAGTACTGTTCCTTCGATCCATAGTTCTCATGCACAGGGACAGGAGGCGGCAGGTTATTCGTGATTGCGCCGGAAACATTCAGCGTGATGTTGTTGCCGGCAACGATGTTGCCCGACGTGTTGTTCAAGCTTTGTGCGGGCGTAGTCGAACTAGCGGTCGTTCCGACACCGCCGATGACAATGTTGTGACCTGCAAGTAGGTTACCGAATGTATTGTTTACCTGGCCCGCAGCGATGACGAGATCATTGCCTGCATAGATCGTGGCGTCATTCTGGGTATAGCTAAAGGTTGTGGTGTTAGGGTTGGTGCCGCGCGGCTGCGCGCCTTTCGCACACGCGATATTTGTCGAACCAGACACGCATCCCGCTTGCGACGTATATTGCGTATCGTAGCCGCCCTGGTTCACAACGCTCGATGCGTAGAGACCGACGTTCCCTTGCGCGTACAGCGTTCCCGCATTGATCAGGTTTCCGCCATAGATATTCAGGTTTCCGCCAGCCGATACCGTGCCAGTTGGTGAAGACCAAGTCACGGTGGACAACGCTGTTGGCGCGGAACTGAACGAAGGAGAAAACTCAACAGGAGGTAGCGGTTCGCCCCACTCGCCCGTTTGATTTGCCGTCCCCCAAACGCCAATGGCTCCAAGCGAATTGAGAGAGTTGATAAATGCGGAAAGCTGTCCTGGATCCACCCAATCCGTGGATTGCGCAGTCAGTGTCGGCGCAACTGCGCCGTTACTCAGCAACTGTGTGTTCAGCGTAACGTCGCCGCCCGCGCCTATCTGGCCGCCGCGATTCGAGAGCGAATTCGCTGTCAACGATACGGCACCGCCGGCCGCAATCACGCCGGCCGTCCCGATCTGCTGCGAGACCGTTGTCGCATAGACGGTTGGCAAGGTCAGTGTCACTGAACCAAGCTGGCCTGGAATTGGCGCCGTGACAGGCGCCCAAAAGTTCTGGAAGACGGGCGTGTCCCATTGCGTGGCCGTACGGGTCTCGGCGCTGAATTCGGCAAAGGTCACAGCCCCCGATCCCGCAATCGGGGTCGCTGACGAGGACGGGCCACAATTGAATCGGCAGGGGTTTCCAACTGTGACGTTCTGCATCGTGCCCCACAGCCCCGTCGGCGACAGAAGATTGCCTAGCGTTCCGGTGGCTTGCGCAGTCCCTGTTCCGTAATCGCACTCGCCGCATCCGCCCCAGTCATAGGCCCAGCTCTCCGTGCCGATGACACTTGACCACAGCAAATTCGGATCCGTAGTCGTGGTCGTTGTTGTCGTCGTACCGGTAGGTGCGGTCTGATCGTTTTCGACTGACGCTGCCCGAATGGTGATGTTGGCATTTGAGACGATCGAGCCACCGACGTTGTTGAGGTCGCCGCCCAAATTGAAGCTGATGTTCCCTTGCGCCTGCGTCGTCGCCCCTTGGTTGTCATAGGATCCGCCCGTCACGTTGACCGCATTCACCGCCTCCACCGTGCCGCGATTCGTCGCGTTGCCGTTGAGCGCGAGCACATCGCCCGCATGCATCACCGCATTGGTTGCGTTATAAAGCGTCCCATTGAACGTGACATCATTGCCGGTGACATTTCCTGCATTGGTAAACGTCCCTCCTGTCGAAATCGTCAACGGCGCGGTGCCAGTCATGGTGCCGTTGTTGGTGATGCCATTCAGCCCATTAATGGCAACGCTCTGCCCACCATAGTTCCAGGTCCCGTTGACGTCGATGGAGCCAGCGGTGATCGAAAGCTGCCCGCCTTGGCTGATCGTTCCTTGCGACGGATCGAGAGCGGCGCTCACCGCGTTCAACGTGAAATTCCGCTGCGCCAGCAACTGACCCCCCACGTTGTAAAACGCACTACCCCCGCCATTGATCGTCAGCGAAACGTCACCCGTCGTCGGCGCATTCGGCGTGTTGGGATTGCCCGCAAAGATCACCCCGTTCTGATTGTTCAGCGTCCCCGTGTTGATCGTCAGCGCGGAAAGCCCCATCAACGACCCGCCAAGGTTCGTCAACGCCCCTGCGACATTCACATTCGTCGTGGCGCCGTTCACCAATCCCGCGTTCGTAAAGTTCGTCGCCTGAATCGATGTCAAACCCGTCGATGCAAACGAAGCATTTGCCTCGTTCGTCAGATTCACCGCCGACACGGTAAGCCCGCCGCCGGCCAGCACGCTCGTCGCGTTAGTCAGCGCATTCTGCGAAGTCAGCGTCGCCTGCCCGACAACATCTATCGCACTACCCACGAGCGACAACTGATTCAACGCTTGCGCATTCAACGTTCCACCGACAATCGCATTGCCAAGCGTCACGTTCGTACCGCTCGCCTGCAAATTCTGAGTCGCCACGAGCGATGCGTTGCTCGCATCGAGCGTCCCTTGCGCGGAAACGGCGATGCTCTTAGAACTGCTCGTGCCGCCACTCAGCGTCACGTTGCCGCCAGAAAGCGCGAGCTGTCCGGCTACGACGCTCGTTCCGCTCAACGTCAACGTCTGCCCAGCCGTCAAGGTCGTATCGCCATTGCTCGACACGCCACCGACCGACACGTTTCCGTTTGTGCCCGTGACATTGACGGTGCCCATCGACGAAATGCCGCCCGATATAGCGGCGTTTGCCGCCGCCTGAATTTGAGTGTTACCTCCTGTTTGCAGAGCGCCATTGAACATCACACTACCGGAGTGCGAAGTCGCGCTGACATTGCCGACGGCGGTCGTCGCACCGAACGACATGTCGCCGTTCGCCGTCGCCAGCAACTGCCCAGCACCCTGAATTCCGCCAAGCGTGACACCGGAGCCGGCATTTAGCGCGATGTCACCGCCGATCGTCAGATTTCCTCCACCGGCAATTGCACCGCCGGCGGTGATAGTTGCAGCGTTAAGCCCGTAGAGCGTCCCCGTCAACGTCGTGGTACCGCCGGAAGTCAACGTCGTGGCGCCGTTGACCAATCCCCCACCCAGCGCGAGCGCACCCGCGGCGGTTGCATTCAAGTTTCCAACGCTCGAAGTCGTCCCGGTTACCGCAATATTTCCCGCCGTTCCCGTCAGGCTCGTGTCGCCTCCAGCAGCGATATTTCCACCGACCGACACATTGCGGCCGGCCACCAGCGTCAGCTTGTCGCCCGTCGATACATTTGCACTGACCGAGATATCTCTGGCTGCGGAGACCTGAGTCGCGCCGCCTGAGCCCATGACGCCGGCAACGCTAACGTCGCCCGCTCCGTTCAAGCCCAGCGCGCTCAAGTTTAACGTTCCGCTGGCAAGCGCCGCGCCCAGCGATAGATCGGCGCCCGCGTTCGCTTTCAGATTTCCGTTCGTCGTCGCGGCGCCCGTAACCGTCAGACCGCCGCCCGCCGCAATCGTCAAATCACCGGTCGAGTTCGTCGCGCCGATCGCCACGTTGCGCGCAGCGGCGATGCTCGTCGTTCCTCCCGCCTCCAATGAGCTCGAACTTGTCACGTCGCGAGCGGCTTGCAACGCGATGGCACCCAACGCGGTAGCAGCACCACCGAAGGTAATATCGCCCCCACCGCCGGTTCCGTTGGTCGTCACTGCCAGGTTCCCGCTCACAGCCTGAACGCTGCCGAAACCCGCGCTGTTCCCTGCGGTTGCCGTCACGCTCGAGCTCTGCAACGAGCCCGTCAGTGCAAAGTCATGCGCCGATTGCAACGTCGCCGTTTGCGCGAACGCGCCCGAGCCGCCACCCGTAAAGTCGTGACCTGCCGTCAACGTTCCCGCGCTTTGCCCCGCCAATGCCCCAGTCAACTGGACGTCGCGGCCCGCTTGCACAGTCACGTTGCCCGCGACTGCGATTTGCCCACCGAGGTGCGTATCGAGTCCGCTCACGACCTTCAACGCGCCCGACGTCGTCGTGCTCCCCGTCAACGCTGCGCTTCCGTTGGTCGCCGTCACATCGAGATCGCCGACCGATGTGGCACTGCCGCTCGTCGTGACATTACGTTGCGCGGACATCGTCAACGTTGCGTTACTGCCGACGGCTCCCGCCACTAGGACATCGCGCGCCGCATTGATCGAGGCCGCACCGGCCGAGCTTGCGGTTCCGGTAATCGAGGCATCGCCGTTGCCGCCTGTTCCGTTGGCGGTCAACGTCAACGTGGCCGAAGAGGTTGCGTTATTCAGTGCGGCGTTGTCGCCGCCCGTCGCCTGGATGGAGTTGCCCTGCAAGGAACCGGACAACGAAACGTCGCGTTGCGCGGCAAGGACAGCCGAATTCGTGAATGCCTGTGTGCCGGCGCCCGTTATGTCGCGCCCCGCGCTAATGAACCCACTTCCCTGGCCCACGAAGGTGCCATTGAGCACGGCGTCGCGTCCTGCGTTAAGCGTGGCGTCGCCGATCGCGGACGTGCTAGTTCCCAGCGCGAGGTCGAGTCCTGTTGCGATACCGAGCGTTCCGCCGCTATTGACGCCGCCAGTCGCGTTCACGCTGGCGAATTGCGACGTGATCGACATGTTGCCGTTCGATTCGATCGCGCCGGCCACGCCGATATCGCCCCACGCCGCCAATCCCGCTGTCGTACCAGCGGCGATTTTGCCCGCAGTAGCGATCGTTATCCCGCCCGTCGCTGACGCCATCACCGCGCCAGCGGCGCCTACTACGCCGTATACCGTTAGGTCGCCGATAGCCGAGATGCCGGCGCCCAAGCTGATGCTCGATGCTGACTCGATGCTGTTGACGGCCGCATTGCCGCCCGCAGTTGCCGTGACAGTCTGTCCTTGGATCAAGCCACCCTGCGTGATGTCCGCACCCGCCGTAAGTGTCGCTGCTTGAGCAAATCCGATGGTCCCGCCCCCACCGATGTTGCGGCCTGCGACGATTGTTCCATTACCTTGACCGTTGACCGTCCCGGTCACATTGACGTCTCGGCCACCTTGCAATGTCGTGTCGAGCGCAACCGTCGTTGTCCCGCCCATGTTGACATCGCTTCCCGCCTGCGCCGATAGCTTGCCGCTGCTGTTTAGGGAGCCGGTCAAACCAACGTTGCCACCGAGCGCAATCAATGTTGCGTCGCCCGTGGACTGCAACGAGCCACTGACGTTGATGTTCTGGCCCGCGGTCACCCCAACCGTTGCGCCTCCCGCGAGGGTCCCGGTCAGATTGACATCGCCCATCGCCCCGAGAGCGATTGTCGAACCGGCCTGAACGTCGTGAAACGTGGCTTCACCGCCTGCGGTCGCGTGTACCGTCGCTCCACGCAACGACCCAGTCAGCGTGGTGTCGCCTGTGGAATTTAACGTGGCGTCCAATCCGAACGCCCACGAAGCCGCGCCGGAAATCGCACGGCCTGCGCTCAGCGTGCCCGTGCCCTGGGCAACGACAGTTCCATTCGCGACGATGTCTTGGCGCGCCGTCAACGACATATTGCCAAGCGCCGAAGTTGTGTTCGCTCCAAGGTCGATCGACGTCCCAGCATTCATCGTCAGATCGGTACCGGACTCCACGAGGCCAGTGCTATTCACCGAGCCCGACGCGCTGGTCAAAGCCATGCTTCCGTTGGATTTCACCGTCCCCGATATCGACGTATCGAGCGCCGACGTCACGTTCAGCGCTGCCGACGAAGCAAGCGTGCCAGCGATCGACGCTGAGGTCGCGGCACTCAGCGTCGTCCCGGTTTGCGACGTGACTGAACCGTTGACATCGATTCCACCCCCGCCCGCGTTGCCATGGGTTGTCGCCAATAACGCGGAGTTGGCCTGGACATTGTTCAACGCCGCTGAGTTTCCGGCGTCGAGCGTGACATTGCCCCCTTGCAAGGAGCCGGACACTGACACGTCATGCGATGCGCTGACCACAACATCGTTGCCGAAGCCGCTCGTTCCGCCGAGCGCCACGTCATGGCCGGCAGTCAGCGACGCGCCACCCTGCCCGGCGAGCGTGCCGGTGTTCACGACGTCGTGGCCGGCAGTTAGCGACGCGTCGCCTGTCACGGTCGTCGCCCCGTTCAGCGAAATATCGCCGGCAGCACTGGCCGACAGCTTGCCGCCGCTATTGATCGTTCCATTGGACTGGAGTTGACCCGTCGATGCCGCCACCGTCAGATCGCCGATTGACTGCATCGTGCCGGCATTCGCGACCGTTACGTTCCGCTGCGCAGTAACGCCAACCTGTGCGCCGCCCGCTAGCGTAGCGTTCACGTTCACATCGCGCGCCGCTTGCACGCTCGTCGTACCGACCGCCGCTGCCGAGCCATTGAATGTGACATCGCCGCCGCCGGCATTGCCGTTGGCCACGACCGAAAATGCGCCGCCGGCTTGCACACTCGTCAGAGTCACGGAATTGGCAGCCGTGAGCTGCAATCCGTTGGACAGGAGCTTGCCGGCCAGCGATATGTCCTGTCCGCTGGTGAGGGCGCCACTCTGGCCAAACGCGATTGACCCGCTCCCTGTGATGTCCCCTTGCGCGGTTACGGCCCCGTTCTGCTGGACGATGGCGACACCCGGTACGTCGAACGTTCCGCTCGTGATCGAGGCATTCGTGCCGACCAAGAGCGAGCCAGCAATGTTGAACGCGCCGCCGACGTTCGCATTAAACGCCTTGCCGCTCGCCAACGACCCGGTCAAGGCAACGTCTTGTCCCGCTGAGAGTGCGATGTCGTTGACCGCTGTGGTCTGCGCGGCAATACTGACGTTGCGCCCCGCAGACATCGACAAGTCTGCATTTGATGTCACCGTTCCAGTCGACAAGATGTCGCCGGCCGCCGTCACGTTGTAGTTGCCGACGCTGAGTCCTGCGCCGTTCGTCGTCAAATCCCCATTCGACGCAAGCGTCAAGTTCCCCGCATTGGCCGAGAGCGCGGCATCTGTGCGCACCCCCATCCCCTGCGCGGTGCCGATCACCGAAATCTGCCCGGCCGTCATCGCGCCGAAGTTCGTTGCATCGATCGCGTAGCCTTGCGTCGCGTTGCCGATCGAAGCCGCGTTGTTCGCGCTGCCATTCGTTTGCGTCGAGTACGTCGTACCCGTTGCATCCGTCACACTCGGGCTCACTACCTGATCGCCCGCGATCACGTTGATCTTCGTGCCGGCATAAAGCGGCGCATTGATCCCCACCGTCTCGCCGATCAAATCGATCGTGCCGACCGTGCCTTCGATCCCGGCCCCGGGACCATTCGTGCCCGCGTTACCTTCGATCTGAATGTGACCGCCCTTCACGTCATACGCCACCGCCTGCGCGTTCGTGAAGTCCGTTTGCGTACCACCGATACTCGTCAAAAACCGCGGCGTGCCTGTCGTCAGCGTCACGCCGATGGTGTTCGTGAACCCCGCACCTCGTACCGCGATCCCATTCGGGTTCGCAATGATCACCGTAGCCGGTGCGCCAAACACTTCGAGCGGACCATTGAGCACACTCATGAACGCGCTGCCGGTCGAGGTAACCTGGTTCACGATCATGCTTGCCGTGTGGCCGTTCAAATTCGGGTTAGCGGCAACGGTGCCGCCCGTCAGCGTCGTACCGCCTTGCAAGCTGTTGTTCAAAATCAACCCGACCGGGTCGACGTTGAAGCTTTGATATTGATTGAGCGAGATCCCTGCCGCGTTGGGAGCGGTGATGTTGACGACGGGTACGCCGCCGCCCGAGCCTGTCGATTGAGTGACCTTCGGTTGAAACGAGAGCGGTGCATTTGGATCCGCAATCGCCGCCGCTTCGGCCGTTTGCATCGCGAAGCGGATGCGCAGCGAGGCGAGATCTTGAATCTCGCGCCAAGCATCGTCACCCAAACGATGCTCGCCCGCCGCGATCATGCCGGCCGCCGAACGGCCTTGCTCGACCGTCATCGTGATCGGGCCGATGAACAGGGTAGCTGCAACAAGCGCGCTCAGCGCGCGTTGCCAAGCACGATAGCGGCGCGGCTCCCCATTAGCAGAGCGCTCGCCCGTTAGCAATTGCAGTCGCTCGCGCGCCACGCGCGCTTGTTCCAGCCGTTGCCAGCCACCCCGTATCGACTTGTTCATATCGGTGTAGGTCGTTCTTTGTTTATTGTCTACGTCGTTGCATGCCGGCGGCCCGCCGGCACAGCATGCGTTCGTCTTTCAGTTCCGAGTAGCTCGATGCGTGCTTCGGTTACTGCTCGATATGCGCGCTCTTCACGAGGTCGGTCACGACCTGCGCCGTCGCCTTCGCCACGGCAACCTGCTCGAGTTCCTTACGCAGTTGATCCTTGGACTGATCGAACGTAGGCACCTGCGTAGGACGCATTTGATCGGCACGCAGTATCCAGAACGCGTCGCCCACTTGCACCGGCGCACTCGAGATCGCACCCTGCGGCAACTTCACGAGCGCTTCGGCCAACGGCTGCGGCCAACCTTGCGTCTGTCCTTCGGTGATCGGCGTCTTGAACGACACCCAGTTCAGCGAACCGCCTTGCGCGGCGTTCGGCCCTTGGCTGTATTGCTTCGCCAACTGCGCGAAATCGCCGCGTTTTTTCAACTGATCGAGCACCGTCTTCGCGGTCGCCGCGTCTTTCACGACGATCGCGCTAGGCTTGTATTCGTTCTGACCGAGCGAAGCGACGATCGCGTCGTATTTCGCCTTTACGTCCGCATCGGCGACGGGCGTCGGTTTGATCGCATCACGCAAGTACGCTTGCATCATCAGCATCGACTTCGCTTGCTCCAGGTTGGCTTTCACATCGGCGTGCGTGTCGTAGTGCTGCTTTTGCGCAGCCTGGCGGAATAGTTCGCGAGCGATGAGCTGGTTCTTCAGCGAAGCGCGCAGTGCCGGCGTGTCTTGCTGCCCGCTCTGGCGCACCGCCGCGTCCAAGTCCGATTGCGCAATCGTGACGCTGTTCACGCGTGCAACGACGCCTGCAGGCAATGCGGCGCCGCCGGCAGCGGGCGCCGTCGGTTGCGCGCCCAACGCCGGCGCAACAAGTGCGGACAATACGGCCGCAGCAGCGATGCCGCGTTTAAGCGTCGTGCTCAGGTTCTTTCGGTGTTTCATCGGATATCCTCGTGATCAGTTGGATGAGAGAGCAATGTGCGCGGCACTCATTCCGCCTACGTCGCCCAATTCAAAGTAAAAAGCAGCACGCGCGATTTCGGGCCCAGCGCGGCGGGCTGCAACAACGCTTGCCCGGCCATCACCTCGCCCGATATCGATTGGGAATGAAACGTCCACTGCGCGCGGGCACCGATACCCGCGCCCGCCATCGACGGCCACCCGCCTTGCGCAACGAGGTGCGCCTTGCCGCCATCGAGAAAGACGTAAGGCTCCCAGTGCGCGTCATGCCAGGCCGGTGCATTCGACCAAACCCATTCGTTGCGCAGATAGAAGCCGCTATCGCCCGTCACCGCTGCCTGCGTAAAGCCGCGAACGGTATCGCTTCCGCCCAGAAAAATTTGCTCGTTGCCGAACAGGGCATCGTGGCTGTATTGGCCGTTGAGTGTGCCGCGGTAAACCCAATCGGTGGGCCCGATACTCGCAAGCGGCAGTTGCAGCGTTGCATTCCAATCGACACGCGTAAATTGCGCGTGCGCATCGCTCTCGCCGATGCCGGCTAGGTCGTGTGTCGCGGCAAGCCATGGCAACCCTTGCGCGACGCCAAACTCCGCGGTCACCGCCGCCGGTTGCTTGTGTGCCTCGAAATGCCAAAGCCCCGACACCGCTACGCGCAGTACCGTCAGGTTCTCGGGCGCGAACTCGAAGTCGTTGATGTTGCGCTGCGAGCTCATCTTCGTGAGCGTTGCATCGACAGAGAGCCGCGACGCCGCCGAGCGGGCAAACACGTCGTTCCAACCGAGGATCTGGCTGAACGTGCGGCCATACAGCAGCGCGGAATCGCCAATCAGCTGCTGATACTCCGATACCGATGTCGTATAGCTCAGTGTCTGAAAACCAAACGGCACGGCAGCCGAGAACACAACCGCATTCGTATCGGTGCTGCCGATGTACGACAGTCCTAAGGACTCCTGAAAACCCAGGACATTGTCCGCTTCGGCGCCTCCTCGGTAACGAAGCTTGCCTGTCGAGGGATCGCCGTAGTTGTCGACGCCAAGGTTGTAGTTGAATCGATTGCCGTACGGATTGGTGATCGCGACGATCGAATCGCCCGCCGCCTGCCCCGGCAGGACCTGGATCTGCGCTCGATTGCGACGCAATCGATTGATTTGATCGACTCCTTGCTCCAGATCGGGCAATCGCAACACGTCACCGACACTTTCTGGGAAGGCCCATGCCGTGCCCGCATCGGTCAACAATCCGCCGCCTTTGGTGTTCGGCAGCCCGCTCTTGGGCAGAGGTGGAGCGGGCCTCAACGGTGCGCCGTTGAGCATCAACGCTTCAATGCGTCCCGGCACGATGGTGATCGCGAGCGTTCCCGTCGAAAGATGCTGTGGCGTGCTCAGGTACACGCGCGTCGTGATGTAGCCGTTCTCGATGTACGCCTCGGTCAAGCGACGCAGCAGCAAGTCGATACGATTGCGGCCAAGATGTCTGCCGATGAACGGGCGCGTCACCGCATCGAGTTGCTTGTCCGACAGCACCTTCTCGCCCGAGAACGCAATGCGATCGATGAGGAACGTCGGCCCGGATTCGGGCAGCGATTCAATATCGGCATCTGCCGGAAGATTGGGCGCGGCGGGCAACGTTGGCGGCGCGGCCTGAATCTGTGCCGGCGCCGCATTGAGTTCGCGTTGCCGCTGTTGCGTGCGCGCGTCGTCGAGCATGCGCTGACCGGGATCCTGGACGCTCGGCAAGGCAGGCGCAGCCGCCGGCATGCTCGGTTGGGCAGCTACTGGCCGCGGCAGCTGCGCGGGTACCGCTTGCGCGACGGCGTGACATGCCGTCCACGACAACGCGAGCGCGAGCGATAGACGTGCCGACGCGACGCTTAGAGACCGAGCCACGACACCAACCCCAAATGTCCACCGATCGTTACCGGTTGGTGATACGGCGCGGCGACCGTCACGATGCCGTTCGTTGCCGTTACGCCGCCGGCGCCGGAGAACGAACCGCCGTCGATGACGCCTTGCCCGACCAACGTCACTTTGCCCGAGGCCGCTTCGAAAAGACCGCCGTCGTCATTGGCATAGAGCGCGGCCCAGCTGTTGCCGAACCACGCTTTAAGCCCGAAATTGCGGTTATAGGCCGTATAGCCCATGATGCCGCGCGCAGTGACCGTCGGCGCGGTGACGGTCAAGTTGCCGCCGAATGAGTCGACGTATCCGCCGACGTTCAGTGCTTGCGTGCCTGCCTTGATCGAGATATCGCCGTTCGCCTGAATCATTCCGCCGAACGGCTGCACGGTGCTCGACGCACTCTCGTGGCAAAAGATCAAACACGATTGCTGAAACGACGCGTGGCCGGTGAATTCCGCTTGGTTGTTGAACTGCTGCCGTGCCGTAATCGCAATCTCACCGGCGCCTGCAACGGCAACATTATTCGTCGCGGTGCTGTCGCCGTTGGCGATGATGCTGCCGCCGTCGTTCGTGACGTTGCTGCCGGTCAACGATACCTTGCCCCCTTGGGAAGAGATGTACGACAGCTGCGCGGGGGCCGGCAGTGACCCGTAGTCGATCGAAAAACCGACGTCGTTCGCCGTGAGAAACAGGAGGCGATGGCCATGATCGGAGTAGCTCGTCGCTACGCCGTTGTTCATCCCGGGCGTGTGATCGATCACGTTGTCGATGTCGCCGCCGGCGCCGACCGTGATGTTGTAGTTCGACTCGATACGTGCGTTTCGGTTGACGACGCTGCCACCGGCATTGATCACCACATCGTCGGCTTGCCCGAAGATGATGCCGAGCGTACCGGGCTGGGACGTATCCGACTCATTGGTGAAGTTACCGGTGGCCGACAACGTGATGGCGCCTAGCGAGTCCGTATCGTTCTGAATACGTGTCGCCCCTTGGATCAGGCTGCTTTGCAGGGTGAAGTCGCCGGTGCTTTGGATGACGACACCACTGGTGGTGGACGCGATTGTCGATTCGGTCGCACCGTCGTTGGTGGCGCTAAAACCATGGCTCGACATCGTGACGCCGCCACCGACGGCCATCACGTTCGCCCCCTCGAGCGACAGCGCGCCGCTCGTCTTGATCGAGACGTTGCCGCCCTCCGCCTTCACGCTGCTGCCGGTAAGCAGTTGAACGTCGCCAGCCGCGCTGAGTGTGAAGTCGCCCGCGCTCACGAGCACCGGGCTCGCGTGCGTCGGGTCTGTGCTGACGAGCATCGCGCCCGCGCTGCGTACGCCCGCGCCGAGGTCCGTCGCGATGAGCTTGATGCTGCCCGCGGTGATGCTGCCCGTGGGTTCGACGTCGATCGCGATGGCGTTCGGGTTGGCGATCTGCGTGTTGGCCAGCGAAAGCCAGTCGTTGTTGTTATCGTCGGGCGACACGCCCGTGTTCAACGTGATCTGCGACGTCCCTGCAACCCCACGCACATAGGCGGTGGGTGATGAGAACGCGTTCGTCACCGGACCGTTCAGTTGAATCTGCTTGGCGATCAGTTCAAGCCCGATCAACGTTCCAGCCAACCCGCCGGGCCCAACCGTGATCGTGCCGCCTTGCGTGCTGAGCACGATGTTGCGCTGGTACTGCCCTGGCGCCAGCGGCACATCGACATAGCTGACTTGCCCTGTCGTGAGCGCCGCATGGCCTGTGTTGACGAACGATCCGCCGTTCACAGTAATGCCGTTCGGATTGGCGAGCACTACGTTCGCGCGCGAGCCGAGCACGGTGATGTCGCCTTCGATCAAGCTCGGGTTCGTGCTCGTGACTTGATTGACGATGGTGCGTGCGTTGGCGCTCGTGTTGTCGAGCGCCGCGCCGGCACGGGTGACGTTGAAATTCGAATAGGTGTTGCTCGAAACGCCATAGGTGGAAGGCGCGATCGAGACGGTTTGGCGCCCGTTGCTCGAGGTCGTCACGCTCGTATGCGTGCCCCCGTCCGGCACGATACCGGGCGCGGTGCCCGCATGGGCAACACCTGCGACCAAGAAGGCCAGCAGTGCCGCATGGCTTGTATGTCGAAGCGTACGCGAAGAACGCGCGCGCACCAAATCGACAGTTGCTACCGTGAACCCCGCACGGTTTGTCCGCAATTGCATTGGTCTATCTCGCCGAAGCGTCCGTGCCGCCATGAATGGCGATCTGCGCTCGGTTTATGAATGATTACTTATTTGCTCCGCCATCGACTCGCATGATGACGGGTAGCCCCCGAAAACATCAGCGAGATGCTACCAAAAGAGTTGCTGAGACTTCCACCTGAAAGATCCGACAGGTATTGACACGGTGATCCGACCCAATAATAAAATCTGCCTCATCGCCCAATCGATGAAAGAGGCCATTGAATTTGCTCGAGGTGTCTTTCACCCAAGCGTGGCGCGGGGTCGCGACATGCCCGTACAGCGGCGAGCCGAAACAAAATTCTTTCTAACGATTACTGATTTCCTTCCAACAAGCTTTCTGTTTTATGAAATCTGCAATTGTCAATATATGTTGTAAAAGACCATCGGTTTTGCTCATGCCCGTGCCGCAAACGTTTGCGGTAATTTCGATTCATTCGCTTCGGGAGCTGCTGTCCTGGTGTAAAGTCGCCGCATAGCGAACTGCTAGATCCTCTCGCTTGGTCGCAGTGGTAGTAGCGCGCCCCTTCTTCACGTTAAGTGTCCGAGTCGGTTCGTCTACCCTTCCGACTTTTAGGGATTCTGCGGCGGTCCGCCCGAAGATGCTCGCTGTCTATGGCAACCCAACGCCTCACGCGAAGAGAGAAGCTCACGCTGGTGCCCAAACAATAGGGGCTAAGTGACTTCTTCGCTTTTTTGGACGTCGCCCGACTCTTCAGCGGGGAGGGTTTCGCGCAACCGCGTCACCGTCCTGTGACTCGACAACCCCATCAGGCTGCTTATCTGCTCGTTGGTCTTGCCTTCGATGAGATGCCGCCGGCAGTAAGTGTTCCGCAGCAGTCGCGGGCTTTCGTCGGCCGCGGCCGTCCCAATCACTCGCAACGCAAATTGGACGCACTGCCCCAAGGTGCCGGCCTTCATCGGTTTTCCGCTAGCCGTCGCGACAAAAAGAAGGTCGGCCGGGCACAGCAACGCGGAACGCGCATTGGCATACAGCCGGACAATTTCAACGGCAAACGCGTCAACGGGCACGCGGCGCGCGATGCGCGGCCCGCGCTTCTTGATGAGCACACTGACTCGTGCGTCACTCACGTCTAGGTCGTGCGTGGCCAGCGCGCTCAGCTCAGCCACCGTTATCCCGGTGCCGAGCAGCAGCGCGACGATAGTGGCATTGCGCAATTCCTTGAACGACTCTGGATGCGGCGCTTGGTAGACAGCTTGCAGGCGCGCGTCGTCCTCCGCCGACAGATAAACGGGCGTCGGTTCGACCTCCGGCCAGTGCTCTCGCGGCAAGAGCTTCGCGGCCGGGTTGTCTTTGCGAAGACCCCGCAACGCTAGATGACGCGACAACCGATCCATGAGCTTTAGGTAACGCTGGCGCGTCGACGTACCGGGCTTGCAATCACGCTCGAGGTGCGAAAAGAAGCCTTCGATATCGCCTGTGCCAAACGTCGACACAGACGCACCATGCGCTCGCAAATAGCGATGGAAGCGCGCAAACATTGAACAGTGCTGGACGATTGAGCGCTCTGCAAACCTTCGTCTGTCCGCTCCTGCCGCTTCGGCGCGTTGCCATTCATTGAACGCGGTTTCCGGGTCCGACAACCACAGATTGTCGGTCATAAAAATAGATATACTGAAGAAGAGATCCACACTACCATAAGCGAAGCTCGCGCTTCGCCCAAAACCTGCTTACAGGCAGTGGGCGGCAAACATAGTGGTCGAAGCTGGGCCCCCAAAGTATGTGAGCGAAAGGTGCGGTCGGCTGTTTTGAGTGGCTGTCCACGTGCAGCCGCTCGCGCCTTCCCCGCTATCGGCGAAACAAGGCCTAATTCAGTATATCTATTTCTTCGGCCCCATACCCGCTCCGGCATGCTGCGCTGAAGGAAGGCGCGTAAGCGTTATAGCTGAGGGGACGTCACTCCGGAACGCCTCACATCACGAGTGAGGCGCGCGATCCTTCAGCGGCGGCGCCTACGTTCATGCCGCGAGGTCCGATCGGAAGCAACTCTCGCTCGAGGGAGCGACGCGGCGGATGATCAAGCCGGAGGCAGGAAGTCGAGCCAAGGCTCGCATATGATGTTCCTGTCCCCAGGACGGGCCCAGGTAGGAGAAAATTCCTCAATTCGCCCACGTCGCCGGGCCATTATTTTTCCTCTGTGCAATCACCCAGGTCGGCCGGGTCCGCGGCGCGGGCGGTGGAAAGCTCGCAACAAGCTGGCGAAATTCCTAAGAGTTTACTTGAAGTTTACCGGGTCCCCATTTATTCTCCGGTTAGCCGCATTTTTGCCGAGAACCGGGAAACCGAGCAAGGACCAGGACGCTACCGTGAGCACTATCGAGCCAATTACGACAAGATTGCCTGAAGTGGACCAGTCTTTAACCGTTGACGACATCATGGCGCTCGCGGCCCAGGCTGAAAGTGTCCTAGATCAGATTCGCGAGGCGATGCTTGAGCCGTATCCACGGAAAAAGGCCCCAATGTTCACTAGCGCAAGCGTGGCTGCGTTATGCGGGATCGACAAGGCACGACTGAAATACCTGTCAGCAAACGGTAAGCTTCCAACTGGGACGTCCCGCGGATCAGGGCGAGCGAAGGAGTACACGCTCGAAGAAGCCATTGCTTGTATCCAAGCGACGTCAAAACGCAGCTCTCGAAAAGCACGCGTGAGGGGGCGAGTCTACGCTATCGCCAACTTCAAAGGTGGTGTCACGAAGACAACGACGACGGTATCGGCAGCGCAGGCCTTAACGCTGCTCGGTCGCCGAGTGCTCGTGATTGACTCCGACCCGCAGGGTTCGTCGACGCAGCTGCTCGGCTACAGTCCGGAGACCGAGGTCAATGACGACCAAACGCTACTGCCCCTATTCTATGGCGACGTAACGTCTCTCAAGGATTCAATACGCCAAACTTACTGGCACAACATCGACTTAGTGCCTGCATCGATCTCCCTGTCGGACTCGGATTTCTCCGTCATTTCGACGCTACTGAAGGATCGACAATTCGAGTTTTGGGACATCCTTAACAAAGGATTGGCGCCACATCTTCAAGACTATGACGTGGTGATCATTGACACTCCTCCGGCACTCGGCCAGATCACGACCAACTGTTTAGCTGCAGCCGACGCCATCATCCTCCCCTGCCCTCCCGAGGGATTGGATTTCGCAAGTTCGACTCAGTTTTGGCGACTATTTTCTGAGGTTGCTCGCCGACTTCCCGGGGTCAGCGAACACAAGCGCTATGACTTCGTGAACGTGCTTATGACGAAAGCGAAAAATTCTGATCAGTCGAGAGTCGTTCAGGGTTGGCTACAGAAGGCTTATGGCGCACGGGTACTGCCGATTTCGATTCCAGACTCCAGCGTCCAGGCCGGCGCAGCTGCGATGCTTTCCACAATCTACGATCTGTCCAAATCTGACGTGAACAGCCAGTCATACGCCCGAATTCGCGAACCCTTTGATCAGCTCGCTGATTACCTCGATAGCCAGCTTGTTCGCGCGTGGGCGAAGGAGGCGGCTTAAATGGGAATCGGGAAGAAACTGGCAGAACGGACGATCAATATTCAGGCGCAGCCTGACCGAGAACGGACTTCGGCGAAGGCGGACGCTCGTCTGACAACCCCGGGGCGGTTGCTCGACGCGCAGATGAGGATCAACGCGGCCGAAGATCGTGCAGACGCCGCCGCTGCAGAAACGGCAACAGTTAAGCAACAACTCACCGAAGCTCTCGGGTTGATCGAGGCCTTGCAAAAGGATGGGGGGAGCTCGGGCGCGGCCGAGGTCGACATATCGACCCTCGTCGAAAAGCCTGGGCGACGTCGCGTCCTTTCACCGACGGAGTACGAGGAGTTGAAGGCAAATCTTGCCTCGAACGATCTCGTCTACCCGATCGTTTATCGCCCGCTGGCGGATGGGAAAAACGAGATTGTTGCCGGCCACAATCGAGTTGCGATCTATCGGGACGAGCTCGGGCGAACGAAGATTCTCGGGATTCCTTTCAAGGGAGACGAGAAGCAAGCTGAGCTGGGCGCTACCTACTCTAACTTGCTGGCACCTTCGCTTCCCGACTTCGAGAAATACCGGCAATTTGTGCGGCTCCAGAAGGAATCCGGGTTTACCCGCGCTGATGTAATAAAGGCGTCTGGACTCAGTAGTTCGCACGTATCGAGGATACTCGCGTTCGACAACCTTCCGCCCGATGCCCTTAAAGAAATTGCCAGACGCCCCGACCGGGTCGGCGGCAATGCGGCCGAGGAGTTCGCGGCGCTGGCAGGTAACGGAAATGCCACGGCCGTCGTCGATGCTATCAAAAGGCTTGTTGAAGACGAGTCGATGACTCAAAAGCGCGCGCTCGAATTGGCTAGACCGAAAGTTGCGAAGGCTCCCGGCACTGTCGCTCGAACGATCAACATCGGCAAGAAGAAGTTGTGTGATGTATCCGTCCGAAATGGGGTGATCGGTGTTCGTTTCCTTGGAAAACAGGGCGAGGAACAAGCGGCGATGTGGGTCGAGAAGATAGAACAGTTCATCCGCGCAGAGATCGCAAATGGATCTGAGGGCGGAGATTGAGGCATTCCTACTAGGGAATCCAACAAAATCAACGTGTTGCGCTGTCGGCAAGCAAGCGGCTCAGACTTCCCTACTAGGGAATCCTTGAAAATCAAAGCATTACGGAAATAGGAAGACCGCGATGTCGTAACAAATCGATGCTTCAAAAGCAAAGGCCTTCGGCTGGAACCGAAGGCCTTTTGCAAATACGGGCTTGACTGGAATCGTGCCCGCCTATCGCTCCAGCCGGCTGGAACCGGTCAGAGACTCGACATCTCGGAGTGTAGCGGAACGCGATAGACAGTCAAGCACTGAGCTGACCATTTTTTAGAAATGGGCGCTGGATATGTCTATCGCGCAACACTGCGTTGCTGGCGAGGGGAAGGTGTACCCCTTCGTTCAGGACGACCCTGATAACATCGTCGATCAAGCCGCACTGTCGCAATTCACTTGCGACACGACCAACCTGCCCTGGGTCATCTTTCGCGCCGCATTCCGAGCTGAGCATCTCTCTGAGCTGCCAGCCCGCGCCCGCGCGCTCTTGGCTGCCCTCGCCCGCACCGTTGACGCCGAACGACCTTACGCAGCCATTTTCGCCCGCCGCGAGCTCCTGACTGGCCGCGCTCTCCAGTCCATGCGCACCTTCTATCGGGGCCTAGACGACCTCGAAAGCGCAGCCTTAATTCACCGGCCCCCTCAACGGCGCCTCGGAGAAGTCGGCCTATTCGGTCGAGCCTATTTGCACCTCACACCCAAGGCAGCTACGCTGCTAGGCCTCGTCGAGACCGAATCCGCGGAACGCGTGGCAGAGGTGGAAGTGTCCGCGTCGAATGTCCCGGCCACGGAAGAAGATCGAAGTACCGTCGAACCCGATGCCCCTCAACGAACTGCAGCGATCGATGTAGCCGCCTCAAATGTCCCGACCATGGCATCGGGCCTACCGTCTGCCAACGTGGCAGACGGCGGTATATATAAGGATCTTTACCCTACTGCTTTTCAAAAGAGACAACCGGGCAAGCTCCCTGCCGACCTCGAGCGCCTGCGCACCCTGGGTTTTCGAAAATTTCTGATCTTCAAGCTCATGCGAGAAGCTCGCCACGAGGGCAAACGTCTCTCTGACGTCGTGGATGTCTCCTGGGAGCACTTGCGCCAGGCCCATGCCCCGATTGCGTACCTGCGCAAGCTGTTGAGCGTGCCGGTCGACTTTGCGTTTCAGCGACAGGCACAGCTAACCGCCACACTGGAAGCGCAGGCAGCGGCCCGCGATGCCGAACACGTGCGGGAAACCATCGCACGCTGCGCCGGCCGCACGTTCTTCGACACGCAGGCGCAACGCCGCTTCAGGGTCGCGACAGACAGCGCCACTCTCAGTGTGCTGGATGCCCGCGAGGCGAGCGAGCGCGTCGCGATCTCCGGATGGCAGTCCGACTTTGTCGCTGGGTTGGACGCAGGCAAGATCTCGGGTGCCACAGCCGAGCTCGCCGAACAATTCGAGGCGCAACGCGCGCAGGCGGTGCAGAGCAGGGCGACAGTGCCGCCGGCCCTTCCTGGCCGTATCCACGCCAACGCTCCCGCATGCGCTCCTCGCGAGGCCGAAGCGCGAAACATCACTCCGACCATGAGCGAAAACCTCGCGCGCATGAAGAGCCTCGTGGCCGCGATCGCACGCCGTGGTTCGCTTGGCGCGATGACCTCTCGCCCGGCCTGCGCCTGACGCATTACCGCAAGCGCACCGTGATCACCTACCAGGTGAACGGGCGCATCGTCTCGATCGTTCGCCTCTACTATGGTGAGGACTACGAGGCGCAGTTTGCCGACGAGCCGGACGAGTGCTGAAATGCTTCAATGAAGACCGGGCACGACAGGAATGACCGTCATTGGTCGCCCCACCCACAGCCCACCCATTACGAAGTGCTGTTGTCCGTGATATGGGGCGATTGATTAATCGTTACGTGTAACGCAAAATACGGACATCGACGCGGAGCAGATGGGGGACGACGATGACCGACAAGCGGGGTATTTCGTTACGTCAAATCGCAGTAACGGAAAAGCGTCCTCGCGGTCGGCCGCGCAAGCCCGACGCGCTGACGAACGCGCAGCGGCAGGCGGCTTATCGGGCGCGGCAGAAAGCAACGCGCACGGCCAATAAATCCGTTGCTGTAACGAAAAATCCTGACGCGCTGGCACAGGAGTGCGACCGTCTGCGCGAGGCGTTGGCGCAGGCGCAGCGCGCCCTAACCGAGGCCCCCCGCGCTCAGCCCGCTAGGTCGCATGTCCGCCCGCCAGGCGGGCAAGACCCCGGTGGGGTGGTGACAGCGGTACTCGCGCGGGCGTTGCCTGCGGACGAGGCGCAATCCGATGACAAGCGACTCGCCGTTATCATCAATGGACGCGAGTTCTTTTCGCTCGAGCGGCTGCAAGCGCATTTCGGGCTCGCACGGCGCGAGGTGCTCGAGCGGCTGCTTTGGTGGGCCGATCACAGCGTCGAGCAAGCTCTGGGTGATGACGATTCGGCGTTTAATCGTTACTTACATCGCGTAACGAAAAATAGTTGAACAATCGCTCTGTGCTGCCGCGAACTGGGCGGAAAAGTGTCCCGTGTTCCCTGAGGTATGCAGTGCAATTGATTGCACGCAGTTGTCCGCCCGCTGGCATGCCTTCGCTCGCGGTCAAATGTTGCGCGGCCGAGCAAACGGCGCGAGAATTTCTTGTAAATTATTGGAAATAACCCATAATCAGGAGCAAGGACCCGTGCCATGCTATCAGGATGACTTTCACCCCGGGGCGTCGCAAGACATCGACGCGCAGCGCCAAGCGGGGCGGTTTCACGCGCTCGGGCAACTGCTAGTACTGATAGACGACGTCATCGAGCATGGCTTGGCGTCTGGCGAGACGCCGGTGCATCCTGTTCCGATCGTCAACGGCCGTGGCCTCTATGAGCGCTGCGCGCCCCAGATGTTCGGGGTGTTTGCCATCGAACAACCGCCGCGGGCCGGCCAACTGCCGGTGCTACGGCTCCTGGCTGTCGATGTCACGCAGGCTAGGGCGCGGGCAGCTGCGGCGGTACGAGTATAAGGGAGAAGCGATCATGGGCAGGTTGACAGAGCTACGTAATGACCTGATGGACAACCCTGAGTTCAAGGCGGGCTACGAGCAACAGTCGCAGCTCGTGCGAATCGGCCGGATGCTGCGTGCCGCGCGCGAATCGCAGCAGTTGACACAGACCCAGCTGGCCGAGCGGCTGCACATCCAGCAGTCCGAAATCAGTCGGCTGGAAAAGGGCGAGGGGGTGCATGGTCCGTCGTTCGACCGCATTGTGGCCGTCGCGCATGCGCTTGGCCTGAAGCTGGTCGTCGGGTTTTCGGAGGAGGCGCAGTTGCCGGCCGAGGATCGCGATCGGCCGCAGCGCCAGCGCGGTCCACGCTGGGCCCGCGCCCCCGAGCGGGCGCTCGAACGCGCTGAACGGCCAGGCGTGGCCGTGCAAGCCGACGAGCCCGAAATGCTATGGGGTGCATTTTGAGCAGCGAGCTGTGCCTACGTGTCGTCGAGTACGGCGCCGAGGTGCTGACGCTCGCCAGCGTACTGCTGATCTGGTGGCCTGCCTTCAAGGTCAGCCGCGCGCTGCTGACGGCCCGTGACATGGCGCGGCTGGCGGGGCGCACCAGCTCTTCGAGGATCCGCGAACTGGCGACCGGCCTTGCAGCCGACGCCAAAGCGGAGCCTACCGAATTCAATGCAACCGACTACTGGATGTTGCTCGTCGGGTTCGGTTGTGGCGCCGTGTCCTCGGCGATCAAACTCTTTTACTTGATTCCCGCCTCCCACCACTAGCCGGACGGATGGGTCGGCCCCCCGCACCCTGCGTTCTTTCGCTTTCCGCCAATGCCGCTAAGTCCGCTTAGCGGCTTGCCAGCGGCAAACGCCACGCAATCAAGGGTGATCCAGGTGCGGATGCGGTATGATGCAAGCAAGTTTTAACGATACTCAGGGGCGTCCATGCACTTTATGCGACGAATGACGGCGGTGTCCGCCCGCGACAAGACCGTGGCGGACGAGCCGGCACGCGAGCGATTTACGGCTGAGGAGCAACTGCGCTGGGTCGACGAGGCGTCGGTCGATATCGGCGCCGGCCGGTATTTCACGCGCGACGAAATGCGCGACGAATCGGTCGTGGACGTGCCGCGGCGCACTTCTCGCACGTAAGCTTAGGCCGCCCAGAACAATAACGCATGGGTCAACTGCTCTTTGCACCCCGCATCAAGCGGGTCGATCTGCCGCGCATCCGACAATACGATCACGCGCGCGCCGAACGCGAAGCCGCGGCCGTGCGCGCGATGAGCGGTCAGACGCGGCCCAGCAGCGCGTTCTACCGCCGTGACGCCGACGCGATTCTCGATGCGTGCGACGCACTGTTCGCCGCGTTCAGCGCCCCTGTGAGCGCTACATATGGGACCGCGCGCGACGCCGCTCGGCCCAGTTATCGCTGGTGCCCTATCGAGCGGGGCTTTGTCGTCGTCTACGCGATCCGGGGCGCCGATATGGAAATCCTGCACGTCTACCACGAACTCGAGCTCACGCAGTTCTAGCAGTGAGCTGCCAGTGCTGCGCATTGGCCACGCTTCGCCGCGCCGCAATGACGTCCTTACCTGCGGTACTCCCTATCAGGCACGATGGACGCCGCACCGCGACCGTTTGACCATCGCCACTCCCATTAGCGGCATCACACCACGGTCAGTCGATCGACCGGGCGCGGGCCGCTTCTGTCGCGAGCGCCCGGCGTAGCGGCTCATCGTCGTCGTATTGATTGAAGGTGCGCCGGTCACTATGGCCCATGTTTTCGAGTGCGGAGCGCTCGTCGAGCTGGCCGCTCTTTATTGCGCGGGCCAAGCCTTTCGCATACGTGTGGCGGATCCAATGCGTGGAGCCTTGCCCGAGTCGTTCAATGGCATGCGTGTCCAGCTGGCGTCCGGCCGCTTGCGCGAAGGCGATCGCCTCCTGGCCCAGTCCCTTGACGACGTTCCAGATCGAGGTGCGGCTGCGCAAGCCGAGCCGATCGCCGAACTTGCCGCGGCGCACGGACAGTACCAGCGGTGTCGAATCGTCGGGCGAGGGCAGGGGAGGTAAGCCGAATGCTGCGCGATAAGTCTGCAGGGAAAGCGCGAGTTCGTTGCAGGGAATCCAGCGCGCCTTACCACCCTTACCGCGAGGAACCCGCAGCAGCCATTGAAATGCCGGCGCCTGGGGATACTCGCGGCGCAACTGCTCCGACACGCGCTCGATCTTGATGTCGTGCATCCGGCCGCGCATGGCTTCGATCGTGCGAGCCCCTGTCAGCTCAAACAGATCCACCAGAAAGAGATCCCGGGCCTTGAGCAGCGTGGCCTCGCGCGTGTCGGCATCGCGCGCGCCAATCGCCTCGCGCATCAGCAGGCAGTCCTCGCGCGCGTAAAAGCGGCTTTGCTTTTCCGGGGGGGCACGCCCGACGGTGGGCAGGCCCACGGCGGGGTTGATCTGGAGGTAGCCGACGTCGCGCAGCCATTCGAACAAGCCGGTCACGATCTTTTGGGTCTGGCCGGCCGATTCGTCCGACAGCGGCCCGAGAAAGGGCCGCCAGTCGGGCGAGCCACGGCGCACGCCGCGTCGTCGCACGGCCCATTGCGCCGGCGCTTGCAGAAAGCCAATGTACGCGGCGAACTCGTCGAGCGTCCAGCGCGAGATCGGCACGTCGATGTGGCGCGCGTACCAAAACAGCCGCTCGGCCTCGAGGCGATATTGCGCAAGCGTGGTCGGTGACAGCCGTCCGCGGCCCAGCGCTTTGACCGCGAGCCAGCGGCTCACGACCTCTTCGTCGGACAGCCCGGGCGGCAAAATCGGGCTGTCACGGCGGTTGCCGCGGCTGGCCGACGCCACGATGAACGTTCCCGTCACCGCTGATTCGAGCGTTGCGGCGCTTGAATGTGGCGCAAGAGCGCGATGCTCGCGAGTCACAGCAAGCTCCCACCGAGTCGCGTTTGACTGGACTCCATGCCGATGGCGTGCCACAAGGGGGCAAGCGCCTCGCGCGCGAGCTCACGCGGCGGTGTACCGAAATCCTCCACGTACACCGGAGCGCACAACAGCTCTTTCAGGTGCGGCGGAATCTCACGGCTGTCCGCCCCACCGCTATCCGGATCCTTGAAGCCGATGCGTTTATTCCAAACGTTAAGGAGGGCCACGAACAGGTAAGCCGGCGCCGGCGTGTCCAAGGCCGCCAGCGCACGAAACATCGACGGCAAACCGGATTCGACGAGCGGGACTTCGTACTGGACAGGGATGATCGCGTTAATCGGGGGGCGGCCAATCTGTTTAATGTCGGCTACGCCCGCGAGTTCCAGGCTGCCGTCCCGAAAGACCTGTGCATAGGCCGACGGCTGCTCCATGCCGCTGCCGCTTGCATGGGTCGCGCACACCACGCCCTCATAGTTCACCTCGACCGTTTGCAAGACGTGGCCGCAAGGCCGGCTATCGCGCAGCAGCCCGCCGGCGGCTTTGAGGGCAGCCGTTGGCTGTGCGCCGCGGTGCGTGAGGCTGCGCAGGGGCAGCAGCTGCACCACGAAAAGTGGCCCGCCGCGAAGCATGCGGGGAGCCAGCAAGCCGCGAATCGCCGCGAGGCGCTGCTCGCGCCATGCGAGTGCGCGCTCGGCCAGTGAGTCCGCAAACGCGAACGCGGTGCGAATGGCGTGAATGTCCATACGTTCCTTGCCCACGGAGTTGCGTAAAAAGAAGTGGCCGCCGCGATCGCGCACGACGCGGTGCGGGGCGCTGGGGCTCGCGCCCACACGCAGCACGATCACGTGGCCACCGACAGCGAGCGGCACCGGGTGCGCGTGCAGCGTCGCGAGCCGCGGCTCGAGCGAATCGCGCAGGCTGCTCACGAGATCGAGCAACGTCGCGTCGAGGTTCGGCACATGGACCGGGTCAATTGCCTTCGCGGCGGCCGAATCGCCCTCGCGTTTGTCGAACGGTTCCAGGCCGATGACCAGATCGCCACCGATCGTGTTGGCGAACGCGCAGACATCCTCGGCCAGCCCTTGCCGGTTCTCTTTGGAAAGCTCGGCCGCTATTTTGAAATCGAGCGTGCGGCCTTCGCGCACGCCGTGGTCGATGAGCCGTTGAATATCGGCCTCGGTAATGTCCTCGAGCTTGGGCCGCGGAATCATGGTTTCACCCCCGCCACGATGAGCTGAAAAATGCACATGGCAAACGCCACCGTGGCGAGGCCGATCGGCACGAGGGTATCGACCGCGCTTTTTGAGTAAGTGGCCGTGCCCAGCGCACAGCGCAACACGATACGGGGGATGAGATGGCGCGGGAAATGGAACTTGTAAAAGCGCCAACTCGATGGAGTTTGATAGTGATTGCCGTCGGCCCACTGCAAAAACAACGAATAGCGAACGCTTCCGCCCCACGGCGAATGTGCGTCGCGATCAAGGGTTGCTGTGGCTATCGAGCGGATAGGACGGGCTCGGTCCGCAAAACCGGCCTGCCGGTCGTCGGCGAAATCGTCAAAGTTGATCAGGTAGCGAGGTCTGAGCCGGCGGCGTAAATACCGCTCGGCGTCGCGTGCCAAATGACGCGTCATCTCCGCGTAGCGCCGGTTGTCAAACTCTTGGGCGAGTAATGCCCGCTCCTTGTCGGTTTGCTCGTCGAACCAGTAGCGCAGAAAGACGTAGATCAGCACGGCCGTGAGCGCGAGCCACACTTTCAGCGGCGTGACGTTACCGACCTGGGCGAACCCGAGCAGGGTGCCGGTGGGCTTGAACGAGAGGTGAAACACGGTGATGGCGACGATCGCGGCCGCGAGCACGACCACGTTGCGGCGCAGCTTATCGGGCAGGTCATCCATGCGGCGGTCCTTTTTATACCGGTAAACCCTTGGTGTTGTCGGGGCAAATCGCAATCGACAGGCGGCCGAAGCCCTGCCCAATCTACTGAACATTATGGCGGTAATGTTCAGTAGGGACAATGACAGTAACGTTTTGCGTCGTTTCTATTACTCGATTATGCTGTCGTCGAGTGCCGCGCGCGGTGCTTCTCTGTCCCACCCTTAACGAGAGGAAGCCCCATGGCATTCGACGACGGTATCGCGCACAGACGCCCGCGCGTGGCGCTCCAGGAACTCGAGTAGGCGATGGCGCGCACGGCCCTCACCTGGTCCGATCGCGAGATGCGCGACATCATGCAAGCGATCCGCGACGCGCATCACCGGTTTCCGCGCGAGAACGACCGTTTTCTCGACACCCTGATCGCGGACATCGCGACAGTGACGGGGCGCCTCTACGGTCAATCGACCTACGACCGGCTCATTCGCAGCACGCTTGGAGTCGAGCAGGTGACGCGTCGGCCGTCGGCGCCGACGATCCAAAAGGCGATTGCGCGGGCGCAAGCGTCAGCGGTGCCGGAGGCCGCCGGCACCGCTGACGCCACGCCCGACACAACGATCGGGGGCGATGCTCGGCCTGATCATGCAGCGCTGCGCAGTGCGGTGGGACCGGCCGTTCGTTCCGCGATGGCGCCCCTGCAAGCCGCGCTTGAGAAGCTGGCCGAGGCGGTCCGGCACCCGACACTACCGTCCGGCGCGGGGCCCGGGCGCGAATTAGATCTGGAACTGGCGCAGGCGCAACTGCAAGAAGCGCACGCGCGCATGCGGCGCCTTGAGCAAGAGCACGCGCAGCTGCGTCGCGAATTGGCCATTGCCGAAGCCCGCGCGCAGAGCGCCGACACCCGCGTGGCCGTGATGTTATCCGACGTGCTGAGCGCGATTGGCGTATCGGCGACCGGGGCGAAGGCATTGGCGGACATCGCACAACGGCTCGAAGGCACCGAGCGGTTCCTGAAGCAGCAAAACGACGCGGTGCGCCTGCAAGCGACTGCGGAAGTGGACGGACTGCGGCGGCACAATCAGCAACTGCGCGATCAAATCAGCCATCTGCAGCTGGAGAGCGATCAATATCGGCGAGCCCTCACCGCGCAACGCCGGGCGGCAAAGGATGCAGGGTGAGCGTCGAGGAGGCGTCTAAAAAAGGCGTGGCGAGGGGAAGCTCTCGGCGATGAATCGGGCTGTGATCCGCGCCGCTCGCAGTACGCTGAATGATTTGCTGGTTGCTGCGACAATGTTCACTTCAACCGCTCCATCAATTTGTTAAAGGCTCGGCATGCTAGCCATGCTAGGTGCGTGCCGACAAAAAAGAGCACGAACGCAGTAGCGCCGAGGAGCATGGACTCGGCAAAGCCGTCCGCGAGCCTGCAAACTGGGAAAGACCATCGGCCCTCTCTGAAGTCCGTATCGGCGTAGGCGCGTTTCAGCGAGCGGTCGGATGCTTGTTGCAACGTCTTGCTATGCTTCAGAACCAGCATCCAGTCTTGCTGGTCTTCACTATAGGCGCGCCGCGCGGTCTCACAAGAGCTATAGTCGGCGATCGGTGGCACTAGGGCAACGCCGAGCCCCACGACCACACTTAAAATCAGGATTAAACGGGTCCCTTTGCTCATCGCGTTTCCTTAGTCGTGGCCGAACTTCACAGTCGCGTCATACATGTTGACCAATGACGCAAAGCTGACGCTTCCGCAGATCTGCACCTGGACGTTATACGGCTTGCCGACGCGATCCAGCGTTTGCTGGAGCTGCGAATCCCGCTTGCTGGCACGCATCGCTCGCATCAGGCGCTTGCGGATTGCCGTCATGACGTTTTCCGATCCCTCGTTAGAATGACAACGAGCATTCGCAGGGAACCGATAGGACTTCCCGCAGTCGGCGCATTCGTGGACCTTTCCGCGCGGGTCAAAAAGCCATCCGTCCTGCGACGCACCACAATGCGGACAGTTAAGCGAGGCAGCACTGAAACGCAGCACTTGGATTTCAGCAACGTCGACTACATCAGCGGAACTCCCATTCTTCACCATGTTTTCCAACCAGCCGCCCACGCGCTGATCCCCGGCGGCTTCAGCGCGACGCTGATTACCAGCCGCGAGTTTCACCCACAGACCGAGCGACGCGCAAGCCAGCGGCGTCCGATTGGATGTTCGATAGCGAAGTTCATTCTGTCTGCTTTCGGTCATGATGACGTTGGCTGGGCGCTTGAGGGCTCAAAAGCCTTCCACCAAGAAATTGCCCGCTCAGCGGCATCGTGAAAATTCTCCCACTGATCATTGAATATTATTGACGGATAAACAAAAACATCATCAGTTCCTTTTTTATACATCCAGCCTCTAGTTAAATCTAACCACGCTCTCTGTTGCGGACGCGCTGTTAGGTCAACGTAGCTCAACATCATCTTCTTTGCCAAAGTGCTGGGTTTATTCCGATTTGCGTGTTTGTATTCGTTGGAAATATCGATGAAGACAAAAGCGTCGGCGCAATTTAGTCGTACCCAATTGGTGAAGTGTTTTTCGTTTTTACCGCTCCATTGAGGAAGAGTCCTGAGGCGCAAGTGGAACGTCCAGTCACACACTGCGGCCAGAGTCACTGAGCAGTTAAGCATGTGATCGTACATCTCATCAAACGTCTGTGACAAGCGCAGCCGGTCAAGTTCGCGCTCAGCTTTACGCAGCATGGCATCAGCATCATAATCCGGTGTATTGAAGATATTCCGGGCGGTCAAATCAATCGTCATATTTCATCCTCCTCCACCTGTGCTGTTCCTGAGGTGTTGCCACCGGTGCCGAGCATTCGGCGCGTTGTCGTTGCATATCCAACGCGAGCGAGTTGTTCGAAACAAGTACCTGTAGACATCTTCAGATTCAACAGTTCAACAAGACAACCGGTTTTGTCATTAACTCTGTCTTTCCAGCGCCAAGGCGACCGTCGAGTGCGATGATGCCGCCGCTTGCCGCTGGCAAAAGTGCTGCAAGTCGGGAAATGTCGTCGACGATTTTCAGCGAATTCTGAACAGGCGCCATGGTTTTCCGTTCCGTTATCCGCCGTAGCGGAGGCGCTACTACAAGTCGAGCTGCTGCACCGCGCAGCTTTGCCTCGGCCTCATCGTTGTCCGAGCCGTCTGGCTCGGCCGTTGATGGCGTGACCCGAATGCCATCCGAGATCGCAGCTAACTGCAATCGGGTCTCCGCTCGAGTTTCCGAGGATTCCCAAATGACCCTCCGATCGACGGCAGAAGAGCGGCAAGATCGCCCGGGTCCATAGGGTCGCCCTCTCGCAGCCGAATGAGCTGGGACGACGCAACCCGTCCGTCCAATCTTCGTTTTCTCGCGGCAGTCGGTGCCCATTTCTTCGCGTACTACTGTTTTTGCCAGTCCAGGACTGTCATCACTCACGCCGTGGTTTGAGCGTTCGGCGAACGGACCAGCACCAAGTTGTCGATCTTCGGGTGCGTGAGCCGCTTCTGTCTCGAATAGGTCGCGGACCACTGAATCTGCACCTCTACCGGATCGAACGTCCTCCGCTCGAATTGTCCCGAGGCACTACCAATAAGGGAGTGCGTGGAAAGCGGCACGCCCGGCGCGTCGGGCCGATAGTAACTCCGCGCGATGTCAGCATAGCTGCCGCGCAGCAGACCGGGGGGCAGAGCTGTCACCTGGCTACCGGTTTTCCATAGTGGGTCGAGCGTGATGGCCTGGACCGGTGCAGGTGAAGGCCCGGGCACCCACACCATGACATAGCCTTCAACCGTATAGGTGTTGGCGAAGAAAACACGCGATCCTTCCTTTTTCACCAGTCTCGAAAGCGAAAGCGTCGGAGTCTCCATCTCCCAGTTCAGGTCTTTCGCCGGTGCCTTAATCTGGTCCCCGAACTGTTCCCAGATGCGCTCTGGAACCTTGTTCCGCTTCAACAACGAAGGCGCCTCGGGCTTGTCAAAGTCAAACAGCAGCCTAGACGCCATTGCTTCAAGCTGCGTTGCGGTCGTCGCGTCGACGTTACTGACTCGAAGGTTGATTTCATCGCACAGCGCTTCGATGTCCGCCACGATCCGGGCGCCGCTCATTCGCTCATTCACTGCAGTAGCAACGAGCCCGTCCTTCGATACCAGCACGGCCGTCGCCTTGCCCGAGAGGCTATCGACCAGCTGGCAGAATGTCTCGCAGAGGATGGCGTCGCGAAAGCCCTTTTCCGTCTCGCGGTGCTGGAAAGGCCGGAGGCGGAACGCCGATCGGCGCGTCAATTCCGGCCAGTCAACCCTGACTGGATCACAGGGGATCACGCGCAAGTCCAGTTCCGTGAGTTGCTCCAGTATCTGCGCGTCGATCGCAGCGTGAATGCGCTCCTGCGACACATCCCAGTTTTCACCGAGCAGCCGTTCAGCCTGCCGGGTCGGCTTCAATACAATACGGAACGCATTGCGCATCTGATACTCGCGCTCCATCCTGACCACCTCGGGAAGCAACCAGATGACATCGAGGTCCCCATGGCGCGAATGCGCCCGGATTGCGTCTGCGGCTTTTCGGCTGATGATGTGCTCGAAGCCCTCAGCCAGGATCGAGTTGCTGTCGAACAGGACGTGGAGCGTCGGTCGGGTCTTTTTGGGTGGCACTGTGGACCTGACTTTCTAGTCGTCCGACAAACAGGCTCGGTGGAACAATTCGCCTAGCTCATTGAGTTGGATGAACCCGCCTCGGGGCTTCAGATACTCGAATCTCGTAACAGAGATTTTCATTTGTTTTCCTATCAATGGACCAGTGCGTAAGCGGCCTGCGCCAATTGCATCGCAAATCCCGCTGAGACCAACGCCAACCCGGTCCGGGAGAACCGGTTGAATCGCCTCATGCGGGGCGTTTCTTGCATTTCGACATAGGCACCCTCGTTGAGTACCGCCCGGTTGGGAAGGCCAAAAATGCAGGTCAGTATCCCGCCGATAAACCCGAGTACGAGACCAAGGACATTCAAATATGCAAGGACCGTTAGGGTGCACATGTTTTCCTATGCGTCGTTGAAGAGATGAGGAAGCTCGTTTTGCAAGAACGCGAACTCCAATCGAGTGACGTTCCTTACGTATCCCAGAACCTCATCATCCCCACCGTCGTGTGTTGCCAGGCAGATGTAATGCTTCTGTCCTTGGCGTTCGGCATAGACGATCCATTCTCCCGTGAGGGCTGCCGATTGCGCGCGGCGTTCATAGCTTTCTACTGCAACCGCGTGCGCGAAGCTGGCTATCGCTTCGTCCGAAAAGCCGGCTGCAAAGCTTTTGTCTGCGAGCCTCCGTAGTACTCTGGGCCCGTTCGCCGCGAGCATGTTGGACGCAACCATGCTAATCGATCCAGTGGTGAAGTGCTTATGGTAGAGACCGTCCAGCGGGCCGCCGGCTCTGAACGGTGTACTTGGCTTAGTACGACTTTCACTTCTGCCTTCCAGCGCATAAATCTCACGCATCACGTCCTGCGGGTCAATCCCGAAGACCTCTTCGTACAGCATGATTTGAAATGGGACGAGAAGGGAGAAGCGATTCCTGGCGACCGATTCCAGGCCGATGTCAGCCGCAAATCGGAGCAAGACGTCAGGCCCGACGAACGTACCGTGGCGCCAATGCGGGAAGAAGAGCTGCGGTCGCATTTCCTCGTTTTCCTACGCGCCGGCCGATTCGTCGTCGGGCGGAAGATCGTGCAAGCCCAGCGACTTGCAAATCCGCCGATGGTATGCGTTGTCCCGCGAGATGCTCTCAGGACCAGTATCTTCTCCTGATACTACGGTCGTGGAGATCGAATGCAGTAGCGAGCCATCGACCCCATAGATAGAAATAGTCGTCGTTCGGCGCATCACCCGGCTCTCACGATCGTCCTCATACTCTGGCTTCAATGTGACTTTGCCAACGTGCGCCAGATTTATCCACGTGTTATCGCCAACATTGGCGAAGCGATTCGCTGTCATCGTAGTCCCGTTGCTGTTGTCCAAAATGATTTTCCTTGCGCCGGTGGGGGCCCGGCTTGTCGAGTCGTCTTCGTCACAGTCGATTGCCTGCCAGGAGCGACCCGGCGTATTCGACGGGAATCGCCGGGATGCAACGCAAGAGCGCAATCGCGTGTCGTCCATCAATCGGTGCTGCTATCGCCCAGCCAAGGTCAATTGCGGTAAGCCCAAATGTTAGGCAGGCGAGGAGCAACGGAAAATCCTGTGTATCGTTGGCCTTGTACATGACTAGTTTTTCGCCCTAGTCGCTGCAAACGTCCCGAAGATCCTCGCGGGTTGGAGCTGTATAGACAAAGCCGCTGCTTGCGGTGCAGGTATAACCAACACCGCCATCTTCGTGCGCCAAGCTAATGGGCTTGTGACTTCTCGCGAAGTGAACTTGCAAGTCTATGAACCGGTTAATCCGGTTTCCATCCTGGATCACAGCCGCAAGCGGCACGCCGACGGCAACAAGCAAGACCGCGCTTCCGATCGCGATTGCGAAGTTTCGGATAGTGGAGGGTGATTTCATCGCGTTCTCCTAGTCGTTTGCCAGCTTCAGCAGGACGCTTGCGTGGCAGCAATCGTCTTCATAGAGTCCAGGCAACGGGCACCAGCACGCGAGGTTCTTGTCTCGCAGCTCGGCACGCGCCGCGGCAACCAGCTTCTCGTTCTGCGGCGCGAAGGCGAGGTACAGGCTCCACGCATGCCGGCGGTCTTCAACAATACGCCCAGGCAGGAAGGGATTTTCTTGCCCGACGATAAAGGGATTCCCCCACTTCGTCGTGCGATCGACCTTTACCGTGCTCGGCGGCATCCTCCAACCCTTGGTCCGCATCAGTTGTACACGCACCGGCATACGGTTTCCTCGTTTTCCGTTCAATCGTCGGCGTTGCCGTCGCTCTCCGGTTCGACAACCTGATAAAGCTCATCTTTCGGAGAATTCTTCTTGCCGGTTGGATTGAACCAGCTCAACTCGTGGCCGTTCAAGTTGACCGCCCGGAACACGTACATGGGCGCTCTCGCCTTGTTGGCCGCCTCTTGGGCTTTTCTCAAGGTTTCTTCCATTTTGCGATTCCTCTCGTCTCCCGATTACTCTTCCAAACGTTGCTCAGCCAGTCGGCGGACGCTTTCGGCGACCTGAGTGAGAGCCTCGTCTATGTCCGCAAAAGTTGTCACGGGCTTGCCATCTGTTGGCACAGCCTGAAGTTTAGCGAACGGCATGTGGGTCCACAGGCAGCTGCGGAAAATCACGGGAACAACAACCGCCGATTGCTCCTCGTGCCGCTCCAACGCGCGGGCGAGCTCCTGAGAGTAGCAGGATTTTCCAAGCCGGCAGGGAAGCTCGACTCCTGTCAGAGTTGACAACTGTTCGGCGGTGGCTTCCAGGTTCTACGAATCGAAAAACAAGATGGCGGACGCTGCGCTCGTACTGGCCGTGGACCATTCGATCCATTCATGCTGCCATCCGGTGCTCGTAGAATGGGCGCTCGCGCGAATCGAGAATCGCGTACTGCGCGGCGAGCTCGCTGGCGTCCGGATTCAACCAGGCGTCCACTTGCTCGGATTGGATTGGAATGATGCAGCGGTCGTGGCCGGCCGCGGCAATCTCGGGCGGAGGCTCGTCCGTGATTGCCGCAAATGACAGTAGATCAGGCTCGTCTTTGCCTTGCCACCTAGACCACAAGCAGGCCACGAGCATGTCGATCCGCGGGTGCGGCTTGAACTCAAGCACGACATTCGCGTCTTTCTCGCCGTCAGCGAGCGTGCGTCTCTCGAGGCGGGCACTGCTCACGTTTTCGTAGAAGGCGTTAACGACCATGACGCCGTGCGAATACCCGAAAAGCTCCTTCCAGAAACCACCCAAATTATCGCGTCTCGCGTTATAAGTGCCTGGATATTTACGGTCGTAGAATGCCGGCTTGCCGGCGGGCCGGCACTGATAGCGCATCGGCTTGATGACGCGTTCGCCGTCTTCCATGACAAGCACCGGAGCATAGTGTCCCGGAAAAATCCGCCCGTCGCGCTCTTTCGGCTCGGTGCGCCGAAGGTCTTCCAGACGTCGAAGCAAGGCATCGACCTTGCCCATCGCGATGCGCTTGCTTTCAGCCGCGGCCTTTGTCACCTTGCTTTGCAGTGAGCGCTCCGCATCCGCCAGCCGCTTGCGCTGCACGAATAGCTCCGCCTCGAGCTGGGCCGCCTGGAGTTGATTGAATCGATCGATCATATCCTTGATGCGCCGCTCGTCTTCCGATTGCGGTTGTGCAAAGAGCTCGTCGACGGCCTTTGGGATCTTGATTGCGCGGCCTTGCTCGCGCTCCCAGTAGAGCCGAATGAACTCCTGCAGGTCGAGCCGGGCGCCAAACGCTCGCACGAATCGTTGGTAGTCCGCTTTGATCTGAGCCGAGTAGCACATCTTCGCCTCCGCATCTTTACGTCATCATAGCTAGCCTAACGTGCCGAGAGCACTCAGCGGCTAGCTCGAGGCTCGACGAAGTGCTGCGTTGCGTATCTGCTCGAGCGTTCGCTGCTGTCGCTGCGTAGGCGGGTCGCGCAAGCATGGCTCGGCCTCGATTGTCTGAACGAACGTTTGCCACACAATCTGAGGTACCCCGACTGGCTGATGGCCAATCGAACTCAGAACCTGATGGGCGCGGAGAATTGTTGCTCGTAGGCGATGAATCTCCCACTCCAATTCAAGGACGGCCGGCGTGGGGTGCTCGTCGTAGATCTCGGCGAGGCGCGCGGCGGTGAGCGGGGGACGATGCGGCATGACGAGCTCGGTAAAAATACCTGTGTTTTTTGCGATCGAGTAAACCGGGCAGGAAGTGGGTACCTGGACCTTCCTAGGGGCGATTCTGGCACCTCACGACGTCGGTTCTTCCTGTCCTACCTGGCCGTCATGCGGCTCGCCATGACGCATATTCTTTTTTTCCGCGGGATGCTCGCGTCTGAAGCGTCGCATCTCTTCGATATCGATGTCCCAGATTGAGCCAAGATTGGCCGCGTAGCACAGCAACGCCCACGCAGCGTATGGGATCTTGGTTTCGCCACTGATCCATTTGCGGACCTGTCGCCCACTCTTGTCCGCAAGGTCAAGATAGTCGGCGCCTAGGCGGCCGGTAAAGCCCGCCAAGCGCAACACTTCCTGTACCTCAGCGCCCGTCGGCTGGCTCCAGTAAATAGCCGGTCGCAAGCATTCCTCGCGGATCACGACAAGGGGTTGATCGCCCATCGATTTTTCCTCGCATTGTTATCCAGCCCCCACGGCTTCGCCGTGGGGGAAACACGCGCCCTTCGGGCGCTTGACGACCCCATTCGGTGGTCTGCGTGCGCCGGAGCCGGATCGTCCCGCCGCTACGCGGCGAGCCGGCGCTCTCCCCACGCCTTTCGGCGCGGGTCCCCGTGCGCCTCGATCCGGGCGCGCCGGTGCACGCGACGCACTCGCGATTATCCGACGTTCGGCTTGCAAGGGGGCGGGTACTTGACCGGCACCGGTAACGGCGTGTTCGTTCGAGCCACCCCAGATCTCGGCAAGGTGCCTCGCAGCAGTCAAACGAGCATCAGTGGCCCGCGCGAGGGGTGCGCGGGCATCGAAGGTCAGTCAAGTGCGGGCGTCAATGTCCACGGCCCTGGTATTCGACAAGCATCGCAGCGGGAGCCGAGGGTGGTACACGCACTACGTCGGCCAATGCAGCGCGGGCGATGGCGCGCAACTCCTCGCGATGCGTGACCATCGGTTTGTCGTCACGGTCGAGCATATCCGCTATGCGCCTGAGCGCCTCGGCCGATTGTGCTGCTGCGTCAGCCGAGAGTGCCATGCGGTATAGCTCGCCTCGTACGACCTCGCGATCACCATACTGCCAGAACGCCAACAGTGGGAGGAGGGCGGATAACCACGTCGGTCGTGTGTTCAGCGTATCCATGCAGGTGTCTCCTAGTCAGGATGACCCCGGCCCGCGAGCCGGGGCGAGCCGGCTACCCGCGTAGGCGGCGCAGTTCGTCGGCGAGCACCCACAGGGCGCGATTAAGGCGGATGTTTTGGTCGATGCCAATGACCGGCCGGGTTTTGACTGCCTTGCCGTTCGCATTACGACCGTCCAAGCCGCCACGGATCATGTTTTCCTGGACCCGATTGAAGGTAGTCCACAGATCCGAGGTGCGATCCTCGGCACGGCGAGCCACAAGAAGTTGCTGCTCTGTGACTGGCGCGGGCTTGTCGTCGTCATATCGCAGCGAAAGCGCCGCACGCGCAAAGGCGGTCTGCTCACCAGGATTCAGCACTGTTGCCTGCATACCCTCGCACTGCTGCGTGGCCGCTTCGAAGCTGTCGAGCACCTTGAATGCACCTTCAATCACTAGACCGATTACGTCGCCCTTGTGCGGGACTCGGATATCGCTCATGTTCTCGCCGCAGACAATGCCGTTTTGACAGGCGAAGCGCACCATACCGGAGAGCATTTGATAGCTGCTCGCCCCGTCATGACTATTCAGCAAAATGATTTCGTTTGCCTCAGCGCCGACGATTTGATCGGCGTGGCGCAGACGCACCATATGCTTCGCATACGAGCGACGGCCCTCGTCCCGCACTTTGCTTTGACAGACCATAAAGGGCTGGAAACCTTCTTTACGCAGCGCCTCGAGCACATTGACCGTCGGGATGAAGCTATAGCGATTAGAGCGGCTCTCATGCGCTGACTCAGCAAGAATTGACGGTGCGAATGCTGCAATTTCGTCGTTCGTCAATGGTTGATTCGAACGCAACGAGACGGCATTACGGTTGAAACGACTTGCAAGCGTAGACATTGTTCTTTCCCATGAAAAGGGGCCGTCCCGGCCCGAAGGCCCGGGACCGGTCGATTAGTCGATGGCGCGAAGGATATTGGCCGCTTCCACGTGCTGCGAAGCGAACTCACGCAATTGGTGATAGCGATCGATGATGGTGTCGTCGCGCTTCATCTCCGCAAGGTGGCAGAGCGCGTATAGCGTGACGGTAACGCCAAAGGCGTCGGCACCCATCATGTCGCTGTATCCGTTCAGGTGCCAGCGGACCGCCACGCGCCCCGACTCGGCCGGTGCCATGTAGAAGCCCCCATTCGTCAACGTAATGAAGTTCCAGTGGTCGCCCCGATATGCAGCGCACAGCCGTCCGGCCCAGGCATACACCAACGACTCGCCTTGAGCATAGTGGCGGCCGAGGAAGCAGGGCAGGAAGTTCAGACGCAGTTCATCAGGAACAACGGCAGAAGCGATCTTCCATTCATTGCTATTCACAGTTATCTCCGGTTTGGGCCACAGCGAAGTGCCGGGCCACGAATCTATAATAGGTGCAAAAAACCTAAGCGACAAGGTTAAAAGAGAAACGAGAGTCTTTATTTTTCTCTTGGTGCATAGGTCTAAAACACCTATAGTGTTTCGTGTGGCCCGGCACTTCGCTGTGGCCCAAACCGGAGATAATCTGTGGATAGAGAGATTGCGACGACACTAGCTGCATCACCCTCAGAGAACGGCATTGAGGCTAAGGCACGGATTGAATATGTACCCTACTCCCGGCTGTGCCCGTCGCCGCACAATGTGCGAAAGAGAAAGCCGTCTGGCATCGACTCGCTAGCCGAGACGATCGACGGCCAAGGATTGATGCAGAACCTGGTCGTACATGAAATCAAGGGGCGCACGAAACTGCCGAAGCTGGGTGTCTGCGCTGGCCAACGTCGCGCGGCCGCGCTCGATCTGCTGTTTGAAAAAGGCCGCATCACGAAAGACTACCCGGTGCCGGTGCTGATCGTCAGCGAAGGTGAAGCGGTGGCCGCATCGCTGATCGAAAACCGCGAGCGTGAGGAAATGCACATTGCGGACGAGTGCGTGGCCTTTCGGTTACTGGTGGATGAGGGAAAGAGCGTGGCGCACATCGCTGGGATGTTCAAAATCCCGGACGTCGCGGTGCGGCGCGCGTTGAAAATTGCAAACCTTGCGCCGTCGTTGCTTGACCTGCTGCGCGAAGACAAGCTCGATTATGAGCAGGCGAAAGCGCTTGTGCTCGCCGACGATCATGCGACGCAAGAGCGCGTATGGAGCGAGGCGGTTAACGATTGGCAGCGCCGTCCCGCTCAGTTGCGAGCCGCACTCACGAAGGGGGAAATCGATGCGCGCGACAGCGCCCTAGCGAAGTTTGTCGGACTGGATTCCTATGAAGACGCGGGCGGGTACGTAAGGCGCGATCTGTTCAGCGACGACCAGAACGCCGGGCACATCGAAGATACCGAACTGCTGTACCGGCTCGCGACGGATCGGCTCATCGAGCTATCGCAAACCGTTGCCGCAGAAGGATGGGCCTGGACGGAGTGCAGGGCGCGCTACGACGCGCTGGAAATCATGCGCCATGACCGCATCCAGTCCCATACGCGCAAGCCGAGGAAGGCCGAGCAAGCCGAACTCGCCGAATTGACGGCTAAGCGAGACGCAGCGCGAGCCGACCTCGATGCTTACTATGACGGGGACGGCCCGGAGGATGAGGCGTTGTACGAGCGCCTAGAGGCTGCCGCGACGGCCGCAACCTATGCGCTTGACCAGTACACGGGGCGCTTTGAATCGTTCGATGCCGACGACATGAAAAAGGCCGGGGCGTTCGTCTACATCGACCAGGACGGACAGGTATGCGTCGAGCGCGGCCTAGTGCGGCGCGAGCAGGCACCAAGGCATGCGGATAGCGAGCCGTATGCGCTCCATGCATCGGTAGGCGGGACACGACCGAAGGAGAAGGCGTTACACGGCGAAAAGCTGTGCAAGCGGCTGACGGCGCACCGTACGGCTGCTGTACAGATCGAGCTTGCGCAGCAGCCCACCGTCGCCCTGGCCGTGCTGATGTATCGCATGATCCCCGCCGTGTTCCGGGAGCTCTACGAGCGCACCTACTACGACCACGCGGTCAAGATCGACGTGCAGACGACACGCGACGCGGTGCTGTCGCATGCGGACGACATGGCCGAGAGCGTTGCATGGAAAGCATTGGAAGACGAGCGCGAGAAGTGGGCGCAGCTATTGCCGAAGCGCGTCGATGAGCTGCTCGCGTGGTTGTTGCAGCAGGAGCAAGACGTCATGTCGAACCTCTTTGCCTTTTGCGTCTCGGCCACCGTCAACGGCATCAGCGCGGCCGATCATCGGCACGCGATCAACGAAATCGCCAACACGCTTGGGGTGGACTATGCGCGCTATTGGAAGCCCACGCGTGCGGCATATTTCGAGCACGTACCGAAGAGCCGTATCGAGGCAGTCGTGAGCGAAGCGGTTTCGCCGCAGAGCGCGGCCGAGTTGCGCGGTATGAAGAAGGCCGACGCAGCGGCGGCCGCAGAGCTTCGCATGGCGGACTCGGGTTGGTTGCCCGAAGTGCTGCGCAACCGCGAGGTCCCCAAACAGGTTGCTTACGGCTATTGGGAGAACGACGATGACGAATCCGACGACGACGCGGCGCCCGAAGCGGACGCGATGAGAGAACTGCCCGACGAGGGCGAGCAGGACGAAGCCGAAGCAGCGTAAGCGGCGCGTGCGTTAGCTCAGCATCGTTTGAACTAGCAGCCGTCCGGGCGAGTGCCCGGACGGCTGTTTGCGTTCGCATCACACATGCGAAGTATCGAGAACCCTGCTTAGGCGGGGTCGTCTTTTTTGGGCGGCACCGGATCGAAAGGGTTCGGCCAGAGCTCTTTGACGACAGCATCGGCGCGCGCGCTTCGCTGCGCAGGTGTCAGCAGGCGCTTCTGTTCTCGCGTCAGGTCGGCAGTGAGCCAGTCGTCGGGCAGGCGTGTGCCAACGGGCGCAATAGGGCTGCGCACGCGTTGACTCGGCGACGTGGCAACCGCGTCCAACCTCGTTTCAGCGACAGGCGAAGATGCCGGCGCTTGATTCACTTCGGTAGACGGTGTTTTCTCTGGCTGACTGAAAGCGGGGGGCGATTCCCGGCGCGTCGAGCGTGAAGTCCGAGCGACGATGCCCCGTTCGCGTCGAAGCCTTTTTAGAGTCAAAGCGAACGTTTGATAGGTAAAGACGAGCCCCGTCTGCGCGAGGTCCTCAATGATAGCGGCATATCGAACGCCTGCCCGGATCGCGCGCTCGACGCTGTCGAACACGTCGCGAAGCTGGGCGGTCTTGGACCTACCGTCGGAGGCGACAGAGAGAGCATCGAGCCTTTGTGCGCGTTCTGCGGCGATCTGAGCGGTCATGGCTGCACTCGCATGAGGGGAACGGCGACAGTATGCCGTGATTGATCGATCAGTGCACTAGCGGCGATGTGCCTGCGATCCGACGTTCTCTAAAGACAATTCAAGAATGATCCAAAGGCGATTTACTCCGATCTCTCGACGATCTATCCTCGGGTGGTCGGCTGCAAGCCGAGGCACGACAGATATGTAAACGGAAATGCTGACGCATTCCCGTTCCCATATCCCGTGCTCCAAGGGGACACCCCTTGGAGAACCCGGCCGGCTTCGCCGGCATGCAAACAGTGGGCTCGCAACACGATCTGCGCACGACGTGAACCGTCGCAGCTAGCGTGTCTCACATAGTGGTAGGAAGCGATGTCAAGTGCCGCCAGCGGGGGTGCTCGCTCACATCGAGCCTTCGATGCTTCGCTATGCTTCTACTGTCGCCGCTCGGTGATTGAGAACGTTATGAGCATGCACAAAGAGCTCGTTGTCGGCCGCTACTATTGGATCATCCCTGTTCCCGATCGAGAAACGTCGGTCTCGAGACGAGGGCCTGCCGGCATGGGCGCACGCGCGGAATGGCAGGACGAAATTCAGCCGGCGCGCTTCAACGGTTGGAGCGCAAACGGCGAAATGCTCTGGAATTTTCTTGGCACTGATGACTCGTGGAATTGGTCAGTGCTTTGGATCGGCGAGCCCATAGACCTCCCAGTCATGCCGACTAGCAAGTCCGGAAGGTTGGACCGCAAAAGGTATGGCCCGGCAAACTATCCCGCAGAGCGTTGAGTGCGCCGTTCCTTGCGCTCGACGGTGTTATCGGTCAGGGCCCACGCGTCGGCGATCGTTAAGGTTTATTCGATGCCTGCCATCGGCCGCAGGAACGTGCATGCCCTTGCGCGTGTCGGCAGGCGTCGAATAAGCCCGATGGAGGAAACCGCGGAGTGCCCCAATGCGGTTGGAGGCTTTGCGGCTATGGCGATTGATAGGCCAGGATGGTCAGTGGTGTCGGATTGGGCACGGTCAGGTGGGGGCCGGACGGTGGCTAACGCCATAGCGAAGCGGTGTAGTGGTGCATTCACGATGATGGAGCAGGCGTGCGAAGCGCTTCGCGAAGCGACACGCGCAAAGGTCCGCTCGTGGGTCGCGTTGCCGCAAAGCCGACGGTCGGTTTGGATATCGAGGAACCGTGGAGTTCATGCCTGCTCCCGGCGCATTGGCGGTGCGCGGATCGGGGCGCTGCGCGCGAGGATGTCGACGACGATCATCGGCGCGCCGCAGTGCCGGCAGATGAAGATGGGCCGGGTAGCGATGGTGGTGGTGTCCGGTGACGGGTCGATGTCGGGTTCGATGTGCAGCAGCTCACGCACCTTCGCGAGACTGGCTCGTCGGAGCGGGTTGGCGAGCAGCCCGTAGTGACGGATCCGATGGAAACCGCCGGGCAGCACATGGAGCAGGAAGCGGCGCATGAATTCGCCGGCCTCTAGCGTCATGGTCTTGTAGCGGGTGCGCCCCTTCGCGCGATAGTGCTTCCAGCGGAACGTCACGCCGCGCTCATCGAAGGCGGCCAGGCGCTGGTTGGAGATGGCAACACGGTGCGTGTAGCGTGAGAGGTACTCGAGCACTGCCTTTGGTCCAGCGAACGGGCGCTTGGCGTAGACCACCCATTCGCAGGTCCGTAGCGGCGCAAGCCACCGGGCAAAGGTGGCGGGATCAGCGAGGCCGGTGTACTCGCCGAAGAACTGCAGGTGGCCATGCTGGTGGGCTGCTTCGAGTGCCTGGAGGAAGCGTCGGCGGAACAGGCGTGAGAGCACGCGCACCGGCAGGAAGAAGCCGGGCCGGCACGCAATCCAGCGCTCGCCATCGGGCGAGAGTCCGCCGCCGGGTACGATGCCGTGCACGTGCGGATGATGCGTGAGCGCCGAGCCCCAGGTGTGCAGCACGAGCGTCGCACCGATCTGGGCGCCGAGGTGCCTGGGATCGGCAGCAATCGTGCGCAGCGTGTCAGCGGCGATGTCGAGCAGCAGGCCGTAGATGATCCGTTTGTTGTACCAGGCGATGGCACTGATGGGCGCGGGAAGCGTGAAGACGACGTGGAAGTATTCGACGGGTAGCAGATCGGCCTGGC
>CAYRLJ010000025.1:45153-46719 GCA_964425025.1 uncultured Burkholderia sp. | reverse complement strand
CTGACCCGTCACGCCCGCGCCCTGCGCTGGGCTGCACCCACGTACCTCCTCAACGTCACTGCTTTCAGCAGCGATTGTACGAGCGCGGATGAAGCAATCGGCTTCACCTGGTCGGACGCACGCCCGAACGCAGACTACATCGATTCCTCGCTGCAAGATCTCGCCTACAACCTCGCAGACGCAGGAGTCGCCCGTGTCACCCAAGACGCCCGAGATCGCTATCCTGCCGAGCTGTCTCAGCACATTTCCAATTTGCGTGCGGCGCTGTCGGAGCTCGTGCTGCAAACAGCTCAGTCCCGCATCTGGAAGCACGCGGTTCACGGTCTTTTGTTCGCGCCGCTGCTGAAGGCAAGCGAACCGACCTCGCAGCAATCCAGCGGTGCGACCGGCGACAACCCACCGATCGACCCTCAACATAGAACAATCTGGCGAACCATCGCGGAGCACAGCCGCAAGGTTCACGGGCGCCGTGTCGGCTTCTCGCTGTCGAGCACGTCTGCGTGGGGCGCGACTGGCCTAATCGGCTTCTGGATAGCAGGCACGATGTCGTCCGGCTTCATCAACAGAGCAACGATCCAAAGCGCATCCGACACAGCCGCGCAATTGTCCATCGCACAGGACCACACGCAAGCGATGCTAACGCTTGATCGTTTCGGCAAACAGATCGACACGCTCGAAGTTCAACAGCGCGAGGGCGCGCCGTTGGAAGCGCGATTCGGCCTGAACCGCGACGGCGCCTTGCTCGATGCTCTCTGGCCGCGCTATAGCGATGCCGCGAACCGCATCCTAATTGCGCCGATCCGCCAGAAGCTCGAGGATCGATTGCGCCAACTCGCGTCGATGTCGGACGCCGAAATCGCCAGCGGCGGCAACGCGCAAGTACAGGCGGCCTATGACACGCTCAAGACCTACCTGATGCTTGCAAAGCCCGAGCGCGCCGTCGCTGCGTTCCTCACACCACAACTCATTTCCACCGCAGTGCCCGCGCGTCCGGCCGATTCGTCGATATCGTCCGGTAAGTGGGACGACCTGCGCCAGCACGCAATCGCCTTCTTGGGGGACCACTTGGGGCAGCGCGTCTCGGCGAACGGCTCATCGCTTGCCATCATGCCGGATGTCAGTCTCATTGCCTCGGCTCGCCATACGATCACTAGCGTGCGCGGCATCCAAAACTCCACCGATACGCTCTACGAGCAGATTCTCGACGAAGCCAAGGCCAAATACCCGCCCGTTTCGCTCGCGACATTACTCGGTGATACAACCAGTCGCGGCCTCTTCAACACGGCGGCAACCATCCCAGGCGTGTTCACCCGCGCAGCGTGGGACGAGCGCATCTCAAAGGAGATCGACAACGCAAGCGAGCAGCACGACGCTGCGGGCGACTGGGTGCTGCGCCCCGAAGGAAGTGCCCTTGGGGTGCGCCCCGAAGGAAGTGCCCTTGGGGTGCGCCCCGAAGGAAGTGCCCTTGGGGTGCGCCCCGAAGGAAGTACCCATCAACCTTCCGATGCAAGCCCCCAATCCGGGTCGGTCTCCGAGGCGACACAGGCGACTCAGGCGACTCAGGCG
>CAYRLJ010000025.1:6043-45053 GCA_964425025.1 uncultured Burkholderia sp. | reverse complement strand
CCCCCAATCCGGGTCGGTCTCCGAGGCGACACAGGCGACTCAGGCGACTCAGGCGACTCAGGCGACTCAGGCGACTCAGGCGACTCAGGCGCCACCGTCAACGCTGAAGGCGCAGCTTCGCCAGCGTTACTTCGACGACTACGCACGAGCCTGGGCGTTATTCCTCAACAGCATACGCTGGCAAGCTGCACCGACGCTCTCCGCCACTGCCGATCAATTGACGCTGATGGGCGACCCGCAGCGCTCGCCGCTCGTTGCCCTGATGCATGCAATCGTCTACCAGGCCGGCGCGGGCGCGAACGCACCGTCGCTATCCGGCGCGCTGATCAGCAAAGCGCAGCAGCTCGTCGGCACCCATGAGAAAGACCCATCGAAGCAAACGCAACCGCCGCTTGCGCCGCTTGCCGTCGCCTTCGGGCCGATCCTGCGCCTGACCGGAAGCGATCTGCTCACCAGCGCTTCGGCAAACGGCAAGGGCACGGCGCAACTCGCTGCAACGGGCGACCTGAGTCTTGCACGATATCTCGAGCGGGTCACGGCCATGCGTTTGAAGGCGTCGCAGATTGTCGCCAACGCCGACCCGGACGCGATGGCGCGCCTTGCCGCACAGGCAGTGCTGCAAGGCAAGACGTCCGACATTGCCGACAGCCGCGACTACGCGAGCCGCCTGGCCGCGAGTTTGGGCGAACAGTGGTCGGGCTTCGGCGATCTGTTCCGAGCACCGTTCGATCAGGCGTGGCAGGTCGTCGTGCAGCCGGCCGCATCGAGCCTCAATGAGATCTGGCGCACTGCAATCGTAGCTGACTGGAACAAAACATTCGGCGGCCGTTATCCGTTCGCCGATTCCGACAACGACGCGTCGCTGCCCGAAATGGCGCGCTTCATGCGGCCGGATAACGGCGTGATCACTCAGTTCGTCACGACGCAGCTCGCCGGTGTTGTCGAACGGCAGGGCGATCGTTGGGTGGCGGCGCAGGGCGCCAACCACGGCGCGCTGACGGTCGATCCGGATTTCCTCGCGAGCCTCAACAAGCTCACGCGTATCTCGACGGTGCTGTTTCCGTCCGGCGACGCGCACGTGCGATACGAGTTGCAGGCCGTGCCGACACCGGGAGTGACGGAGATGAAATTCGTGCTGTCCGGGCGCGAACTGCACTACTTCAACCAGAAGCAAGCATGGATGCCGTTCGAGTGGCCGGGCCAGTCGCTGGAGAATCTGTCGCATATCGAATGGCAGACGGAGCAGGGCGGCCTGCGCGCGGCGCTCGATGCGCAGGGCCGGTTCGGCCTGATCCGGCTGCTGGAGCGCGCGAAGGTCGAGCAGCAAGACAGCGCGCGTTATTTGCTGACCTGGACGCCCGACGTCAGCCAGGGCATCGCACTCAAGTTGCAACTACGCAGTGAGGCCGGAGGCGGTCCGCTGGACGCGCTGCAGCTACGCCACTTCGCGCTGCCGACGCGGGTCTTTGCGGCCAGCGCAATGCAAGCCGTGAGAGCCACGAACGCCACGAACGCCACGGACGCCACGAACTTGGGACCCAAGCTCTCGGCTATCAACCCGCCGCCGTTGCCGGCTTCCGCGATTGCGGCGGCAACGCGTGCCGCGGTGCCGTTGCCGCACGGTGTCTTTCCGGAGATCAAATGATGCTAGGCGGACTATTCAAGAGCCTCATTCCCGCGCGGGATGACGCCGAACAACTCGCGCGCTCGCGGCTGCAAGCATGGAATGCGTGGCTTGAACCGCTCACGGGCGAAGCGGGCGTTGGCCGCGATCCAGGCTACGAGGATACATTCTTCACGCTGAGGGACGAAACGCAAAAGCTCTCCGGTATCGACGATGGACTGATCGTCCGCTCGTGCGAGCAGCTACTTAAGGAGACCGGCAAAGATTTGCGTTTGTCCGGCTACTACGCGTTCGCGCGGCTGCGGCAAGACGGTCCCGCAGGCTTCGCGGACGGGCTCGAACTAGCGGCCGCGCTAGTCGACCGGTTCGGGGAAGCGGTGCTGCCCGCGCGCGCCGAGGCGAAGAGGGGCGCACTGGAAATGCTGGCCACCGCTCGCATGATCGAGATGCTGGAAGGTCGCGGCGGGTTCGCGTCAACGGACCTCGAACGCGCGCTGGCTGCGCTCGACGTGCTCGTCTCGCATACGGCGACGTGGCCCGAAGCCGCGCGCCCGAATCTGCAACCGCTGGTCTCGAGGTTCGAGCGCACCGACGAGCCCATGCGCGGCGGAGAGAACGGCGCGGCTATGGGATCGTTGCCGTCATCGACTCCAACTCCAACGACCCTCCCGGCCATCGCCTCAACGCGCGATCTGCTCGATCAGGCGCGCACGATGGCGGTGTGGCTGCGCAATCAGGAGAACGGCTATCTGCCATCCGTGCGGCTCGTGCGAAGTGTGCGCTGGGATACGCTGCATGAAGTGCCGCCGGCCGGCGCAGCTTTCCACACGCGTCTTACCCCGCCGCGCAGCGAACTGCGGCAGCAGATGAAGCGGCTCTTGCTGCAAAAGCAGTGGCACGAATTGCTCGAACGTGTCGAGCGCGCCTTCATGGAGGGCGTCAATCACCTGTGGTTCGACCTGCAGTACTTCCAACACATTGCGCTCGACCACGTGGGCGCTCCCTACAGCACATGGCGCGAATTGCTGCGTGCTGACTTCGCGCTGTTCCTCGAACGTTTGCCGGGTATCGAGCGGCTCGCCTTCAACGACGGCACAGCGTTCGCTGACGATGCGACGCTTGAATGGATCGCACGTCATGCGGTCGTGCGCGACTTGGAAGCGGGAGACGCCGTCGCCCCGCTACCGGTGTCGGCCGATGCCGACCCCGACGACGGCGCGGCCGGCGACTGGCCGGAAATCGAAACGCAGGCACGGGAACTGGCCGGGCGCGAAGGCATCGAGGCAGCCTTCATCTGGCTTGAAGCGCTGCCGGGGCTGAGGACCGACCGTCACCGCTATTTGCAGCGCCTCGTGATGGCACGCTTGGCGGACCATTCAGGGCGCGCGGATGCGGCGCTCGCGCTGCTGGCTGAACTTGATGCCACCGCACGCTCGTTGCCGCTCACTCGTTGGGAACCGTCGCTCGTCTTCGAGGTGAAGCAGCAGTTGGTCCGTGCGTTGAAAGCAATGAGCAACCGCAAGGATGCGGATAAACCGGCGCTCGCGCGCCGCATTGCCGAACTGCAGGCGGAACTGACGGTGATTGACCCGTCGCGCGCCCTGACTCTTTCTTGACCGAATCAACACACACCCATGAAAAACGACGATCCGATCCTGCGCTACTACGAAGCGGAAATGCGCTACCTGCGTGAGTCCGGCAAAGAATTCGCAAAGGCGCATCCCGACCGCGCGCGGATGCTCAATCTCGACCGCGTCGGTGACCGCGATCCTTATGTCGAGCGGCTTTATGAAGGCTTTGCGTTTCTGAGCGGCCGACTTCATCAGAAGCTCGACGACGAACTGCCCGAGCTGACCGAAGGGCTCGTGAGCCTGTTGTGGCCGCACTATCTGCGGATGATTCCTTCGCTGTCGGTTGTCGAACTCATTCCGGATACGCAGCGACTGCAGAGCACCGAAGTCGTGCCCCCGGGCGTGCCGGTCCGCTCCGCGCCGATCAACGTTGCGCTCGAAGCGGGTGCCGAGGGCATGTCACCGAAGACCGTCCAGTGCTTGTATCGGACGACGCAGGCGGTGACGCTACAGCCGCTCGCCATTACCCACGCCGGTCCGGCGATGCGTCACGACGGCCGTTCGGTGATTCGGCTCGGCTTCGCGCTCGCCGGGGCGGCGCGCCGTGAGGAAACGGATTTGTCGCGATTGCGCTTGCACCTGAATGCCGATTTGCCGACGGCGTTCGCGATGCATCTCGCCCTCACACGCCAGGTCGAATCAATCGCATGGCGCGTTCCGGAACTGCGCGACGGTGAGGCGGTGCCCCTCGGCGGTGTCAAGCTCGAGCCCGCTGGCTTCTCGTCCGAAGAACGCTTATGGCCAAAGGCGGACGCGGCATTCTCGGGCTATCAGTTGCTGCTCGAGTACTTCACGTTCCGCGAGAAATTCCTCTTCGTCGATCTATGCGGGCTCGACATCACGAAGCTGCCCGAGGGGGCGACGCATTTCGAACTTGAGATGGTGCTGAAGCAAGCGTATCCGTCCGATCAACGATTCAGCGCCGAAAACGTGCGGCTGTTCTGCTCGCCGGTTATCAACTTATTCGAGCTGGATGCCGAACCGATCGAGATCAATCATCATGAAACGGAATACCGGGTGGTGCCTGCCGGCCACCAGGGCGGGCACGTCGAAACCTATTCGGTCGATGCGATCGAGGCGTTCGATCACGACACCGCGCAACGCTATGAATATGTGCCGTTCTCCGCGTTCCGGCATCGTGGCGGGATGCTTCGCCATGAAGCGCCGGAGCGGTATTTCCACGCGCGAGTTCGCCCGGGCGTATCGGGCCTGCATGAAACGTGGGTGATTCTTGGCGGCCATGCGTGGGAAACCATGGACACGCTTCCGGAAGAAAGCGTTTCGCTGCGCGTGACCGGTACCAACGGCATGCTGCCGCGTAAAGGGCTGCGCGAAGCGCGCATCGTCGAACTCGCGGCGAGCACGCCGAACGTCGTGGGCGTTGAAAATTTCGTCGCCCCGACGCTTCCGCTCTATCCCCCAACCGGCGACCGCTTCCAGTGGCGGGTGCTGTCGCATCTGGCGCCGAACTTCCTGTCGATGATGAATGCGGAAGTGCTGCGCGGCGCGCTCGCGCTTTACGATTGGACCAACGATGAACTCAACAGCCGGCGGCTCGCCGGCATCCGATGGGTTTCGCAAGAACTGCTCGAGGAGGTCTCGGGTGGATCGGTCGAGCGTGGCGTGCTGATCGAAGTGACGCTCGATTCCCATGCGTTTGCGGGCGAGGGTGACGTGATGTTGTTCGGCGAACTGCTGCATCGCTTTTTTGCGCAGTATGCCGAAATCAACCTGTTCACGAAGCTGTCGATCGTGAGCTTGCCGTCGCAAACGCGCACGATCTGGCCGCGCAGCAAGGCGCAACGGGCGCCGCTATGAAATCGTTCGTCCCGCAGGAAGTCCCGCTACCGAACCTCGATCCGCTCGTGGCGGCGCTGCTTGCCCGCGCGCCGAAGATGAACTTCATGCAGTTGTGCCGGCTACTAGAGGTACGCCTGTCGGCACGTCCGGGGTTCGGCATGCGAGACACGGCCGAACACGAACCGGTCCGCTTCCGCCCGCGTCCTCGCGTTGGTTTCCCGGCGGGCGAGATCGCGTCGGTCGAATTCGACGACGACCAACGGAAGTCCCTATGGGACGCGACGGACACGTTCGGGCCCAATACGCCACCTACCGTGCGCACGACTTTCATGGGCCTTTATGGCGTCGACGCGGCGATGCCTCCTCACCTAATCGACGACATCGTGCTGCGCGAGGAAGGACATGAGGTTGTCGAGGTTTTCCTCGATCAGTTCAACCACCGTTTCGTGACGTCGCTTTACCGTGCTTGGAAGAAGTACCGCTATCCAGAGAGCTTCCGCCCGGGTGGGGCCGACGAACATTCGCGCAATCTGTTGTGCCTGGTCGGGTTCGGCTGGGGCGACAAGCCGCAGCGCGCAGGCCTGCCCGATTCGCGCATGCTCGCGCTGTTGGGGCTGCTCCATCCGCGCACGCGCACGGTGGAAGGCCTCACGGGCGTCATCGCGCTCGCCGTGCCTGGCGTGGAGGTACGCGTCGACGAATTCTTTCCGGCCATTACGCGCGCGGGACCGCCGCATCCGCTGACGTCTCAGGACTCTATTGCTGCGCCGCAAGACGATGCGCGCCGCGGTCTCGGGCACGGCTATGTGCTCGGCCGGCGACTCGCCTATAAGAGCCGAGCGGTGCGCGTCACGCTGCGCCCGGCCGACGCGCAGCAGGCCCACAATCTCCTGCCTGGCGCGTGGCTGCATGGCGAACTGATGGCCTTCGTGCGGTTGTATATGGGCGTAAAGGCCGATGTGCATTTGCGAATGGAACTCTCCTCCCGCCTTGCGCCGCAACCTGCGATCGGACCGGCGTCAACGGGCCCGGCACCGCGCCTTGGCTGGACGACCGTGCTGCCCGCCGCCGAAGAGCGTCTCATCAACGTGGCACTCGGCGTCTATGAAGCGTTCCCCACGCCCGAGCCCAATCCAACGCTGACTCAACATGCTTGACCGAGGAATACCCATGTCCAACATACGTTTCGCCCTATCAACCGTTGCATCAGTCCTGCTGCTGTCGGCCTGCGGGGCGTGGCAGACCATCTCGGACGCCTCCGCGAGCGCTTATCACGCGGTGCTCTTCAAGCAGGTCAATACACTCAACGTCGATCTTGCGGCCCGCGAAGCATTGAACCCGGATGAAGCGGGCCGCCCGACGTCGGTCGCTGTGCGCGTGTATCAGCTCAAGGACCGCAAGATGTTCGACGGCGCATCGTATGAGGATCTCCTGAACAATGACCGGACCGTCCTTGCCCAGGATCTACAGGCGAGCGTGGCTTCGGTGTTGAATCCGGGCGCGTCGGCGAGCCTCTCTCAGCCGATGCAGGCCGATACGAAGTATGTGGCGATCGTCGCGTTCTACCGTCATCCGGGCGACGGCGACGGCTGGAAATACGTGGTCGAGAAGAAAAAGCTCGACGCCGACGAGCCGCTAAAGCTTGAACTGGCCGACCAGTTGCTTATTGCACCGGGCGGCGCGCTCCGTAGCAATGTCCAATGAGGTGAGGCCGGAGCCATTGTCGAAGTGCCCCGCCGGGTTCATGCTTCGTGGAGCCAACTGCCCGCACCAAGCTGTCACCGTTCGCTGCTTTCCTCGTGCCGCTTGTACTGCGCGGCCAGCTTGTCCTGCTGATTCGGCGGCACGGGGTCGTAGTGGCTCAGCTCGATGCTGTAATTACCGTCCCCGCCGGCCATCGCGTTCAGGCGCGACTGATATTCCGCCAACTCCGACAACGGCACCTTGGCTTCGACTGCCACCATGTGGCCGCTTAGCGTGCGCGAGCCTTGCACCTGCGCGCGACGCGAGGACAGATCGCCGATGATGTCGCCCATCGCCGATTCCGGCGCCGTGACTTCCAGCTCGACGATCGGTTCCAGTAGGATCGGCTGCGCCCTAAGTACCGCATCGATGAACGCTTTGCGCCCCGCGACGACAAAAGCGACCTCCTTGGAATCGACGGGATGATGCTTGCCGTCGTAGACGGTCACGCGAACATCCTGCATGGGAAAACTGGCAAGCGGGCCGCTTTCGATGACCTGAAGAATCCCTTTTTCGACGGCGGGCATGAATTGCCCCGGAATGGCGCCGCCTTTGACGGCATCGACGAATTGATAGCCGGCGCCGCGCGGCAACGGTTCGACACGTAGCATGACTTCGCCGAATTGCCCCGCGCCGCCCGTTTGCTTCTTGTGCCGATGATGCCCGTCGGCGGGCGCGCCGATCGTCTCCCGGTACGCAATCTTTGGCGGCCGCGTGAGCACAGCGAGTTTGTATTGATCGGTCAGTCGCTCCAGCGTGTGACGCAGATGCAGCTCGCCCAGCCCGCGAACGACGGTCTCATTGGTGCCCGCCGGATGCTCGATACGCAAACAGGGATCCTCGGCGGCGAGTTTCTGCAGAATCTCCCATAGGCGCTGCTCGTTGCCGCGCCGTTCGGGTTCGATCGCAAGCGCGTAGATGGGATTCGGAAACTCGAGCGGGGCGAGATGAATGTTGCCGTCTTCCGGCGCATCGTGCAGCACGGCGTCGTAGCCGATCTCGTCGACTTTGGCCGTCGCGCAAATGTCGCCAGGGCCCGCTTTCGCGATGTCGACATGATCCTTTCCTTGCAAGCGCATCAGGTGCGCCACACGAAAGGGCTGGCGCGCGCTGCCGATGAACAGTTGGCCGTCGCGCCTCACCGTGCCTTGATGGACGCGAAAGACGGCCATCTTGCCGATATACGGATCGACGACAATCTTAAACACGTGTGCAAGCACGTGCTTGTCGGCATCAGGATGTGCTTGCACGGTTTCTCGATGGTCGCCGCCGTCGCGATAGAACAACGGCGGGTTGCCTTCGAGCGGGTTCGGCAGCAAGCGGACGAACACGTCGAGCAGTTCTTCGATGCCCGCGCCGGTCGTGGCGGACGTGAAGCAGATTGGGATCAAATGCCCCTCGCGCAGCGCCTGCTCGAACGGTGCATGCAGTTGCTCGGGCTTGACTGCCTGGCCTTGCTCTAAATATAGCTCCATCAAGTCGGCGTCCAACTCGATGACTTGATCGACTAAAGCCTCGTGTGCCGAAGCGACCGACAGAAAATCGGCGTCGCCGGTCGGATTGAAGAAGCAATCGACAACGCCGTGCGCCTGCCGCGCAGGGAGGTTGATCGGCAAGCAGGTGTTGCCGAACGTGTCTTGAATCTGCGCAACGAGCGCGGGCAGATCGACTTTTTCGCCGTCGATGCCGTTCACGATCAGGATCGTGCAAAGATTGCGCGCTTTGGCCCAGGCCATCATTCGGCGCGTGGTCATTTCGATCCCGGTGCGGGCGTTGACAACGACCGCGACCGTTTCCACGGCGGACAGCGCACCGAGCGAAAGCCCCGAGAAGTCGGGATAGCCCGGCGTATCCACTAGATAGACGCGCGTATCGTGGTAGTCGAGGTAAGCCACAGCGGAACTAAGCGAATGTCGATACTTGCGCTCGAGCGGATCGAAATCGCAAACCGTCGTGCCGCGCTCGATACTGCCGGCGGCGTGAACGGCGCCGCTTGACACAAGCAGCGCTTCGACCAGCGAGGTCTTGCCGCAACCGGCATGGCCGACCAGCGCGATGGTACGAATGGCTTCGGGTGAGTAATTCATGGCGCCCCCGTCCAGCGATCGCAATGGGGCATTATTGGCGAAAAAGGCGTCTGCTGCCACCTGCCGCGGCACACATTTTTGCACGACGATGCGGCCCTAAAATAATGGCACCGTGGTCGGTTTCGCCCAAGCTGCACGCCGGCATTCCAAAAAGGGTGAGATCACAAAAACTTAACTATTCCTAACTCGCTCAGCTTTTGCGCGATAAATAGAACTTGCGCGGTAGCTTCGAGGTAATCGGGCGCCGGTTAATCCACAACAATTGTCAAATGGCCTCATTCTTAAGGTTGAGCAGTGGCGCCGTGTGGCATTTTTCCGTGCCGGTCGGGGATAATTTCGGCGATTTTTTGCGTGCGCAAGCGCAACATTTGAAAAACGGCAAAATGGAAGGTGTTCATAATTTCGGATCGCGGCACGATTTTTGTGCTTTTTCTTGACATGTATTGCGCCTGTTACTAAATTCAGTTTTAACTTCCGATTTTCATATTGCACACGTGAATCGGGGGTGCGGGGTGCGGGGATGGGCACGCAGTGAATTCAACCGAAGTGCGGGTGCCAACCCAGCTTAAGACATAAATGCGACTTGGCGTGCGCGGGATGGGCAATGTGGGGATGCCTCCCGCCGCGCCGGCGCACGGGGATAACATAGGCGTGGCTGCGAGACTATCGCCGCAACCGCCATATCGATTGCGAGGCACCTGACATGTATTGCGATTCGAAGCACGACGTCAATCGCAGCAGTGGGCGCAGCAGAGCGCGCGTGCGACGCGCCGCAATGCACCGACCGGATCCGAGGCGGCCACAGCCCATTTTCGCAAGCGTAATGTCCATTGCGCACTATTTCGCGTCCTACGAAAAGCCTCGCTAGACGACTGCACAACATCGATTTCAGACAGTTTTTGCAAAGTTCGGCCCACGTAGCCGAGGAGGACGTGCGTCTACGTGACTCTGGGAAGCGGTTTTGAGGCGATTGAATGGATCTGTCTATAGGTGCCTGCGCGCGACCTATTGCACAACCGGACAGATCAGTTGCTTTAGGGTTGTGCGATCAAAGCTGCAAAACGTTGTGCCATCTAGAAAAAAACCGAGGGTGAAATATGAGCGTGAGCGATGTCGTGCGTTACGGAGATCTCGTCGTGCTGGAGAGTTGCGAGTGCGAGGAACACCTGTTCCTGGGAATTGTCTCGCGCAACGTCGGCCGGCGTCATCCATTGCGGTTGTCGACGGAAGTGGCCGAAGCCGACAAGCATCCAGGGGGGGACTATCAATGGCGCTTATTGCCCGTGGTCGGCTCGAAACGGAAGTGGGGCGATCCCGTCGCATACGCCGATCGCATCCGTTTGCAGAAGCTCGACGATAAAAACGTGACGCGGCTGTTGGCGGTGAGTCACTTGGACGATCGATCGATCATGGCCGAACGGCGGCCGGCTCTAATGGATTTGTGTACCTGGTGGCTCTCGTATTCGACGGAGCTTTCGATCGGCCGAGACGGGCGCGTGACGCCGACCGGGCAGTTCGCGCCGTTTCTGCAATACGGCGACCTCAACTACCTGACCCTCGTCAACCGTGCCGGCTATCTGGGTGCGGTGGATGATCAGTATCGGATCCTGCGCAAGCGGACCGTCTTGCTCGACGATCTACCCGAAAGAGGCAAGGCCGTGTGGTGGCGGATGCATCGCTCGATCGCGGACGTCGGCTCGGTCGTGCGGCAAGAGCCGCGTGCGGCGATGGAGCAAGAATCGGTCGTCCGCTCGCTTTCGATCGCTTAGCGCAGCCAAGTGTTACTGCGGGGTGCCCAGGCGACTGCCTCGCCCGGGCCATTCGCTCCGGCCGCTCATACGGCGCGGCGCCCGAAACGATGGAGACTTCCGGCGATCGGATTCTCTCTTACCGAACGCCGGAAGTAGCCCCATCAACGCGGATACGCCGCCACTTCGCCATCGACTGACAGCCGTACCCGGGTGCCGACGGCCGGCGCGCGATAGCCGGGCACGCGGGCATAGACCTCAACGTTACGCCCAGGCTCGGAGGCCGGCGCGCGTTCGAGCCGCAGATCCAAGCGCGCATCATGTCCGTAGAAGACCACTGCTTCGACGTAGGCGTCGCAACACCGTCCATCATCGATACGATCGGGTGCATCTTGCTCTTGCACCGCGACTTGAATTTGTTCGGGCCGAATCATCACGTCGACGGGCCCGCCCACATCCGGATCCGATAGCTTCAGCCATCCAAGATCGCACCGCGCGTTGCCTTGCTCGGCGATGCCCGGGAGCATCAATGCTTCTCCGACAAACGAAGCCACCTCGCGCGAGACGGGGCGGCGATACAGAATGTCGGGAGCGGCGATTTGAATCAAGCGGCCGTCCCACAGCACGGCCACTTCGTGTCCCATCGATAGCGCTTCCGATTGATCATGCGTCACGAGCACGGCGGTAGCGCCCGCATGCGCCAGTGCGCCCGCGACGGCTTGGCGCGTTTCGGCGCGCAGCGAGGCGTCGAGCGATGAGAACGGTTCGTCGAGCATGACGAGCGACGGCGATGGGGCGAGCGCCCGCGCAAGTGCTACCCGCTGCTGTTGGCCGCCCGACAATTGATGCGGCGGCCGGTCACCGAAAGACGAAGGTAGGCCGACGAGTTCCAGCAACTCCTCCGCACGGTTGCGCGCGCGGCGTTGCTGCCGGGGCAGGCCGAACACGATGTTATCCGCGACGGACAGATGCGGAAACAACGAACCTTCTTGCGATACGTAGCCGATGCGCCGCGCTTCGGCCCGGACGTAGACATCGTCGCTCTCCACTTGCCGGCCGCCGATTTCGATCGTCCCCTTGCTCGCGCGCTCGAAGCCGCAGACGGTACGCAGCAGCGTCGTCTTACCGCTGCCGGACGGTCCAAGCAATGCGAGCAAGCTGCCGTTCTTGACCGAGAGATCGATGCCGCGCAACACCGCATGTTCGCCGAAGGCCTTGTGCAGGCCCCGAATGATTAAGTCGCTCATTGTATTGTCATGGCCGGCAGGCGAACGAAGCTAGACATCATATATCGGCTCGCGCGACGACGGACCGGCCGAGAAACGTGAACAGCAGCGCTGATGCCCCGAGCGAAATGCCCACGAGCAAAGCCGCGTAAGGTGCCGCCGCGGCAAACGCAAGCGTGGCGGTATCGCTCCACACTTGTGTGGCGAGCGTCTGCGTATCGACGGGCGAAAGCAGCAGCGTCGCATTGAGTTCGGTGACGACGGAGATGAACACCATCGTCGCCGCCGCGCCGAGGCCCGAGCGCGCGAGCGGCAGCAGCACCCGGCCAAGGATCGGCACGGTGCCAAGCCCAAGCGAGCGGGCCGCTTCCTCGAGCTTGGGCTGTACTTGAAGCAGCGACGCTCTCACGCTCACGAGCGCGAGCGGCAGGAACAATGCCGCGTACGCGGCGATCAGCAGCGTCGTGGTTTGATAAAGCGGCGTGGCCACCCGTACGGCCATCGACACCAGCGCAAGCGCGATAACAAGCCCCGGGACGCCTTGCGCCAGCAAGACGATGCGCTCGAGCCCGATCGCAAACCGTCCCGGATAGCGAACGAGCGCAAAGGCGAGCGGCAAGGCGAGGGCGGTTGTGACGACCGCGGCGTTCAAGCCCAGCGCGAGCGACGTTTCAGCGGCGTCGAGCAGCGATGTTGCGGAGACTTCCGTCGGTGTGATGGCCGCGGCGCCATGCTGAGTGAGCCAGTACGCGATCGTTGCAAGGGGGACGCCCAGCGTCACGATAGCCACCAGTGCGAAGCATGCGACGACGGGCCAACGCCATGCGCCGAGAGCGTACCGCGACGCGGTCCGGCGCGTGCCGCGGTCAACGCGGGCGTAATGCGCGCGACCTCGCACACGGTGTTCGAACGCGATGCACGTAAGGCCGACAAGAATCAATACACAAGCGAACATCGATGCGCCGCCGCCGTCGAAACTCGTGCGGTATTCGGCAAAAATCTCGGTCGTAAACGTGCGAAAGCGCAGCAGCGAAAACGCGCCGAACTCCGACATGACGCCAAGCGCGACGAGCAGCATGCCGCCGAACAGCGCGGGCCGAAGCTGCGGCAGGATCACGCGCGTAAAAATCGAAAGCCGGCCGCAGCCGAGCGAGCGCGCCGTTTCTTCGAGTGCCGGGTCCATCCCGCGCAGCGCTGCCGCGACCGGCAAGTACACGAGCGGGAAATAAGTGGATGTCACGACGAGCAGCGCGCCGCCGAAGTCCTGCAAGTCCAGGCTCAGCGACACCCAGGCGTAGCTTGCAATGAACGGCGGCATGGCCAGAGGTGCGACCATCAACGCGGCCCAGAGCCGGCGCCCCGGCAGCACGGTGCGTTCGACGAACCATGCCGCCGCGGTGCCGATGACGGCGGCCGCCGCCGTCGCGGCCACGGTGATGAGCACCGTATTCAAAAGCAATTCGCCGACGAGCGGACGCAGCAGCAGATCGAGCGTGTCGCTTATCCCGAACGACGCCGCGCGCCAAGCCGTGAAGCCAATCGGCAACAGCACGAGCAGCGCCCCAACGGCGGCAGCGATCGACAGCGCATACGGAGCGCGCGAGCGCTCGCGTCCTCTCGACGATGCCTTTTGCCGGCGTGCTCGCCCTACCGCCGCGCGCATTTACAGAAGACCGGCTTCACGCAGCAGCTTCGCGGCTTGACTGTCGTCGCCGAGCTGCTCGATCGTCAGTGCGGGTGGCTGCAATTCGTTGAACGGCTTGAGCATCGGGTCCGGTGCCACGCCGGCATGCAATGGATATTCATAGCCGATGTGGCCTGCCGCCATCAGCGATTGGGCGCGTTCGCCGACGAGATAGGCGAGGAAACGCTGGGCGCCGCTTGGATTGTGTGCGTGCTTGAGCGGGGCCGCGCCGGAGACGTTGACGAGCGCGCCGATGTCGCCGGGGCCGAAGTGATGGATAGCGCTGCGCGTCTTATCCTTACCGAGCTCGATGGCCAGGCGATCCCAGTAGTAGTTGTTGACGATGCCGGTGGCGACCGCGCCTCGATTGACCGCGGTCACGACGCCCTCGTCATCGTCGAACACTTGCGCGTTGACCTTCAAACCCTTGAGCCATGCGAGCGCCTGATCGCGGCCCTTGGCTGCCAACACACCGCTCACGAGCGGGAGGAAGTCCGAATCGCTCGGAGCGATGCCGACTTTTCCCTTCCATTGCGGTTTGGCGAGGTCCATCAACGAAGCGGGCAACTGAGCCGCTGGGACCTGAGCGGTGTTATACGCCAAGACGCTTTCTCGCGCGAATACGCCGACCCAATTGCCGGCCGGCGAATTGAACCGGGCGGGCACCGTCGTGAGCGTCGATTTGTCGACGGTGCCGAGCAGGCCCTTCTCCTCGAGCAACATCAGTTCAGGCGAGTTCTCGGTGAAGTAGACATCGGCCGGCGTGGCCGAGCCTTCGGCCACGAGTTGCGCCGCGAGCGCGGGGCCTTCGCCGTTGCGGATACGCACGGTGATGCCCGTTTCCTTCTTGAAATCCTTGGCGAGCTGCGCCACCAATTGCGCGTGCTGGGCGTTGTAAAGCGTGATGGATTCGGCTTGGGCGAAGCCCGGTGCGCAGCCCAATGCCGCGAGCGCCAACGCGGCGACGATCGTCTTCACGCGTTGGCCAAATCGGGAGTGCGTCATGTTCGGTATTTCCTAAGCGTAAGGTTGGGATCGCGGCGTACATTCGACGCCGCGATTGTGCTCATATTGCGGGAACTGTTCAAGCCTCGAACAAAGCAGCCCCGATGAACGATCCGGGCTTCGCGCCGGGCGGGCACGCGAAGATCGCGCTTCCTACGTGCGTCGTGAACTGATTCATCATGTCGAACTTCGCAAGCTTCTCGTTGATCGGAACGAAAGCCGTGCGCGGATCGCGCTGGTGTGCGATGAAAAGCAAGCCGGCATCGTATTCCGTTTCTTGGCGCCATGGTGGCCAGCGTTCAATGTAGAAGTTCGTGCTGTCGTTATACGAGTAAGCGCGGCGCAACAGCCGCTGGCCGTCGTTACTGCCCGGGTTGGACAAACGCACGTGCGAATTGTCGGGAATGACCGGGTTGCCGTCCTTATCGACGGCATCGAGATCGACCGGATCGAATTCGTTTTGCTTGCCGATCGGCGCGCCGCTGAGCTTGTGGCGACCGACCACTTGCTCCTGGAAACCAAGCGGCATTTGATCCCAATGCTCGAGCGTGATGCGAATGCGTCGAACGACCGTGTAGGTGCCGCTTTGCATCCAAGCCGGGCCTTCCGCGCCGGCCCAGATGAATTGCGCCATCAACGCGGGATCGGAGGACGCCGGGTTGTTGGTGCCGTCCTTGAAGCCCATCAGATTGCGTGCGGTTTTGCCGCGCGGCCCCGAAAGGAAACCCGCCTGCCCCCAGTGCATCTGCGCCGCACCGTTTCCTATGCGCGCGAGTTGGCGTACCGCATGGAAAGCGACCTGCGGATCGTTGGCACAGGCTTGCACATACAGATCGCCGCCCGACTTCGCGGGCAGCAACTGATCGCCGTTGAAGCGCGGAAGGTCGATCAGCGCGGCGGGACGCCGAGCGGCTAGGCCGTAGCGGTCTTTGCCTTCGTGCGCGAACAGGCCGGGGCCGAAGCCGAACGTGATCGTCAGGCCGGCGGGGGTGAGATCGAGTGCTTCGCCCGAGTCGGCGGGCGGCTTCTCGTCGTCGCTTGGCGCCGGGGTTGCCGGTTCTCCGCGGCTCATGCGTGCCGCTGCGTTGGTCCATTCGCGCAACAGGTTGATGACGTCGGTGCGCTTGTCGGTCGTCAGATCGAATGCCGCAGCGTAGGTATGCGTCTGCTGTGGCGTGACGATGCCGCCTTGATGTTCGCCGAAGAACGGTTCGATGGCCATCGTCGGGTCGTGCGCATCGCCGGCCTTGTGCGCTTGAGCGGCGTGCGTGGCTGCGCGCGCCGTCGTAGCGGCACCGAGTGTGCTGGCGGCGGCCGTGGCGGCGCCTGCCTTCAGAAAGGCGCGACGCGCGGCGTGCGGGAGGGAAGTCTCGTCGTCGCGCGCCATGTCACTTCGCCAGTACGAGCGTGTTGACGTCGTCTTGGACGTAATAGAAACCGTCGCCTTGTGGCGTCATCGCAATGCCGAACAAGTCGCCGGCGCCAGGCGGCGATTGGGCCTTGTCGGTATCGATCCAGCGCGCGTAGAGCTGCTTCGCGGCTTGTGGGTCGATCTCGACGACTTGTCCGTTCAATGCATTCGTGACGAGCAGATGACCGTTCGGCGCCGTGATCATCGCAAGCGGACGATGCAGGAAGCCGTCGGCCGTCAATTGGCGGCCAACCCCCGCGCTCGTGTCGCGCGTCATTGGATCGTCGATGACGGTGATGCGGTTGCCGATCGCGTCGGACACATACAGTTGTTTTTGGTCGGCCGACAGCGCAAGGCCCGTCGGTCCAATCAGGAAGACGCCTTTGTCCGCTTGTGCGCCGAAGCCGCTCGCGACGACGGTTTGCTTTTTGACCACGGGGGGCTGGCCGGGCTTCGTATCCAGATCGAGCCGCACGACGGTCGATTGCTTGAAGACCGGCACCTCGCCGTTCGGTCCCGGAGCCGGTGCACCGACGCCGAAGCCCGCGTTGCTGACGAACAGCGTCGCGGTGTCGCCGTTGTCGACGACGGCCATGTTGCCCCACGGATCGTTGATGCTCTCGCCGGTGATCGTCGAGACGACCTTGCCGCTGCTGTCGAGCACGATCAAGCAGCCGGCGCCTTTCGTCGTCGTCGTGCCGTCGTTGCTCGGTGTGCTGCCGACGATGACCCAGCCCGACTTCAGCACGGTCATGGCCGTCGATAAGCCGATGCCGCCCGGGCATGCCTTCAATTCGCGCGGCACGGTGGCGAACACTGACATCTGCTTCGTGTCGGGGTGATAATCGACGATCGTGCTGCCGGTGCCTTGCAGATTCGCTGCGTTGTTGAAGTTGTCGACGAGCACGTCGCCGGCTTTGATCGTGCCCACCGAAACGGGTGCGACTGCGATCGCGTACGGGTTTTGATCGCCGTTGTCCGGCACGGTGTTGATGAGCGTCGCGTGCCGTTTGATCGTTTCGAGGAATCCTTGCGGTGCCGCGTGCGATGCGCTCGAAAGGGCCGCGAGAACGGCCGCCGTGGCGGCCGCACGGGCGGTGGCGATTGCGATGGATTTCATGAGCAAGCCAGTCGAATTTTAGAAGGTGATGGTTGTGCGCACGCCGACGACGAATGTGTTGCGCAGCGTTTGTGTCGGATCGTTCGGGTTCTGTCCCGCGCCGGCGTTGAACGTGTATTGAGCGTCGCCTTGCAGCACCCACCAAGGCGTGACTTGGTATTGGTAGGTGGCTTCGAGCGCCGTCTCGCTGCCCCGCACGACATTGCCGCTGTCGGCATCGAGGCCGGCCGCGTGGCTGCCCACCTTGATGTACGCGAGGCCTAAGCCGATGCTGTCGTTGTCGCGGCCCTTGAACGGCGCCTTCATCACGACGCCGACGTTCGCGCTGACGCTCACGAGATTGCGGTCGCCCGGCGCGCCCATCACGCGAGCGAATACGCCGATGCTGCGCGGCTCGTCGGGGTTCGGCCGCCACACCATTTGATCGGCCACCGCGTACAGGCTGTAATCGCCTTTGTGCGTGGTGTTCAAGCGCTGATCGGCAAACCGCTCGTTGTTGTACCAGACGCCCACTTTGTAAGTGCCGGGCAAGCCACCGAGCGGCTTGCCCGCGCCGTAATCCATCTGCCCTTCGCTCGGCTGATTGATGGCGTACTGCAACTCGCCGATGTAAAGCGCGCCGTTGTGCAAGTTGAAATTCGTGCCGCTGCCGTTCAGGCGCTGCGGATCGCCGACGCCCGGCGCCGGATTGCCGTCGAAGACACCGGCCAGCGCGGTAAGCGACGGCGTGATTTTTCCGCGCACGCGTACGCCGAGCGCCGAAAGCGGATACGCGGGGCCGCCCGAAGGCATGTCGTAAGAAGGCACGCCCGCCCAGCCGAACATCGTGTTCACGAACGTGTTCGCGTACGTGCTGACCATGAATTCCTGGTCGAGGCTTTGCTGACCGATCTTGAAGTCGACGCGGTCGTGCAGGATCGATTGCTGGTACCAGAGCTCCCAAAGGCGCGTGGTGTCGTCGGCTTCAATGCCGCTCGCCGTATTCAACGTGCCGAGGTTGTATTGGCTCAGATTGCGACCGTGAATCTGCAGGCCGCTTACGTTGAAGGTACCGCCGGGCAGGCCGAACGCTTTTTGCGTGTCGATCGCAAGCGTTGCCGTCGTCAAACCGTCGTACGCGCCGCCGCGCGCGAGGCCGCCACGCAGATTTGCGAGGTATTCGCTCGTTTCCGTCATCGTGAACGTCGCGCCGTATTTGCCGATCCAAGGACGCAAGCCGCCCATGTCTCCGAGCAGGGTCTGGCGCGTCGCAAGGCCGGTCCATTGGTTGGTCGGCTTCGCTTGGATGCTGAGGTCGGCTTCCGGCGCTTGCGGGAGCGCATCGGGCGAACCCGCGGCGACGGCCGCGCAAGATGCGAAAGCGCTCCAGGCGAGGGCGGCGCAGCTCGCCAGGGGATGAGCGCGCTTACGCATGGCGAAGCGGCCCGTTGCTTTGAACCTCATCTAAACTCCTGTTGTTGTCGGCAGAGGGTGCATGCGGCCGCGCGACCCGGCGCACCATCTCGAGGTTGCTTTTACGAGATACGTCGATTGGGTTCGGATTGTACTGAGTTAGAGCAGGAATGCAAATAGAAATGCGAAGCGTTCGCATTCGCGGTAGCGTATGATTGTTTCGATTCGGTGCGGTTGGCTGGCCAACTGCGTTATCGCCATTGTTCGGGATGCCCACCGAGATCGCCACAGACATCGACCGCGATTTCGCGCAAGCGATCTTCCGGGATCTCGCCTGACAGGGCGTAGGACGTGTGGCCGCTGCCCCAGTAGAACGTACGGCGATCGTCTTGCCGCAAGAGCCGGATGGGCGACTCGTGCCGCGAAGCCGCGCTGACGTACAGCGTCAGCCTCTGACCGGTCGGGTTCTGATACATGAATTGCGCGGCGGGGCCCGGCAACAGTCGCCCGCCCAAAAATGCGTAACCGTATTCGCTGAGCGACGGCACGGACAACGGACGGTTCAGGCGTTTCGAGAGCCAGCCGACAAGGGTCGCTTCATTCGTCGCCGCGACTTCAACGGCGTGATGCTGCTCGGGTGCGTACGCTGCGTAAGCGAGGTCGGCCTGTCTGGCGAATGTCGCCGGCATGGTCGACGACACGACGAGCGATGAGAGAGGGCCGGCGAACCAGACGAGCGCGACGCCGGCCGCGAGCGAGCCGGCGGCTAATGCAACTTGGCGCCACCACGGCGGCCGTATGCGCAGCACGATGAATGGGCCGCTTGTTTGTGCGGCGGGATCGGCGAACAGTGCGCGTAGGGCCGCCCGTTGCGCGCGATAGTGATCGACGAGGCTCGCGGCGCGCGGCTCTGCCTCTAGCCACCTCGCGACGCCTCGACGCTCCGCCTCCGGCAGTTCGCCGTCGACGAACGCGGAGAGGAGATCCAGCTCTCGTTCTGTGAAGTCCGCCTCGGGCGGGCGATCTCGATCGTCGCTCATTTTGGATTTCTCACTGCTTTCAAAGAGGCGACGTGATGCGGCGCGCTATCGGTCAGCAACGATCGCATGTGTTCGCGCGCACGCGAGAGTCGTGACATGACGGTTCCAATCGGCACGCCGAGCACCGATGACGCCTCCTGGTAACTGAGCTCCTCGACGCTGATGAGCAGGAGCACTTCGCGTTGTTCGAACGGCAAGCGATAAAGCATGCGTTGCACGTCGCGCAGGACGAGCGAGTCGAATTGGCCCGACGGTGCTTCGAGCGTTTGCCACGGGCCATGCTCATCGTCCATGGCAATTTCGCGGCGCGCGCGCAATTGGTCGAGATAGAGATGGCGCAGGATCGTGAGGAGCCAAGCGCGCAGGTTGCTGTCAGGACGGAAGCTGCGCACGTGCGTCAGCGCACGTTCGGCCGTGTCTTGTACCAGGTCGTCGGCCCAGGCTGCGTCTCTTGTCAGCGCACGCGCAAAGCGCCGCAACTGCGGCAGCCGCTCGACCACGTCGGCTTCGAAGCTCACGTCCCGCACCGCGCGCGGTTAATAGCCGCCGGATCCGCCGCTGCCTCCGCTATTGCCGCCGTCGCTGCTGCTGGCCGGATGGTCGTCGGCGGACATGCTGCCTGCGGAGGTGCAGCCTGCCGAGAGTATCAGGATAAGCGAGGCAACTAAGGCTGAAAGTATGCGAGTGGGTGTCATCATCGCCTCTCGATGGTGGAAGGACATGAACGTACAACTGTTCGCTGGCGCGCTTTATTCCCGCCGGAGATACCAGAAAGATAGGTTTTTTTGGTTGATTCGGCAGATGATTTTCGGATTGCGCGGTTCGATGCCCGGTGAGACGCGTTTTCCATGCGGCGAGTGATCGGCGTGTTCGTCGCGACGGGGCCGGTGAGCTTCGCTTCGATTGCTCAGGTTCGGGTTTTCGATCCAAATTGCGCATGAGGCGTTCCATGCCGTGCCATCCGTACCCGATACTGCTGAAAAATGCTCACCTCGCAGTTTTGCCCGGGATATGTCTCATGGATTTTCGCCCAATGCACCATCTGAGTGGAGTTCAATCGGAATGGGAAAACTCATCACGTCAAATGGACCAAGCAGCAAGCGGACCGTCGCAGGACGGCGCGGCGCCAACCGAATCGGCACTCGTCGCGCGGCAGAACACGCCTACCTGGGTCCATGAGACCCCTTCGGTGTACGCGGGACTTCCTGCACGGCGTCAGCCGGTCGCAGGCGGCACATTACGCGCGCCTCGTCGCGAAGCCTTTAAGCAGAATCCGTCCTTGGCGAAGGTGAAGTGGCATGGTGGGCAGGCCTACGAAATAGAGGGACTCCCGCACGGTCCCTCCTACAAGACGAAGGATCGGGTTGGGCAATTTCCCCGGCGCCTAATTGGTGCGTCGACTCTCACGTCCTTGACGAGAGTCATGTCGCGCCGGAACGCCGATTCGCCCTTCCACAAAAAGATCACGCAGCGCGATGACATGAACATGCCGTTGTCGGACGGCGATATCGATCATATCCGACGAACGACGAACGCCATCGCTGCACTGGTGAGCCTGGAGCCCGAACTCGGGCGACATCTGAAAGTCGAGATAGTGACCGGGTACGACGCCGGCCACCTCAATTTCATCACACCGATTGTGAAAGGCCGGACGCTGCAGAGCTTCATGGATTCCCCCGATCTGTCAGCACAGAGACGCGAGGAACTGGCCGGAAGCGTCGAGCGCTTGGCGCCGGTGCTGCGGGAATTGGCCGCGCATGGCTTCGTGCACGGCGATATCAACGCGGGCAACCTCATGCACGAGTCCGAGACCGGGCGCATGGTGTTGATTGATTTCGAGAAGGCCAAGGAGTTCGCACCCGGGGAGGAGGCGAGACTGAGGCGCTATTTCGACCTCGACATGGAAAACCTGGCGCTCTTAGCGGAGTCGATGCGCAGACCGCCATCGCAGCAGAGCGTCACGTTGCAATTCGTAGAGCAGATCAGCTCGTCGCATTTCGATCCCGCCGCTATCGAGGGCTACTCCGAAGTTGAAAGCAGCGATGACGAAGACTTTTGAACCGCTCAAGAGCGGAGGGTAAGCGCGCAACGCCGACCGCTTACAAACGCCGCCCCCCAATGTCATTTCTCGCTTCGCCCCGCGCAACACGATTTCCGTTTTTCGATCGAGGACAAGCACTATAAGCAGAAAATGCGATTTTTGACTTGCTTCAAGGAGCATCTTCGATGGGCTGTCGAGTCAGCAAGATAGGCAATGGTGCAGTTGATATTGAGCACGGAGAGAACATGGGTTCCGGCAGCGTCGCCCAACCGTCAGCGCGAAACAGGCCTGCCGTGCACGCACAGCTTGACGCAATTCCACGACAAATCGCCGGTAGGGTCGGCGCAAACAATTCTGCGAAAAGCGCCACCAGCGAGCGTCTTCCTAATCAAGTTGAAAAATTTGTCGGGAAAATTGATCTTCGTGCTACTCGCTCCGATCATTTTTCTTTGATGGGAGATGCGCCAAAAGAGATCGAAAGAATTAAGCAGATTGGGCAGGTCAGTGCGGCATTTGAGGAAAAATTTTCGAAAGTTTCCAAGCAACCATCGAATATATACGAGCATCCTGGCGGCATTGAGCAAGTAGAAATGGGGAACGTTTATCTATATCTTGCCAATGACCGCGCCAAAAATCATAGCATCGTCATCTTTGGACATGGAATGGGAGAGCCAGGCGCTGTCTATAAGCCTGCAATATTTCAATCACCGGCCATGCGCTTCGCCCGTCCCAATTCACGCGGAGATGAAGCCATGCGCAAAGATTTCAACGTCGGCGTCATCAGTTTCAAGCGAAACGGCACTTCTCCTCTGATCCCAACGAATTCGAATTTGCGCGATGCTGTCATCGACGCCGTGAAATCGTACAAGTGTTACCTTGACAAGCAAGGCGAACAGTTTGACGCAAAAAAAATCGTTCTGATGGGTAAGTCGAGAGGAACGAAGGCCGTTTTAGCCGCAGCCCCCGAACTTCGTCGACAAGGCATCCAAATCAGTCAAGTTATTCTGGAGGCGCCTATCTTAAATGCTGCTGCTTTGAAATTGGAGCGCGCTCGCGAAATGTTCAAGAATGAGCCTGAATTATACTCAATCGCCGATAAAGCTATCGAGGAAATGAAAGCCGATTTCATTGAAAATCATATGCGCCTTGATCGCGACTATGACATAGCGGCTAGTCTTGATGAATTGCGTGCGCAACTGAAGGAAGATGGGGGCAGGGTGACGTTCAAAGTTATAAAAGCCGAGTTGGATGCAACGGTCGGGGATATTGAGGGCAATCGGAAAATAAAAAAACTATTCTATACCAAAGGAAATGTCGTAGCGCGCGGAACCTCGAGCGAGGACGGTTCAAACATGTCATGGAACGTCGCAAAGGACGGTCACTGCTTCAACGAAGATGGCACCGAGAAGTTGCTTGATGGAGAGAGCGGCATATTCATTGAGTACCACGAAATTCCCGGCTCCGAACTGCACGGATTGAACAAGATTCAACTTCCTTTGGGCAATGGGGAAGGCAAGTTGACGACGGGCTCGCGATGAGCGCCGCTGTCAAAGGTATTGCTGTCAAACGCCCGCATCCTCATTCGGAATTGCATCGAGTTCCGCGAGCCAAGCGTCGGCCGCCGAATCGCTCGGCGCGCGGTAATCGCCGCGCGGCGAAAGCGAACCGCCGGAGCCGATTTTGGGGCTATTCGGCAAGCAGGTGCGCTTGAATTGCTGACCGCCGAAGAACCGCTTCAGGAAAAAGCCGAGCCAATGCTTGATCGTGCCGATGTCGTAGCTGTTGCGCTCTTCTTCCGGTAAATCGGGCCACGATCCGCGCGTCGCATCATTCCATGCAGACCACGCGAGAAATGCCACTTTCGATGGCCGATAACCGAAGCGCAGCATGTAGTAGAGGTTGAAATCCTGCAGTTCGTAGGGCCCGACCGTGTCCTCGGTTCGCTGAATCTCGCCGGCCTGATCGGCAGGAATCAGCTCGGGGCTGATCTCGGTATCGAGTACGTCGAGCAAGACGGCGCTTGCTTGAGCGCTGAGCGTGCCCCATTGCGCGCTGCGGCGAATCAAGTACTGAATCAGTGTCTTCGGCACGCTCGCATTCACGCCGTAATGCGACATGTGATCGCCGACGCCATACGTGCACCAGCCGAGCGCCAATTCACTGAGATCGCCGGTCCCTACGACGAGCGCGCCGTATTGATTCGCCATCCTAAACAAATGGCTCGTTCGCTCGCCGGCTTGCACGTTTTCGAACGTAATGTCGTGGACGGGTTGCCCGTTCGCGTAAGGGTGCCCGATGTCTTCGAGCATGCGCAGACAGCTTGGCCGGATGTCGATCTCGCGTGTCTCGCACCCGAGCGCCGCCGTGAGCCGATGCGCTTGATCGAGCGTGCGGTCGCTCGTGCCGAAGCCGGGCATGATGCACGCCATGACGGCCGTGCTCGGCAATTGCAGCGCCGCCACGGCACGCATGCATACGAGCAGCGCTTGCGTCGAATCGAGGCCGCCCGAGACGCCGATCACGAGCCGCGAAATCTTGGCCGCGCGCATCCGCGTGACGAGCCCTTGCACTTGAATATCGTATATCTCGCGGCAACGCTCGTCGCGGCGGGCCGGGTTGGACGGCACGTAAGGGAAGCGCTCGTAGGTGCGCTCGAGCGGAAGGCGAATCGTGCGCGGCAAGACGGCAGGCACGGCAATCGTACGAAAGCGCGAGCACGCGTCGCGATGTGCGATGGCCGTATCGCCGAACGTCGTTTGACGCATGCGCTCGCTGACGAGTCGATCCAAATCGATATCGGCCACGACACATTGCGGCGCATCGAGAAAGCGGCGTGTCTCGGCGAGCGCGTTGCCGTTCTCGTAGACGATGCCGTGACCGTCCCACGCGAGGTCCGTCGTCGATTCGCCGTAGCCCGCGGCGCTATAGGCGTAGACCGCTAGGCATCGCGCCGATTGATTGGCTACGAGGTCGCGACGGAAGTCGGCTTTGCCGACGGTGACGTTCGAAGCCGACAGATTCAGCAGGACGGTTGCGCCGGCCAACGCGGCGAACGACGAGGGGGGGATGGGTACCCACAAGTCTTCGCAGATTTCGATGTGAAACGTGAGCATCGGCTGCTGCTCGAAACGAAACAGCAACGCGCTGCCGCAGGGGATGCCGGTTTGCCCGAGCAACGCCATCGAATCGCGCATCAGCCGATCGCCGCGCGCGAACTGCCTTGGCTCATAAAATTCGCGGTAGTTCGGCAGATACGTTTTCGGCACGATGCCGAGTATCGATCCACGATGCACGACGGCCGCGCAATTGAAGAGCAAGCCGTCGATCTCGATCGGCAAACCGACGACGCAGACCGATTCGGCGTCACGCGAGGCGGTGACCACATCGCCGAGGGCCGTCAGGCAGGCGTCGAGCAGCGCTCGCTGATGAAAGAGATCGTCACATGAGTAAGCGGATAGTCCGAGCTCCGGAAACACGGTCAACGCGGCATGGCGCGACTCGGCTTCGCGCAGAAGGGCGATCGTTTCCTTGGCATTCGACGCGGGATCGGCAACGTGCGTACGCGGCGCAGCCACGGCAATGCGGGCGAAGTTGTGACGATACAAGTTGAAAAAGCTCGGCCCATCGGTCATCGCGGTCATCCTTGTTCAGCGTATTCGGTCAGGGCGCGCGCCCATTCCCGTATTGATACCAGATCGTCGCCGCCAATGCAGGCAAGCCCGCGTATTCAACTCAGGCGCGGGGCACTATCCGTTCGTGTTACTCGGACCGTGCGTTCAGTACGGACGACTCTCGTATGACGAGCTGTGGCAAGGGCGGCTCGAGCGCTAGCTGCTCGCGTTTGCCTCCCAGGTGCGCGAAGAGCAGATCGACTGCAAGCGACGACACATCGTCCAGATGAAGGTCGATGGCGGTCAGAGGCGGGCGGCAGCTACGCGCTCGGACACCGTCGTAGCGCGTGACGATCTTGATGTCTTGCGGAATGCGCAATCCACGCTCGCCGATCGCGCGGACTGCGCCGATCGCGAACGCGTCGACGGGGACGCAGATCGCATCGAGTTCCGGATGCTGGGCTAGAAGGTGCAGACATGCTTCATAGGCGGCTTGCTCACCGCCCGCCTCATCAATGCGCGCGGCGACAGGCGTGATCCCGTGCGTGCCGCAGAACGTTTGATAGCTTTCGTGCGCGTCGAGATAGGAGTTGCGCTGCTGCGCGCCGATCATCAATGCAATATGTCGTGCGCCTTGTTCGTGCAAATGGGAGAGCAACAGTTGCGTCGTCGCCGCCGTGTGCATGTCGATGTATGGCACGGCGTCGTTACCGGGAACGCGGCCGATGCACACGATCGGCAACCCTCGGCTCTGTAGCAACGCAATGTTCGCATCGTCATGCGTTGGCTCGATGACGATCGCGCCATCGATATCGATTTGCTCAAGCGGCAGGCGTGCGGTCGACATCGGCGGCACGAGGACGAGTGCAAGACCCCGTACCAACGCGGCGGACGCGGCGACTGCCGCCACCTCCATCAAAAAGCCGAGACGCGACGCCCCGCCGGCTACCTCGAACGGCATCGACGAGACCAGCGCGATCGTGCTCGCTTCGCCGGTGCGCAATCGCTGCGCCCGCACGTCCGGTCGATAGCCAAGCTGCCGCGCGACGGCCTTTACGCGCTCACGCGTCTGCGTATCGACATAGCCCTTGTCGTTGAGCGCATGAGAGACAGTCGTGCGCGATACGCCGGCTTCGCGCGCGACGTCGGCGATAGTCGCACGGCGGGGAATGGGGCGGGGTGTATCGATGGTGTGTGCTCCAGTGCGGTAATGGCGACGCAGGAAGAGGTCTGGTCTGGCGAAAGCGTCAGCGTAATGATAAAGGCTCGGCTCGTGGCGGCGAGCCCGGCAAGCTTCAGACGGAAACCCAAACCGAGTCCGGGTAAACACCCTCGCGCCGACCCCTTGACAGCGAAATTCTAGCAGCAGATCCTTTCTTCCAAAATCGATTTGGGAAAACCTAAATTTTTTTGCGCCAACCCCAAATCGATTTGGGGTAATCGAAGTACTCCAGAAAAAACGCCGCCGTTTCGCGACAACCTAAGTCGCAGCCTGCCCAGGAGAGTGCCGTCATGTCGAGTCGTACCACCCATCCCGTTGACGAGCGTTTGCCGCTCGCGAAGCTGATCTTGTTTGGCCTACAGCACGTCCTGGTGGTGGCGGCATCGCCGATTACCGCGGTGTTTTTGGTTTCGAAGGCGCTCGGCCTGTCGAGTGTGCTGACCGTCGATTTGATCAGCGCAACGTTTCTCGTTTGCGGGCTTGGGACGCTCGTGCAGTCCTTTGGCCTATGGCGCTTCGGCGCCCGCCTGCCGTTCGTGATGGTGCCGGGCGGTGCGCCAGTGGTGATGTTCGTGATCATCGCCCAGCAGACGAATCTGCAAACCGCCGCGGGGGCCGTGTTATTGAGCGCCTTGTGCTATGTCCTGATCCTGCCGGTTTTCAAGCGCTGCCTGCGGTTCTTCCCGCGGATCGTGATCGGCACGATCCTGATCCTTGTCGCAGCGAATCTGATCAAGATCTACGGCGCTGTCATCGTCGGTCAACCAGGGAGCCCCGGCTTTGGTAGTCCGCTGAACGTCGGGCTCGCCCTTGCAACCATTGCGTTCACCGTTGCGTTCGCGAAGATTTTTAAAGGCGTGGCCGGTCAACTCGCCGTGCTGCTCGGTCTGCTAGCTGGAACGGCTCTCGGTGCGGCAATGGGAAAGATGAATTTCGGCAGCGTATTGCATGGTGCCGTGCTGGCCATACCCACGCCGCTGCCGTTTGGCATGCCGCATTTCGATATCGTCGCCGCGTTGCCGTTGCTGATTTTTAGCATCACGTCGATGGCGGAAGCGACGGGCCAGACCATCGCGATTGCGGAGGTGGTGGGCCGCAAGATCGACGCGCAGGAAACCGTTTCCCGTACGATTCGCGGCGATGCGCTGATGTCTTTCATCGGTGGGCTGTTCGGCACGTCGCTGATTATCACGAGCAGCGAAAACATCGGCATCGTCGAAGCAACCGGTGTGCGCTCGCGCTACGTGACGGCAATGGCCGGCGCATTGCTGATCCTCACCGCTCTGTGTGCGCCGCTCGCACGGCTTGCCGATGCCATTCCGGCGTCGGTGGTCGGTGGCACGGCGCTCATCGTGTTCTCGATCATCGGCGTGATGGGTATCAACTTGCTGCACGATGTCGACCTGCGCTCACGTGCAAACATGTACACCCTCGCGAGTTCGCTGATGATGGGGCTGCTGCCGGTCGTCGTGCCGGGCGTCTACTCGCACTTCCCCAAGACCCTTCAGATCGTGCTGAACAACGGTCTCGCAATGGGCGCCCTCACCGCCGTGCTCGTCAATATCGTTTTTCACCATCTCAACGTGCGTCGCCCGGCGCGCGGCGTCGCATCGACCCAAGCGATAGAGACCGGCATTCGCACCACTGCTCGCGACGACGAAGCGGCTTCCTCGGTGCATTGACGTCCGCCCAGTTCATCGACAACGGGCTCATCGAGCCCAACCGTTCATCAAGTTTTCGACACGGAAAATAAATAGACATGCCTTATCCGATTCAAGCCTCGAACGGCTCCCTTGATCTGTCGCCCGACGATTTCGCCGATGGCCCAATGCTGCTCGCGCCTGAGCACGTTCTGCTCGCCGCTGGGCCAGCGCGCGGTTATGGCGTCGTCGTCGAAAACGGTAAGTTCGCGCTTGTCGCGCGACTCGACACAGCAATGGCCGCCTATCCTCAGCTGAGCCCTAAGCATCTGCCGGGCAAGCTACTGATGCCGGGCTTCATCGATACGCATCATCACTTGACCCAGTCGTTCGGCAAAGCCCTATCGTTTGGCGAACCGTCCGAAATTTTCAAACGCATTTGGGTGCCGCTCGAGCGATGTCTAGACGAACGTTTGCTCCACATGAGCGCAAAGCTGGCAGCGCTCGAAGCATTGCGAGGCGGCTTCACGACTGTCTCCGATGCGGGTACGCGCGCGGACAGCGGCGTGGCGGCGATAGCAGCCGCGGCCCACGACACTGGAGTGCGCTGCGTACTCGGACTCATTTGCAACAATCTAGCGGGCGACGGCTCGATCGCCATCGAACGGCCGCAGATCGAACGACAGGCGGGCGCGCACCTGGCCCGATGGCAGGACGATCCGCTTGTGTTTCCGTCCCTCGCGGTCTCTGTTCCCGAGGCCGCATCGGATGACGTCTTGCATGCAGTCGCAGCTCTCTGCGCCGAAAGCGGCAGCGTGTTTCAGACGCACGCGAACGAACATTTGGCGTCGGTCGAGCGCTCGCTCGTCGCACGTCGAATGCGGCCGATCGAGCATTTGCATCATGTCCGCGCGCTCAATGCCCATACGCTGATTGCCCACGCGACGCTCGTCACGCCGCTTGAACTGAAATTGCTCGCGGAGGCTGACGCCGCGGTCGCCTATAACCCGGTTGCAAGTCAGTGGAAGGGGAACGCGGTCGCCCCCGCGTTACAGATGAGTGCGCTAGGCATCCGCCTTGGGCTCGGTACCGACGGCACGCGTAGCGACGGATTTCGTCTGCTCGACGCGGCCGAGGCATCCCAGAGGATAGCGTTCGGCCTGACGACCGGCGATTCGTCGTGCGGCGGCGGCGAACTCTGGTTGAAGCATGCATTCGCCGGATCGGCCGACGTGCTCGGTCTATCCGACTCGATCGGCGCGATCGCGACCGGCTACGAAGCGGACTTCCTGCTGGTCGACACCGAGGTGCCCGAGATGAAGCCGTCCTGGAACCTTGGATGGGAGCTCGTTCGGCTCGCGAACCGAGATCAGATCGTGGCGGTGTTCGTCGGTGGCCGCCTGCGGCTCTGGCACGGCTGGCCACTGGATTGGGATGCGCGCGGCTTCCTGCGCGAGATCGACGCTGCAGCGGCGGACGCGGTTGCGCGCGCTCCGATCGTGCGCGTACACCGCGACGAAGCGCAGCGTGCATACGATCTGCGCCACGCTCGCCCAGTGCCGGCTGTTTCGGCGCGGGCAACAGCGCAAATCTTAACCTCTGACGCGGGCCATGGGCCGACGGACGAAGCGCATGCCTGTTCGAGCGGAGGCGCGCTGTGAGCCACACGACATTTCTTTTGCTCGCCTTAGTCGTCGTGATTGCGGCTTTCGTTCAAGGGGCGGTCGGCGTCGGATTCGCATTGATCGTCGCGCCGATTGCCAGCCTCGTCGCACCCGACATGATGCCGGTGTCGCTCCTCATCCTGATGGTGCCGCTGAACGTGTATGTCTCGTGGCGCGAACGTCCGGCTGTCGATTCGGGCGGAACGCTATGGATCACGATCGGACGCGTCGCCGGTGCGGTCGGCGGTATCTGGATTGTGAGCCGGCTCTCCGCGCATAGCCTCAACCTGTTGATCGGCGTATCGACGATTGCGGCGGCGGCCGCGACACTTTACGCGCCGTCGTTCACCCCGCGACGCAATGCTTTCGTGCTCGCGGGCGCGGTAACGGGGATAACGGAAACCGCCACGGGCATCGGCGGCCCTGCGCTCGCGATGGTGTTTCAGCATCACAAGCCGCCTGCGTTGCGCTCGACGATCGCGTTGTGTTTTGCGATTGGCGAAGTCGTCTCGCTCGCGTTCTTTTGCTTGTCCGGACGCGTTCAGATGTCGGCGGTCGGCCCTGCGCTCGCGCTGATCCCGGCCGCCGCACTAGGCGTACTGCTTAGCCGCGCGGTGCATCAGCACACCGAAGGCGGCCGGCTGCGCGTGGCGGTGATGGTGTTCGCGATCGTGTCCGGCGCGCTGATCTTGGTTCAAGCGCTTGCGTAGGGCGGAGCGCGACCCGCGCAAAAAAACGTCCTCGATGTTTGTCGTTTCTCTTATCGGCTTCAATGATCGTAACCGTTGCAGTGAGGAAAACATGGTGATGAGGCATGCAAACTATCTGCCGTTGATGATCTGCGCCATCGCGTGCACGGCACACGCGCAGAGCAGTGTCACGCTGTACGGCAGCATGGATGCGGGTGTGGGGTATGTCAGCAACTTGCGCGGCCACAGCGCCTTCATCGCGCAGCAGGGCACCTTTCAGGCCGATCGCTGGGGCTTGACCGGCACCGAGGATCTCGGCGGTGGCCTGAAGGCGATCTTCAAGCTCGAATCAGGCTTCTCGACGATCAACGGCAACATGTCGAGCGCGGGCGTATTGTTCAACCGCCAGGCGTTCGTTGGGCTCTCGGATAACCGTCTGGGCACATTGGTGCTGGGACGTATGACGGATTGGAACTTCGAAATGCTTGGGCCGCTATCGACCGGCCAGTCGCTCGGTAACTTCTCGGCGTTTCATCCCGCCAACATCGATGGGCTCGGCAACACCGTTCCTACCGAGTGGTCGAACGCAATCAAGTACCGGACGGTAAATTACGGCGGTCTGAGCTTCGGTGCGATGTACGGGTTCCCCAATGCGTCGTCGACGAGCACCGCGGGGCGCAGCTACAGTTTCGGCGTCAATTATGCGCACGGCCCCCTCAAGCTTGCGGCCGCCTACTCCGCCTATCACGACCGCACGTTGGGCCTCAACTCAGGCTTCGGATTGACGAGCTTCGAAGGGACGAATCTTGCGAACGGCAACGCATTCGTTGCCGATAGCGTTAGGACGCTCGGCATTGGCGGCAGCTATGAAGTGGGGCGGGTGCTATTGCACGCGCTCGCCACGCAGGTGAGAGTTGCAAAGAATGGTGCGTCCGAGCACTTCCGCGCGATCGATGCCGGTGCGAACATGCACTTGACGCCGGCCGAGGAAATCGATGTTGGCGGCTGGGGTGCGTCGTTTGCGGGTGGGCACTGGGCGCAGTTGACCGTTGCGAATGTGTACGCGTTGTCGAAGGCGACGCAAGTGTATGTCGATGTGTCGGTCGAGCGGGCATCGTCGAATGCGGTGGCCGGCACGCTCGGGATCGGCCCGTCGTCCACGAATAAGCAGGTCGTGATTCTGACGGGGATTCATCACTTGTTCTAACCGTTCTCGGAAAGCAGCTTGATTCGCGATACCGGTCAAGACTTCGGTACCTATTGGGAGAGTTCGACACGCCTGAGCCAAAATTCAGGTTTTGCTTTCGAAGCGCGATGATGCATCTGCCGCCATCGAAGGTGAACCGAGACGAAACAGCCGCCCCGGTGTCGCCACCGGGCGGCCGATTTCTAGTTCCGCAAACTTTTAGAGTGTGCGATGACGCGAAGCATTTTTGGTAAGGACGTAGGCTCGCCTGTAGAGGACGCCCATGGAGCGGACTATCTCGTTTATCAGAATCGGGAGCGGGGTGAGGCAAGTGCGCTTAGACCGAGGGTGGACGCGGCAGGCCACGCCGATTCGAGGCTATTGCGGTTGACGACTATCAGCAACTGGGCCGAGCCTGTCGGAAAAACTGTCATATGGGAGGCATGCAGCCCTTCAGTGCAGGCTGATATGGTGCACAGATTCGGCCTGAAGGCGCCTGCGCAGTGCAAGTGGGCGGACATCGAAGATCCTCGGAATGCGATCGTTCCGGCCAAACCATCCGAGTTTGTCGGAATCCTCAACGACTGTCGGGCGCGCCTCGGCTCGCCGGTGTTCACGGATAGCCAGACGGCGCTGCTCACCGACTACGTCTCGCAGATTTTCGTTCGCGCGCGAATAAAACAAACGCACCTACTGATCGCGGCGAATTATTTCGAACGGCTTCCGTCCGAGCCGCTCCAGGCCCTCACTCAGAATGAACTCGGCGGGCCTGGAGCGGGCGACGCTCCGGGGCCGGCGCTCAAGAGGCTAATCGCGGGAACGATCATGCTCGCGGAAGCGTATTTTTCGGAGAGAAAGCGCGGCCGCAATGCGAATCAATGGAGGGCGATCACGTCGCTCCCAGATCAGCACGCGATGCTCGAGATTTTTTCCGCGCTCGGATATGACGCGAGTGTGGGGGAAGTCGTCAATCGGTTGGATGGAGAGCGGCCCGCTGCCATCGGCGAAGCCTGCGACGAATCGACCTTTTTGCCAAGGGGGAGGGAGAAGAGGGTGGTCAAAGGGACATCGGCAGAGATAGCGCACTCGAGCGCTGAGCGCACGGCGCGCGGCGAGAGGAAATCACTGCCCAGTCAAGGCGCTCGAATGCAGCACCGGTCTGCGGCCTCTTCCCGAGATGTGTCGTCGTCAAGCGTCGTGCACGACGTTACGGTGCGCGATACCACTCGATTCGAGCAGGCCTTAAAGCAGATGGCCGCCATGTCGCGCGAGCAATTTGAGCACACGTATCCCGATCCGATTTCGCTCGTCGGCAACGTCGAACTCGACCGCCAGCCACAGCTCCTTCTGTCGATCCTGCAAACCTATGTGCGCACCAGGCATTACCCGGAAAAGCCCCTCGAAGCTGCGGTGAGGCGGTTGTGGGACCTGTCGGGCGAGCATCGGCTTGGCCCGCGAGCAAGAAATGAAATTGCTACGGCCGCAATTTTGTTGCAGACCAATCTTCCGCGAGGGACTAAAAAGGCGGTTCTTGGAGAAGTTGATTTATTGATACATGCATTTGGTGCCCGTTTAACCGAGAGCGGTGTGTTCGCGGACTTGCGTCGTCAGAAAGAGACCCTGCGGAGGGTCGAATCTTACATACGTAAGACAAAGCCGACCGAGGAAACCGCTTCGGACTTTCTCGTCAACGATCTTTACGAGATTGGAACCATCCTCGGGTGTGCTCCCGAGGTACTGTGGGAGTTCGACAATGCCTTCGGCGAACGACAGTCGCTGGTGAGGAGACAAACCGCTTTGCGCGCGGTCGAGCAACAGCTTACGCCGCGTGTCGAAAGAGAAATCGCCCAGCGGGCCCGGCAGGGAGTGCTGGCCTTTATCGCCGGCCGGGTGCGCGAACTGCGTCTCGGTCTAGACAGCTTCGACGATCTATTTGCCCCGAGGTCGCCCTCGAACTGATGTTTCGTGCAACGACGCAAAAAAAGGCCGAACCGCAAAGCTCGGCCAAGCTGCTGGTCAAACAGGACCGAGGGAGATTTCAGTGAAGAGGCAAGGCGGCCGGGCGATGAGCTCGCCCGGTACGCCGTTGCGTTTGGAGGAGTTCAGCGCACACGAACGCCGCGTGAGCGACGAATGTGATCGAAGAAGACGGCCAGCAACAGGATGCCTCCGCGAATCAAATACTGATAGAACGTCGGCACGTTGAGCAGGCTCATTGCGTCTTGCACGGAGCCCATGATCAAGACGCCCACGAGCACGCCCGAGATCGTCGCCACGCCGCCCGTGAGCGATACGCCGCCGAGCACACAGGCCGAAATCACGCCGAGCTCGAGGCCGACCGATGTCTTCGGATCGCCCAGGCTCATGCGCGAGGCGAGCATCACACCCGCAAAACCCGTCACGAGCCCTTGCAGCACGAACACGAGAATCTTGATCCGCGTCACGGGCAACCCAGCGAGCAGCGCAGCTTCACCGTTGCCGCCGACGGCGAGCACGTTCTTACCGAACACCGTCTTACGAAGGATGAAACCAAAAACGATGAAGCCGACGATGTTGCTCCAGATCGGATAGGAAATGCCGAGAAAGGAGCCGCCACCGAGATCGAAGAAGCGCTCCTCTGAAATCATGACCGCGTCGCCGTTCGACACGATGAACGCGAGACCGCGCACGACCTCCATCATGGCGAGTGTCACGATCAGCGAATTGATCCGATAACGTGCGACCAACACCCCGTTGACGAGACCGACGGCACCGCCCGCAATCACGCCGGCCGTCACGCCGATCAAAACGCTATGCGTCGCTGTGATCAACGTGGAGGCGACGACGCCCGAGAGCGCCACGATCGAGGCAACCGACAGATCCACCTCGCCGAGCGCCAGCACGAACATCATCGTCACGGCGATCGAGCCGATCAGCGTGACCGACAGCAGCAAGCCTTGCATGTTGCGGCTCGTCAAGAAGTCGGGCACAGAGAAACATAGGACGACGAACAAAATCGCGAACACCATGACGATGCCCGATTTGTTGAGCAGCCGCCATGTTTTGGCCGCGTAGGACGCGGGGCCGCGCGGGGAGGGTTGCGTTAGGGTTTGAGGTTGGTGCATGGTCTCGTCTCTTTCGGTGCCGCTCGAACTCAACGAATTCGCGCGCGCAAGAACAAACAATCAGCAGTGGTTACAAACGTGTCGACTTACTGCGGCAAGGCGAGCTTGATCAGCTGATCGGGGCTCGCTTCGGCCTTGGGTAGATCGCCCACGATGCGGCCTTCCTTCATCACGACGATGCGATCCGCTACGCCGATGACTTCGGCCAAATCGCTCGAAACCATCAGCACGGTGCGGCCCGCCTCGGCCAAGCCGTAAAGCAGCTCGTAGATTTGCGCCCGCGCGCCGACGTCGATGCCGCGCGTCGGCTCGTCCATGACGAACACGTCGATCTTCTCGGCCAGCCAGCGCGCCAAAATGACTTTCTGCTGGTTGCCGCCCGAGAGTGTGCCGATCGCCGTGTCGCCGTCGCGAGTCTTGATCGACAGCTTCTCGATGTACTCGTCCGCGAGGTCGCGCTCGCGCCGTTCGTCGAGCAGCCAACGCGCGAAGCTCGAATGGCGCCGGGCGCTGATGTTCAGGTTGTCGGACACCGAGGCGATCGCGACGATGCCTTCTTGCTTCCGGTCTTCGGGACACAGCGCAATCCCCGCACGCACCGCATCGCGCGGTGTCGAGAATCGCATGCGGCGGCCATCGAGTTCGATCTCGCCTTGGCTTGGCCGCACGGCGCCGCAAACGAGCTTCATCAATTCGGACCGGCCTGCGCCGACGAGACCAAAGAAGCCTAGAATTTCGCCTTTGCGAGCATTGAACGAGGCCGGCTCGGTTAGCCCCGGCCCGAGCAGCGCCTTCGCTTCGATGCGTACGTCACCGACCGCACGCGCCCGGTATCCATAGACGTCGCGAATCGAGCGGCCGACCATCGAGCTGATCAGGCGATCGCGGTCCAGGCCGTCGACGGCCTCGAATGTTTCGATCGAGTGCCCGTCGCGGAACACGGTGACGCGGTCGCATAGCTCATAAACTTCGTCCATGCGGTGCGTGACATAGACGATCGCGCGGCCTTCTTGACGCAGGCCGTTGATGATCTTGAACAACTGCTTCGTTTCGCGGGCGGAGAGCGAGCTCGTCGGTTCATCGAAGGCGATCACGCGCGCATCGCGCATCAACGCCTTCCCGATCTCGATCATTTGACGCTGCCCAATCGAAAGATTCTTCACCTGCTCGCGCGGATCGATACGCTCGCCCAGACGCGCTAGCGTCTCGGTGGCCCGCTCGATCAGCGCGCGTTCGCTGAGCACCCCGAGACGGCTCGGCAGTTGGCCGAGCATGAGGTTTTCGGCCACCGTCAACTCGGGAACGAGGTGCAGTTCCTGATAGATGATGGCGATGCCGGCTTCGATCGCCGCCTTCGTTCCCGAGAAATGCCGCTCGATGCCGCCGAGCGTCAACGTACCCGACTGCGGCACGTTGACGCCCGAAAGCACCTTGAGCAACGTCGATTTGCCGGCGCCGTTTTCGCCCATGAGGCCGTGCACTTCGCCGGCGCGTACCGCGAACGACACACGATCGAGCGCAAGCACACCGGGAAAACCGACGGTAATGCCGTCCAGCCGCAGGTAAGGCATGGCCGTCTCGGCGCTCGCCACCACGCTGATATCGTTCGCGTCATGCATGACGTTTAGATCCCCAGTTCCTTACGCACGTCGAGCCAGTTTTCGCGCGTCATCAGCTTGCCCGTCGTCTGCGTGTCGGCAGCCGGTTCCTTGCCCGCGCGGATCCAATCGACGAGATTCTCGGCGCTTTGCTTGCCGTGATTCGTCGAGCTGACCGCGATCGTGCCGTAGAAGCCCGTCGGCGCCTTCTTCTGGAATTCGGCGAACGCTTCGCCGGCGCCGTTGATGCCGATGCCGATCACGTCCGACGACGGGATATGCACCTGCTCCGTGGCGCGCACACCGCCGAGCACCGACTCTTCGTTCAGCGCGAAGATCACCCATTTCTTGATGTTCGGATGCTTGGACAAGATGGGCGAGGCGGCGACGAAACCGCCTTCGTCGTCGGTCGTCTTTTGCGGCGCGTCGAAGATGTTGTCTTTCTTGAAGCCGTTCGCGAGCAACGTCTGCGTCGCGCCGTCGGTGCGCAGCTTGGCCGTCGGCAATTCATAGTCGGAGATGCGAATCGCGCCCACTTCTTCCGGCTTCCAGCCGCGGCGCTTCATCTCGTCGGAGATCGCTTGGCCCACTTGGTTGCCGATCTTGAATGCCGACATGCCCAGGTGCGGCACGCCGGCGAGCGGCTTGCCCGCGGAATCGACGAGCTGATCGTCCACGGTCGTGAACTTCATGTTGTACTTTTTCGCACGGGCTTGAATGGCCGGTCCGAGACGCACGTCGGGCGCGCAAATGACGAAGCCCTTCGCGCCTTGCGCGCCGAGGTTGTCGATTGCGCTCAAGACGCGTTCGCCGTCGGGCGTGCCGATGTTGACGACGCTGAAGTTGTCGGCCTTGCCCACGGCCGTGGCTGCCTTCTGCTCGTTGATGAACCATGCCTGCTCGGGCATCTTCACGAGGAAGCCGATCTTCAAGGGCTCGTCCGCATGGACGCCGAGCGGGGCCAGGAGCGGTGCGGCGAGGAGGGCGGCCACGGCGGCACGCAACGTGAAGCGGCGAAGCTTGCTGGTCATACTAGTCTCCTTCTTGTCGGTCTCGCGATGACCGTGTTGTAAAACCAAAGCTGAACAGGTCGATTAGGACCACTAAGCACCTATCGATGTACCGCTCGCATGGCGCGAGCGACGGCATCGGAACAACAAACAATGGCGGGATGGGGCGGTCAGGGCCGGCATCGGTTGGGACACGGCTCGCACCACCGAAATACCAACGTCTACATCATTCGACGAACGCTTCGACGATCTCTCGCTTGCCAAGCAGGAACGCGTCGGCGACGAGGCTCAGCGGCCGCGCATCGACATCGCGCTCGCCGCGAAGAATCAAGTCGTGCCAGCGGCTATAGAGCGACGGATACTCATGCACGAAACCCAGGGCGACATCGCGCTCCTCGATCTGCAGCCGGTTGCCGCCTTTGGAGAGCAACAACGTGCCGTCAGCCGTCCGCACTTCGATCTCCCATAGCTCCCGCGGGCCGTGGCGCCAGTCGAATTCGACGCGCATCGGCACGCCGGCGACGTCGGTCAGTTCGAGATCGGCCGCGATCGGCATGTGCTTGTTCGCGGGAATACGGAGCGTCGACGAAACGAGCGCCACTTCGCGCGGCAAGATCCGCGTCGCGATCGACAGCGCGTTGATGCCCGGATCGAACACGCCGAGACCGCCCGGTTCCCAGACCCATGCTTGCCCCGGATGCCAACGGCGCACGTCCTCCTTCCAGCGCACGTGCACATGGCGAATGTCCTGCGTGGCGAGCCAAGTGCGTGCCGCCTCGACGCCGAGTGCATGGCGCGAATGCCAGCTCGTGTAAATCGTCTTTCCGACCGTGCGGGCGAGTTCATCGAGCGCGCGCACTTCGCTCAGGCATGCGCCCGGCGGCTTTTCGAGCATGACGTGCTTGCCGGCCGCGAGCGCGATGCGGGCTTGCTGAAAGCGCGGGACCGGAGGCGCGCACAAGGAGACGGCCTCGATACCCGGTTCCGCTTCGAGCGAGGCCTCGAGCGTCGGATAGTTGCGCACGCCTTCCACGGTTGCGTTGCGGCTCGCGCATGCCACCAGGTCGAAGCGTGGGTCTGCCGCGATGGCCGGCAAATGCTGGTCGCGCGCGATCTTGCCGATACCGATTAGCGCGATCGAGATTTTTTTCATGTCGTCCTCCGTCGCTACGCTCAACGGCCCCAGCGCAGCGCGAGCGGGTTCGCTTCGTGCGCGAGTTCGAGCAGCTCGGCGCGCGTCGCCGGTGCGAGCGGTTCCAACGGACGGCGCACGGCATCGCTCTTGATCACGCCGCCTTCCATCATGACCGTCTTGGCCGCCCGCAAGCCACATTGGCGGTTTTCATAGTTGATGAGCGGGAGGATGCGCGCATAGCCCGCTCGTGCTTCGTCGCGTCGGCCCGCGCGGCGATCGTCGAACACAGTGCGGATGAGATCAGGCAGCAGGGCGCTCGACATCGTGCCCGTTGCGCCGGCATCGAGATCGGGCAACAGCGTGATCGCTTCCTCGCCGTCGAACGGCCCTTCGATCGCGTCGCCACCGGCCGCGATCAGCGCGCGCAGCTTGGCCGCGGCTTGCGGCACTTCGATCTTGAAGTAGCGCACGAGCGGCAGCTCCCGCGCGACGCGCGTGAGGAAGGGGACCGTCAACGTCACCCCGGAGAGCGGCGCGTCTTGAATCATGACGGGCACGTTTGCCGATGCGGCAACCTCGGCGAAGAAGTCGAACATCGC
>CAYRLJ010000025.1:0-6033 GCA_964425025.1 uncultured Burkholderia sp. | reverse complement strand
GCAACGACGCACCGTGATACGGCGGCATCACCATGACGATGCTCGCGCCGGCCGCCGCAGCGCGCTTGGCGCGATCGGCTGCGATCTGCGTGCTGAAGTGGCTGCACGTCACCATGACCGGCACGCGGCCGGCCACGTGTGTCAAGCACAGGTCGATCAGCACATCGCGCTCGGCATCCGTCAGCAAGAACTGCTCGGAGTAGTTCGCGAGAATGCAGATGCCGTCCACGCGTTGATCGATCATGCAATCGAGCACGCGGCGCTGGCCGTCCAGATCGAGGTCGCCCGTTTCCGTGAATGGCGTCGGTGCGACGGGGAATACGCCCGAGAAGGGGCGGGTCGAAGCGGTCACTATTCGTACTCCTAATAAAAACTATCCAAGCATGCGGGGCCGCCGCATAAAGCGAGCGCGCAACCCGAAAGAGGTGGCGCCGGCCTCGCCGGCATCGGGCTTAGCCGCATCGGGCTTAGCCGCATCGCGCGCCGTGGCGCTGCCGAGCCCCGAGCCGTTCGATTTGCGGCGCGCCGCTTGCCGCTCGATGACGCGTTGCAGCAAGCAAAAGACGCAAAGCAGGGCGCCAATGACAATGCGCGTCCACCACGAACTGAGCGTGCCGTCGAACGTGATCAGCGTCTGGATCGTACCGAGCACGCCTACGCCGAACACCGAGCCGATGATGTAGCCGACACCGCCGGTGAGCAGCGTACCGCCGATGACGCTCGCCGCGATCGCGTCCAGTTCCATGCCCTGGCCTTGCAGGCCGTATCCCGACAGCACGTAGAGCGTGAATACCAGGCCGCCTAATGCGGAGCAAAGTCCGCCCAACGCATAGACGCCGATCTTCGTGCGCGCCACCGGCAAACCCATTAGGAGCGCCGACTTTTCGTTGCCGCCGAGCGCATAGACGTTACGCCCGAAGCGCGTGAAATGCGCGACGTGAAGGGCAATGGCGAGCACGCCGAGCGCGATCAGCGAACCGGCATTCAACTGCCCGCTGCCAATTTGCAGGTTGTACGCAGCCACCGCGTGAAACGAGGGCTCATCGATCGTGATCGATTGCGTCGTGACGAGGAAGCACGCGCCGCGCGCCAAGAACATGCCGGCGAGCGTCACGATGAACGGTTGCAAGCGAAGGTAATGAATCAGTGCGCCCATCGCCGCGCCAAAGGCGGCGCCGATCAACAGAACTATCGGAGCGACGGCATAGATCGGCCAGTGCCAGCGCTCGGCGCAAACGGCGCAGACAATCGTCGTGAACGCGACGACCGCGCCAACCGATAGGTCGATGCCGCCCGAAAGAATGACGAATGTCGTGCCGATAGCGACGATGAGCAGGAACGCATTGTCGACGAGCAGCCCCAACAGCACCTGCAGCGAACCGAAGCCCGTGTACATGAACGAGCCGAAGCCGAACAGCGCCGCGAACAGCGTGATGGTGACGACGATCGGCAGCGTGCGCGGATCGAGAAGACGGCGGATGAACGCGCTCATTGCACCTCCGGCCGGGCGCGAGTGGAAGAAGCGGACAGACGCGCCGCAAACGTCGTGAGTAGATTGCGCGCACGATCCGACTGAATCACGCAGACGACGAGCACGACGATCGCCTTCACGACGAGCGTCGCCTCCGGCGGCACACCGATCGAGTAAGTGGTGTACGTGAGCGTCTGAATGATCAGTGCGCCGAGCACCGTGCCCGCGAGCGAGAAGCGGCCGCCCATCAGCGAGGTGCCGCCGAGCGTGACGGCGAGAATCGCATCGAGTTCGAGCAGCAAGCCGGCGTTGTTACCGTCGGCGCTGCGCACATTCGAGCTCGTCAAGATACCGGCAATGGCCGCGGTCAGTCCGCAAAATACATAGATGCCGAACGTGATCGCGGCGGAGCGCACGCCGACGAGCCGGGCCGCGACGGGATTCACACCGATGGCGCGCACGAGCAGTCCGAGCGCGGTCCGGTTAGTGAGCTGCGACGTGACGACCAGCACGGCGAGCGCGATCCAAACGGAGCACGGCATCATCGCCAAGAAACCGTCGCCGAGGCGCAGATAGCCGCGTGCGCCGATCGGAATGATTTGGCCGCCCGTCAGCAACTGAGCGACGCCGCGTCCGGCCACCATCAAAATTAAAGTGGCAATGATGGGTTGCATGCCGATGAGTGCCGCGAGCAGGCCGTTCCATGCACCGGCCAGCAAGCCGACGCCGAGCGCGCCGGCCAGCGCGAGGCCGACACGCGTTGGATCGGCGGCAAGAATGACAGCCGCCGCCGCACCGGCTATGGCGACGACGGTACCGACCGAGATGTCGATGCCGCGCGTGGCGATGACGAGCGTCATGCCGAGCGAGACGACGATCAGCGGCGCCGCCCGGTTCAGAATGTCGATCGGCGCACCGAAGAAATGGCCGTCGAGTACGGTGATCGCGAGGAAGTCATGCCGATGCGCGACGTCGAGCGCGAAAAGCAGAACGAGCGTGACGATGGGCCAGAGCAACGGATGGCGGGCGATCGCCTGCGGCGGGCGTGCGCTCATGCCCCCCCTCCCGAGATGAGTTGGTAGACGGCGTGCTCGTCGAGCGCATCGCCCGAAAGTTCAGCCACTTTGCGGCGGTCGCGCAGCACGGCGATGCGATCGCTGATACGCAGCACCTCGGCGATCTCAGAGGAAATCAACAAGATACCGAGGCCTTTCTCGCAGAGCCTGCTCACGTAATCCATGATTTCGAACTTCGCGGCGACGTCGATGCCGCGCGTCGGCTCGTCGAGAATCAACATCTTCGGATCGGTGGCGAGCCAGCGCGCAAGGAGCGCCTTTTGCTGATTGCCGCCCGACAAAAGTTCGATCGGTTGCTCGATGTCGCGCGCGCGAATGCCGAGCGCCTTCACATAGTGTTCGGCGATATGCTTCTCCCTCGCGCGCCCGAGCGGGCGCCACCATCCGCGCCGCGCCTGCAGCGCCAGTACGATGTTTTCGCGCACCGATAGCGCACCGACAATCCCTTCCTTCTTGCGATCTTCGGGGCAATAGGCGATGCCGTGCCGCACCGCGTGGCGCGGCGAGCCGAGCTTGATCGGTTTGCCGTCGGCGGTGATCGTGCCCGTATCCGCGCGATCGGCGCCGAACAGCAGCCGCGCCGTCTCCGTGCGTCCCGAGCCGAGCAGGCCCGCGAGGCCAACGATGCGGCCCGGCTCGAGCGTCAGATCGATCGGCTGCACGGCGCCACGACGGCCCACGCCGCGCATGTCGAAAGACGATGTTGTGGCACCCGCGGCTACCAAACCGGCTTGCCCCTTCGATGTCGAGCGTTCGCCGGCAACGGGCACGTTGCCGACCATCTTGCGCACGAGTTCGCCGACGGGTAAATCCTTCGCCAAATACTCGCCCTCGCGTTCGCCGTTGCGCATGACGGTGATGCGATCGGAAATCGCATACGTCTGTTCGAGAAAGTGCGTCACGAACAGGATCGCGATGCCCGAGTCCTTCAAATTACGTAGGACTTCGAACAATTTCGCGACTTCCGAGTCATCGAGGCTCGAAGTCGGTTCGTCGAGAATCAACACGCGCGCTTCGACACTGACGGCACGCGCGATCGCCACCATTTGTTGCACGGCGATCGGGTACGTATCGAGCGATTGCGTGACGTCGAGCGAAAGATGCAATTGAGCGAGCGCGTTGCGGGCGCCGGCGTGGATAGCTTTCCAATCGATCTTGCCGTGGCGCCGGGGCTGGCGGCCGGCGAAGATGTTTTCGGCCACCGAGAGGTTGGGGCAGAGATTGACCTCTTGGTAAAGCGTGCGAACGCCGGCCGCTTCGGCCTCGAGCGGCGCGGCGAAGCGAACGGACCGGCCGTCGATGCGGATGTCGCCCGCGTCGTGCGCGTGCACGCCGGTCAGCACATTGATCAGCGTCGATTTGCCAGCGCCGTTCTGGCCCATCAACGTGTGCACTTCGCCGGCGTACAGACGAAAGTCGACGCCCTTGAGCGCATGCACGCCGGGAAACGACTTCGTCAAGCCGAGCGTGTCGAGTACGAGGGGGCCGGTCATGGGCGTCGCTCGCTTAAGGTTCGTGCCGGTCTCAGTACTTACGCGACGGCAGCACTTGCGCCGCGACGTTTTCCGGGAACACCGTCTCTTGCGTAACGATGCGCTTGGGCAGCGGCTTGCCGGCTACCAAGTCCTTCACCGCGCTCATCAATTGCGGCCCGAGCAGCGGGCTGCACTCGACGTCGACATCGATCTTGCCGGCGATCATCGCCTGAAAGCCGCCCTTGGTCGCATCGAACGAAACGACCTTGACGTCCGTGCCTGGCTTCATGCCCGCTTCTTCCATGGCTTGGATCGCGCCGAGTGCCATGTCGTCGTTGTGTGCGTAGACGACATTGATCTGCTTGCCATAAGTCTTCGCGAACGCTTCCATCACTTGCTTGCCGCCCGCGAGCGTGAAGTCACCGCTTTGCGACGCAATGATCTTGAACTTCGGATCGTTCTTGATGATTTCCATCAGGCCCGAGTGGCGATCGTTCGCCGGCGCTGAGCCGACGGTGCCTTGCAGTTCGGCGATGTTGATGGGGCCGGGATTGTTCTTGTATTCCTCTTCGAGCCAATGGCCCGCGCGACGGCCTTCTTCGAGGAAGTCAGAACCGATCATCGTGACGTAGAGCGACTTGTCTTTCACGTCGATGTTGCGGTCGGTCAGGATAACGGGAATGCCGGCCTTCTTCGCTTCGGTCAGCACTGGCTCCCAACCCGATTCGACAACGGGCGAGAACGCGATCACGTTCACCTTCTGTGCGATGTAGGAGCGAATCGCGCGGATCTGATTCTCCTGCTTTTGCTGCGCGTCTGAGAACTTCAGGTTGATTCCGGCGTCTTTGGCCGCCTCCTTGACCGATACCGTGTTTGCGGTACGCCACGCGCTTTCGGCGCCGACCTGCGCGAAACCGAGCGTGATCTTCTTATCGTCTGCGTGGCTGTCGACGACGAGCGACATGGCGAGTGTCACTCCGAGCAATGCGTTAAGCGCCAACCGTACCGAACGTCCCATGTTTGTCTCCGTTTGTCTTTAGTACGTGCTTGGTTTTGCTGCTTAGAACGACGTTTGACCGTCAGTAGGCGCTCGAGACGAGCCCTGCGCCGATTTCTAAATAGCCAAACTATAGGCACCGTGAAGACCCGAGGCGATTAGCGTTTTCCCCAGCTTCGTCAGTCAAATAGTCATGCTATTTCTATTTGGAATCTGGCAAGAAGCAGCCGGAAAGGCGTACGATTGCGCCAACATATGGGAAATCGTCATGGTCGACGGAATTTCAAGCGTCATTCCGTGCGGATCCGCGGTTCCGATGGTGGTGAATCTAATTGTTTTACTATATCTGCGTACACCAGGCATCTAGCAATGACAGACAAACCCCGCAAGCTCCGCTCCGCTCAGTGGTTCGGCACGGCCGACAAAAACGGCTTCATGTATCGCAGCTGGATGAAGAACCAAGGCATCCCCGATCACGAATTCCAAGGCAAGCCGATCATCGGCATCTGCAACACGTGGTCCGAACTCACGCCGTGCAACGCGCATTTCCGCAAGCTGGCCGAGCACGTCAAGCGCGGCGTGTTCGAGGCGGGTGGGTTCCCCGTGGAATTTCCTGTGTTCTCGAACGGGGAGTCGAACTTGCGCCCGACGGCGATGTTCACGCGCAACTTGGCGGCCATGGATGTCGAAGAGTCGATTCGAGGCAACCCGATCGACGCGGTCGTTCTGTTGGCCGGATGTGACAAAACCACGCCGGCTTTGCTGATGGGCGCGGCCAGTTGCGACGTACCCGCTATCGTCGTCAGCGGCGGCCCGATGCTCAACGGCAAACATGAAGGGCGCGATATCGGCTCGGGCACGGCCGTCTGGCAATTGAGCGAGCAGGTGAAGGCCGGTCGCATCACCTTGCACGAGTTCATGGCCGCGGAAGCGGGGATGTCCCGCTCGGCCGGGACCTGCAATACGATGGGCACCGCTTCGACGATGGCCTGCATGGCCGAAGCGCTCGGTGTG
>CAYRLJ010000024.1:32439-47033 GCA_964425025.1 uncultured Burkholderia sp. | reverse complement strand
GCCTCACTTCCTCGGAAAAGCGTGCAGCCGCGATACAGAATACGCGTTCACTGGCTTTTTTTGTCACCGAGCACACGGAATCGGAAGACTGTCGCCCACATACCACCAATGCCGCGAATCGCGTCGACGCATTCATCGCCGATCACCTCCAGCAACCAACTCGCGGTCTCCTCGTCGGCCGGCAAAGAGGTAAACGGGAACAGGACGAGATGAAAGGGCTGCGTCGTGCCTTGGCCAAGCCAACGCCCGCCCGAGCGTGCTTTAGGTAGAATGGTCGGATTACCGCGGGGCGCGCCCCGTGCACTTTCCGCCGATTTCCGACTTTCGCATGAACAACGATCGCAACGACGCTGCGGCGGTTTCGCCGTCCAATTTCATTCGCAACATCATCGATGACGACAACCGTACGGGCAAATGGGGCAGCCGCGTCGAAACGCGCTTCCCGCCCGAGCCGAACGGCTATCTGCACATCGGCCACGCAAAGAGCATCTGCTTGAACTTCGGCGTCGCGCGCGATTACGGCGGCGTCTGCCATCTGCGCTTCGACGATACGAACCCGGAAAAAGAAAGCATGGAGTACGCCGATTCGATCGTCGACGCCGTGCGCTGGCTCGGCTTCGACTGGGAGAAGGACGGCAGCTCGCATCAGTACTTCGCGAGCGACTACTACGGCAAGCTTTACGAATATGCCGAGTTGTTGATCGAGCGCGGCAAGGCTTACGTCGATAGTCAAACGGCCGACGAAATGCGCACGAATCGCGGCTCGCTGACCGAACCCGGCACGAACTCGCCCTACCGTGAGCGCACGCCCGAGGAAAACCTCGATCTGTTCCGCCGCATGAAGGCGGGCGAATTCAAGGACGGCGAGCATGTCCTGCGCGCGAAGATCGACATGGCCTCGCCGAACATGACGATGCGCGACCCGGTGCTCTATCGAATCCGCTTCGCGCATCACTATCGCACGGGCGATACGTGGTGCGTCTACCCCATGTATGACTACGCGCACTGCATCTCGGACGCGATCGAAAACATCACGCATTCATTGTGCACGCTGGAATTCGAGGATCACCGCCCGCTCTACGACTGGGTCCTCAATGAACTCGCCGAGGCCGGTGTCTTTACGCGGCCGCTGCCGCAGCAGATCGAGTTTTCGCGGCTGAACCTCACTTATGCGATCACGAGCAAGCGCAAGCTGCTGCAGCTTGTGACGGAAGGCCATGTCGATGGCTGGGACGATCCGCGCATGCCGACGATCGTCGGCGTGCGCCGGCGCGGTTTCACGCCCGAAGGGATCAAGCTGTTCTGCGACCGCATCGGGGTGACGAAGGTCGATTCGTGGATCGACATGAGTGTGTTCGAAGGGGCGCTGCGCGACGATCTCGACGAGAAGGCGCCGCGCACCGTCGCCGTGCTCGATCCGCTGAAGCTCGTCATCGATAATTTCCCGGCCGATTTGTCCGAGTCCTGCACGGCACCCGTCCACCCGCATCATCCCGAGCGCGGCCAGCGCGTTTTTCCGATTACGCGCGAACTGTGGATCGAGCGAGAGGACTACACGGAAACGCCGCCCAAAGGCTATTTCCGGCTCTTCCCGGGCAACAAGGTGCGGCTGCGCTATGGCTATGTGATCGAATGCACGGGCGCCGAGAAGGACGAGCAAGGCAACGTCGTCGCCGTCCATTGCAATTACTTCCCCGACAGCAAATCGGGCACGGAAGGCGCGAACAGCTACAAAGTGAAGGGCAACATCCACTGGATCAGCGCGGCGAACGCCGTGCCGGCCCAAGTGCGCCTTTACGATCGCCTGTTCAAGGAAGCGCAGCCCGATGCGGGCGGCCGCAATTTCCTCGAAGCGCTGAACCCCGAATCGAAGCGAATCGTGCAAGCGTACTTGGAACCGGGCGCCGATGCGCTACAGCCCGAAGAGCGCTGCCAGTTCGAGCGTCACGGCTACTTCGTCGCCGATCGCTACGATTCGAAGCCGGGCAAGCCCGTCTTCAATCGCATCGTCGGGTTGCGCGATAGCTGGGGTAAGTAAGCCGCAAAACACCACGCCATTGATCGATGGATAGACGGCGCGGCGCCCGCGAGGGCTGCCGCGCCGTTTTTCATGGCGCACGCGCCGCGCGCGAAGTTAGCGGCGCTGCCTTACAACGTGTGATGCAGCTCGGTCAGGGAAAGCGCGGTGGCGAATAAGCGCGTGAGACTGCCACTCGCGAATTCGCCGACTGCCTCCGGCTCTGTCCATCGAAACGCGTCCATTTCGGGGATCGACGCGCCGTTGCGGCGGCTCGGGAACATCGACGTGCACACGCAGCACGCGAGATCGACCTCGCCCGCTTCGATACGCGCCGCGAATAGGTGCAGGTCTTTATCGCGTCGATAGGCGAAGCGGCCGAGATCCTTCAGGCGCTCGGGCGCGAGTTCGATACCCGTTTCCTCGCGAAGCTCGCGCAAGGCGGCATCGATCGGCGCCTCGCCCGGATCGCCCTGTCCTTTCGGAATGTCCCAGTGGGAGGTCTGCGTTGCGTGAGCCAGCAAGATGCGCCCGTCGCGATCGAGCAGGATCACGCCGCATGAGACGGTGCGCTCGCTCATGGACGGCTCCTGCGCCGGGGCCGCCTCGCCGAATTGTCCGCCTTCGCATCTAGTCGCATGCTCGCTCCGGTAGTCGTCATCTTTATAGGATGATAAGGGCGACGGGGAGAAAGCGGCCCGCACTCAGAAATCGCCGTGCGCGATCGCTTGGTCCAAGGCCAATTCCAATGCGCGCATCGAGGCTTGCGGCCACGTTTGTACTTCGTCGAGCTCACGCTCGAGCCGCATCGCCGTTTCGGCTAGCTCGCGAAGTTGAAACCACGCCGCGGTGCCGGCAATGGCGTGCACGATATGGCGCGCTTGTTCGCGCTCTTCGAGCAACGACGACGCTCGTAACGCCTCCCTATCGGCCCGGAGCGTCTGCCCCAATTGCTGCCAAAGCTGCCGACGCACCTGTGCATCGTCGAAATCCGCACTCGGCGCATCCAGCATTCCGTAACAGGCGAGCAACGCCCGCAAATGCTCGGGCGACAGCGGTTTGACGAACACCTCGTCGGCCCCTGCGTCCAAGCATGCTTCGCGCTGTTTCAAGCTCGCATCGGCCGTCAAAGCGATCAGGATCGTATGTCTGCCCGTGCCGCGCTCACGCCGACGAATGTTCGCAATCAGCGCCACGCCGTCAAGGACCGGCATCACGCAATCCGTGATGACCATCGCGTATTCCCGCTGCGCATGGGCATTGAGCGCTCGGGCGCCGTCCTCGGCCAAGTCGCAACTCACGACGTTCAATCGCGCGAGTTGTCGCCGCAATACTTCGAGGTTGATGACTTGATCGTCGACGAGCAGGATGCGTGGCGCCATTCGAACGGACGGCATCTGCACAAGCACCTCGGGGGAGACGCTGCGCGGCGGCCCGGCAGGCCTCGAACCGGGCTCGACGAGCAAATTCAACGTCAGCGTGATCGTCGTTCCTCGCGCGAGTTCGCTCTCGAGCGCAATGGCCCCGCCCATCTGCTCGATCAAACGCTTGCAGATCGCCAGCCCCAGCCCCGTACCGGTGCCCCGGGCCGCGACCGCCCCACTGGCTTGCGAAAATGGAGAGAACAAGCGAGCCTGATCGTCGCGTGAAATACCGATGCCCGTATCCGCGATGCGCAACGACAACGTCTGCCGCGCAGCCGTTTGGTTCGTCACATCGACCGAGATCGACACGCCCCCCCGCTCGGTGAATTTCACCGCATTGCCGAGCAAGTTCAGCAATACCTGACCGAGCCGCTGCACGTCGCCGATATGATGCGGCGCTACGGCCGGCGAAATGTCCACCTGCAAATGCAGCCCCTTGCGCTCGATCTCCGGCGCAACCAAGCCAGCGGACCGCTTCACGATTTCAGCGATGCTCATCGGCTCGGCTTCGAGCGAAAGCCCGCCGTTTTCGCTCTTAGCAAAATCGAGAATATCGTTCAGGATTCTGAGCGATAACTCCGCTGCGTTACCCGCCAGCCCCACGAGGTGACGATCGTCGGCCGTCAAGCCTTCGTGGTCGAGTAACTGCAAGATGCCGACGATACCGCTCATCGGCGTGCGAATCTCGTGGCTGACCATCGCGATAAAGGCGTCGCGCGCCCTCGTCGCGTCCTCGGCCTCATGCTTTGCGGAGATCAACGCCGCCTGCGACTCTTTGACTTCATTCGTCTCGAACAGTAGCTCCTGTTCGGTCCGGCGACGGTGACGGACTTCCTTACGCAGGCGCACCATGTTGAACCACAGCACGGCAAGAAAAACGAAGGTCAGCGAACCGACGGGCGCGAGGACGAGCCACAACGTGCGCGGCGCCACGCCGAATGTAAAGCGCGTCGAGAGCCAACTGTTTTGAATATGCTCGCGCTCGGCTTCAGGGATGGTCGAGAGGACGCGATCGACGAGCGGGAGCAGCGGCGCAAAACGCGGGGCGATGCCGAACGAGAGTTCTTGAATGCGGTCGGCCGGTGCGGCGACGCGCAGGGTGCCCGCATAGCGCTCCCGAACGATTCTGTCCACGACACCGAGATTGCCGATATAGGCGGACGCACGGCCCTTCGCCACCGCCTTCAGGCCGTCCTCAGCCGAGGCGGCCGCGACGACATGGAGCCTCGGCAGCGCTCCGAACCGAAAACGGGCCGTCTGTGCATCGCCGACCATCGCCACGACGGCGCCGTCGAGGTCATCGAGACCGCCGATGAACGGTGCCGTCTCGCGGGTCACGATGACGAGGGGATACCTCACATACGGTGTCGACAAGCTAAAGGCTGGTGCCAGGCCATCGAATGCTGACGCCGCAACGACGAGGTCGATTTGGCCGGCGTTGGCGAGCCTGATCGTCTCGGCCCACGAGCGCGTCCGCACAAAGCTCAGGCGAAGATGCAGGGCGTTTCGGAGAAAATCGAGGTAATTGGCGGAGATGCCGTCCACGCGCCCTTGCGAATCAACGAACGCCATCGGCGCCCATTCTGGAGCGACGCCGATCCGCAACGGCGGAAGCGACTCGAGATAGGCCTTTTCCGCCGGCGATAACTGGACGCGCGGGCTCCAGCCCGTGCTGTGCGACATACCGCTCGTGCCCTGACGCTGACAAGCGCACAGCGCGAAAGCGATAAAGGTGCACGTTGCTGCTAGACGCCCGATGCGCGAGACGACAGGACGCGAGGCGAGCTTCACGACGAGCGGGTGTGGCGCGGCTGTGTCTGCCAGTACTCGAGCAATTCCAGACTGGTTGAGAGTCCTAGCTTTTGCTGCGCGCGCATCTTGTGCGCGCTAACGGTCTTGACGCTGCGATTGAGCCGCTCGGCGATTTGGGCAGGCGTCAACTTTTCGTGCGCGAACAGTCTCACGACATCCAATTCGGCTGCGGTGAGCGTGGCTTCCTTGCCGATTCGCGTACCGACCAAACTCACGCGTGCCAGTATGGCTTCCACACCTGGGCTCACGTAAGTTCTCCTCTGCGCCGCCGCGATTAGCGCACTGTGCAATTCGTTGATGCCCCCGGCTTTCTCGACGATGGCAGTCACGCCTTTCGCGATCAGTTTGTTCAAAATCGCGGCGTTGCTCATCGCGGTCACGATGATGATCGATACGTCTGGGCGCATGCGTTGCAGACGTTCGATCAACGGAATACCGTCTCGCGTGCGCTTGCCGGGCATCGATAAATCCGTCACGATGGCATCGCATTTCCGCGATTTCACAGCCGCGATGAGCTCGTCCGAACTCGCGGCTTCCGCGACGACATGAGCGACGCGGCTCGCCTCGATCGCCAACCGAATGCCGTGGCGAACAATGCCGTGGTCTTCCGCCAATATGATCTGCAATGGTGTATTCACAACGCTCCCATGCCTGTACCGCTCGATGAGGCAACTACCAGGCAGCCGCTGTGGTCAATCGTCGCATCGCGACGGATTGCGTCCTGCGCGCGTCGCCGCGCGGCAAACCGGGCGGCACCGCTCCCTCAGGACTCATCGAAAATTGTAATCAGAACAGACTAGGATGGAATTCTAGGATGAGCGCCCGGGCCGCAACCTAAGAAAATTCTTGGATAGTGGAACTGCCTCGATCATTCAGCCTGCCTTCGTAGGTCAACCTATTCGAATTAACGGGTTGAAGCGCTCAATTTACGCAAAGCCTCAGTCGTCCGGGGCATCTTCGTTCGGCCGGTTCGAGGAGTCGATCGGCGCGAGCGACGCAATCAGCGCGTCGAACTCGAGCGTCCATTCACCATGGTCCGTCGTAAGCCGGCAATCGCCGGGCATCAATGCGTCGTCGATTTGAAGTGGCCACTCAACCCGGATATCGGCGGCGCGGTAAAGCGATGCGTCCGCTGGGCCCATGCGCAGACGCGCTGCTGCCATCGGCCCCGCCACCTTGACCAATTGCTCGCAAAGCACGCGAAGCCGCTGCTCGGCCGGCAACTCGATGCCGATACGTGCCAGTGCGGCAGCGAGCACGCAATCGAGCGTCGCTTCCAATTGACCGGTTAGCGATATCTGCGCCAGCCGGTATGCCTCTTCAAGCGCGATCGCCCTCGCGATGAACGCGCGATCGGCATCTCGTTCTCGCGCGCGGCGCACCGCCGCCGAACGGACTGCGTGCCGCTTCGCTTTTCTGCGAGCATCCTTGACGATCGAGGATGCCGCGCCGCGCGCGCGATCGATTAGCGTTGCGATGTCGCGCAATTGCGCGACATCCTCGCGCCGGTAGACGAGATCGCCACGCATCGCGTCCTCGCCATGCTCGATCGAGATGCGCCGTGCCGTGAAACTCACCGCGACGCGCCTCGCAAGACCGAGCGTACAGCGGCATGACGCGTCACGGCGCCACACACGGAAAGGCATCGGCCTACGTCGATCCATTCGAGCGCTAACGCGTGCTCTTGCATTGCTTGCATTTCCTCGTTGCCATGACTGGCGTTATCGAAGGGGTTTGGCGAAACGAGCATGGCGAGGCGCGAGTCGACGTCCGGCCAGTCGCATCGCGCCATCGCGCGCAATACACCGACGCCGCACCCGTACGAGGCGGCAAACTCGAGCCGCGTCACGCCGCCGTTGGCGCGCGTGCAATTGACGTCGCGGTATTTCAATGCGAACGCTAGCCACGGATCGATCGATGAAAGACAGGCGTGCGCGACGGACACGCCAGCGCGCAGTAAAGCGATGTACCCGAGCACGGACGCCACGCCCCGAAAGACTTCCGGCGATGCCTGAACGACAGGCAGCCAACGCCGATCGGCGGGCGGACGCCACTGTCGAGGTAAGTCGAAGCATTCGATCCACCCGCTATAAAGCAATCGCTCAGCGCGGCCATCGATATGGCGCAGCGGCGCACCGTAGCGGCCGTGCCACGCCGGCGCGGCCCATCGCCAAGGCTCGTTCCAGAATGGCGGAATGCCGTCAGCCTGCGCTTGCGCCATCGTCCACGCTCCGGTTCGGACGCCGTTGCCGGGCAAAGCGCAGCAACCGATCCGCGAAGTAGCCGACCGCCGTGGAAGCGCAGACGAGCAGCGTCAGTCGCAGCGCGGCATCGGCATTTCCGGCGGGTACCGGCCCTACCTGCGGGGGCGCGATCCGTTGATCTGGCAGCAGCATCACGGCAACGTGTCGATCATCCTCCTCGGCAAGCCCCGGCACCCCGTTCTTGACGAGGCTAGAGATGCCGGGCAGGAGCGGCGATAGATCGACATCTGCACGATGCTTGACGAGCACGGATGCCGACGCTGGCGCCAGTGGTGCACCAGGCGCGGGACGCTCGGGCGTCACCACACTCACGCGCGCGGCCACGACGCCGTCGATTTCCATCAACGTCGCTTCCAACTCGCGTTCGATCACGTGCATATGGCGCGCGCGTTCCTCGAGCGGCGTGGGCGCAATTCCGCGCTTACCGAGCGCTTCGTCGGCGCTCAGACGAGCAGCGCGCAACAAGCCGGCTTCGCGCAACGCGCTCATCGCTCGCGGCAGATCCGAATCGGCGACGGAAAGCATCACGCCGGATTTCTCGGACTTGCGCTCGACGACGATCCCGTGGCCGCCCAGCACGGCTGCGATCTCGCTCGCCCTGCGGGCGTCGGGCGCCAACTGCAGATCGACTTTACGCTCGCAACCCGACAACGCCAGGACCGCTGCAATTAACCAAGCCGGAGCGGCATGCCGCGCTGCCGCTCCCACGTCGATGCTCATACCGGAGCGTTCACGCGGCCGCCACGAGTTGCCGGAGCGCGCCAGCCGTTACGCCGACGAGCTTGGCGCCCCACATGACGCTCAAGTTATAGGACGCCATGGCGCGTGCCTGCCGATGCATCGAGACCCCCAACGCCGGCGCATCGACGCCCGACGCCCATGCACCGGCCAAATCGTCGGATAACGCTTGCGCTTCCACACGATGGCGCCCGACCTCATCGAGCTGCCGCGCCAATGCTTTGAACGCAGACGTTGGTTCGACGGATGGCGATGCCACCGTACTGGCCACCGGCGAGATCGGCAACGCACGCCCCCTATCGACGGCCGCGATCGCGGCGGCGAATGTGCCATCGTCGTTCGTAGGACGCCAATTGGGCGCCAGGGCCGGCAACGGCGCGGTGCTGCCGGCCATCGTCTTCATTGCCGCCATCTCCATCGCCGCGATCGTCATGGGCGCAACTGCTGGCCGAGGTTGCGCAGCGCATTGATGAGTTCGGTCTTTGCGTGGCTCTCCATGTGGATCAGCGCGTATTGCGCATCGACTTTGCGCTTCTCCAGCGCGAATGCGGTGCTGGCCTGCACGGCCCACTGCGCGGCACGACCTTGATTTGCCGCATGGGCGGCGAAGCCCCCTAACACCTCGTTCATTTTCTTTGCCTCTGCGCTACGGGGCGCGGCGCTTACGCGCCGCACCTCCTGATAGACGTACGTTAGAAGTGAATACCTTGTGCCGCCTTGATGCTGGCGTTCTGCACCTTCGCTCCAGAATCGAGATGGCCGCTTGCGATGCTGTTGGCCGTGTCAGCCATCATCTTTTGAATGCTGGCCTCGGTCTGCATTTGTATTGCCCGCAACTGCATCGCTTCCTGCCGTTTCAGGACATGCTCCATCTGATTCAAGCCCGTGCCGCTCGGTGAGCCCGCCGCGCCAGACGACGCCGCGCCAGACGACGCCTCGCCAGACGAATTCGATACCGCCGAGACGACCGACGAAGCGAGCGTTGCGAGCGCACCCACCGCATGGAGTGCGGGAACTACTATGGCCATGATTACGACTCCTTTGCTGATAGACGAACCACTGCTCTCCCGGCAAACGATCCGGCACGAACCGAGATTGCGAGCTTAGTAACGGCAACCGGACAGCGGTTCCATGTCCGTGCGTTCGTCGATGTCGAACCGTGTCGCGCGGGCCGGCGTTGGGGTTATCTCGTCCGATTTTCCGCCTCAAAGGCGCAATCGCATGACGCCTCCTGAATCATGTGCGAATCGCTACGCCATGAGTCAACCGATCCGAAGATGATCTCGACGCACTCGATTCCGGCCTCGTCGCTTGCCGCGGCGGATCAGTCCGTCCAATTCGACGACTGGTACCGCTCGCACGGCCGCGCGATTTACCGATTCATCGCCCGCCGGGTACGAAGCGCGGAAGACGCCGCGGATATCCTTCAAGCCACGTATCTCGGCGCCTGGGAAAACCGCGCGTCGTATCGCGGCACGGCCCAGCCGAAAACCTGGCTAACCGCGATTGCGCTCAATGTCGTGCGCAATCACGTCAGCCGTACGTCCGATTACCGCTTCGTCATCGAGCCCATCGATGAACACGAAAGCGAACTCGTCGATCTGCGTGCCCCCGACCGATGCGCGTCCGTCAAGCAAACGTTCCTGCGCTTTCTCGAGTTCGCGCAATCGCTTTCGCCGGAGCAGCAGCGGATGCTCGAGTTGCTGTTTATCGACAACGTCAGCTATGTCGAAGTCGCCGCCACGCTCGGCATTCCCGTCGGTACCGTTAGGTCGCGCTTATCGCGCCTGCGATCGAAGTTGGAACGGCACTTCGAGCCGGCAGGCTGGCCCTGATTCCCGCTTTGGCGCCGGCATCCGTCTCCACCACGCACAAAGCCCTGCCACATCGCGCTTTTGCCAATCGTTCATCGACACGCACGCTTTCCAATGACTCTTCACCCTGCAGAAACACAATTACTAGATGCGCTGCGCTACGCCGAAGAAACGCGCCTTAGGATGTCGCCCGATCGTCCCGCCGAGTGGCAGGATTACGTCGAGTCGCTGCGCGGCGTGTCGCTGGCCAATTGGAGCGCCACCACGGATCTCCAAATGAAGTTCGGCTTGCTGCGCACGGTCATCAACGAAATCCGGTGATCGGCATGTTCGAGCGCATTCGCTTGCGCCTGTCGTTGCTGATCGCGCTTGCACTGCTCGGCGTAATGGGCAGCGCGCTCGCCACTGTGCAAGCCAACGCCACGCTCGCCGCGCCGTATGCGTTCGAGGCATCGCATCAAACCGTAGTCGATGTCTTGCATCGATTCGCGGCCGATCATGGCTTGACGGTGCGTGTCGTCGCCGACGCAAAAAACCGTTGGCAACAGGCCAAGCTCGATGGGTGGGTACGCGCGCCATCAGGCCGAGACTTTCTCGAGCAGCTTGCACACGCACACCACTTTTCGTGGTTCATCGCCGAACGCACGCTGCATGTCAGCGCGGCGCGCGATTCCGCCGTCGAGCGGATCGCGCTCGGCGGCGCGCGTGCCGATAGCGCGCGCACCGCACTCGAAGCCGTGGGCATCTACGACGCCCGCTTCGGTTGGGGTGAACTCGCGGGCCAAGACGCCGTCCTCGTGGGCGGTCCGCGCGCATACCGGGCGCTCGTGCGCCGTTTCATCGCCAGCCAAGCGAAGTCGGCCGACGCGCCATCCGATCTTGAGCCGATGGTCTTTCCGCTGCGTTTCGCGCAAGCCGCAGACGATCCATCGTCGGGCGCAAGTGACCGAAGGCGCCCCGGCGCCGCGACGCTGTTGCGGCAGTTGCTCGTGCGGGAAGCGCAGCCCGTCGGACAACCCACGTTCACCCTTCCCGCGCAAGCCGACCTCCCGCCGCTGCCGGGCGCTGCGCCGCCGCCCGCCCAATGGGTTGGCTTCCCCGGATTTTCTTCCACGCCTTCGCCCAGTCCGCCGCGCATGCGCGGCATAAGGAGCGCCGGATCGGAACGCTTTGACGCCAGCATCGTCGCCGACGAGAGAACGAACTCCATCATTGTATGGGCCGATCGACGCTGGCGAAGCGGCCTGCGGCAACTCATCGACGCACTCGATCGGCCGTCGCCGCTCGTCTCGATGGATGTGCTCGTCATCGAAGCGGACCTCTCCACCGTCGCGACGCTGAACGCGGCAAGCGAACGCGCGCACGACGCGTCGGTGTCGGATCCTTCCGCGTTCGACGAGCGAATTGCCGAAGCCATCGCCGAACGCCGGCTGCGCCTGCTCAATCGACAAACACTCGTCGGCCAGATGAACGCCCATACGAGGCTCGCGATCGGCGGCGAAGCGGCGCATACGGGCACCGCGCCCAATGAGGCGGCCGGCGAGACGCGCAACGGCAGAAGCGGCAATCAAGGCGATCGTCTCGATCTCGCGGCTCGCATCGTGCCGTCGCACGGAACCGCCGCGACGTCTATCGCCGTGGATGTCGATTTGCTCATGGCTCAACCGACTGGCCTACCCGGCGAGCTATGGGCCAACACGAGCAGCGTCAAACTGGACACGGCGGTCACGCTCGAAAGCGGCGCTGCCCCGCGGTTGATTGCGAGCTACCCCGTTGCCACGGCGCGCGCCGAACAACGTGCCATCTTCATCAGCGCCAAGGCGCTGTAAGACGGCACGGCACCGGACGATCCACGCCGCCATGCTTGAACTTCGCATCCTGACTGGCCTGCACCGCGGCGCCGCGCTTCCCGTCGACGGCGACACGATCCGCGTCGGGAGCGGCCCCGAGAACGACATCGTATTGCTCGATCCCGGTATGCCGGCGGCGGCCAGCATCATCTACCGGTCCGGCACATCGGCCTGGCAATACCGCTCGTTCGGCTCGACGCAGCCGAGCGGCGAAGCGTTCGACCGCGCGTCGGAGGGCACCGCGCTTGTCGCGGGTGCGCGCTGGTTCGCGGGGCCAGTCTTGATCGGCTGCGAGGAAGAGGGCGCGGCCTGGTCCGGCGAGTCGGCGCAATCCGCCGCGCCGCGGCGCGATGAACGCGGGCAGCGGCCCACGTCGGCAAAAACAAAGTGGAGCGCGATACTCGTTTCGATCCTCGTTTCGATCCTCGTCGCCGTCATCGTCCTGACGACGTTCGTCGCTCTGCCCGCGTTGCATGGCCGGCCGGGCGCCCCGGCGCGCTCTTCGGCAGCGCTAGCGTCGCCCGCCAACGTGGCGTCCGCTGGGCCTCGCGCCAACGTTCGAGTCATCAGCGGAACCCTCTATCCCAAAGAGGCGATCGGCCGGCCGCCTTTTGCAATTCGCAGCGCGAGCAGCGGCCCTTACGGCTTCGTCGTGACCGACGACGATCACGTGCTCATCCCGGGAAGCCGTTGGCGCGCGTTCACGCTCGTGCGAATCGAGCCAGGGCGTGCCGTCTTCTCGGGGCCCCACGCCGCGGAGCTGACATGGTGACGCGCGACACCGAGGGAATGCATCTGCCAACAAGCACCGATACGCAGATGCGCCTCGCGGCGTGGACACGTCGCGCTAAGGATCGGTTTGCGCGTGCGAATGCCGCGCTCTGCCATGGCCGCGTCGAACAGGTCAGCGCAATGCTCGTCGTAGGTTGTTTGCCGCGTTGCACGGTTGGCGATCTGTGCGAACTGATCGGGCCCGATCCGGACAGCCCACCCGTCCTCGCCGAAGTGATCGGCTTCGACGCACGACGCGCGTTGCTCGCGCCGCTGGGCCCAACCGAAGGCATCGGATCGAACGCGCTGATTCGCACGCTCGGCGCGCCGCATCGTGTCTGCGTCGGCCCGCGCCTGCTCGGCGGCGTGCTCGATGGATTCGGCCGGCCCATGCGCCTCATGCGCCCGACCCGTCCTGGCAACGCGGCATTGGCTAGCGGGGCCAGCGGCCATTGCGGCGCCAGTACGTTGGATGATTCGCGAACGGTGCGCGTACTCGCGTCCGCGCCGTGCGCCGTCTCCCGCCCCCCCATCGATCAGCCCCTGGTAACGGGCGTGCGCGCGATCGATGCGCTACTGACACTCGCGCGCGGCCAGCGCGTCGGCTTGTTCGCCGGCCCCGGCTGCGGCAAGACCACGCTGCTCGGCGCGCTCGCGCGCGGTATCGAAGCGGACGTGATCGTGGTGGGGCTCGTCGGCGAGCGCGGACGCGAATTGAACGAGTTTCTCGAGCGCGACCTAGGCCCTGAGCTCGCGCGCCGTGCGGTGGTGGTTTGCGCAACGTCCGACGCCTCGCCAATGGAGCGCACCCGCGCCGCGTTCACGGCGACGGCCATCGCCGAGGGTTTTTGCCATGGCGGCAGACACGTGCTGCTGCTCATCGATTCCCTCACGCGCTTCGCACGTGCACAACGCGAAATCGGCCTCGCGTCGAACGAGCCGCCGGGCCGATTGGGCTATCCGCCGTCGGTCTACGCCATCCTACCGCGCTTGATCGAGCGCGCCGGCAATCGCCAAGACGGCGCGGTGACCGGTATCTACACGGTACTGACCGAGACCGAGCATGCCGATCCGATCGCAGACGAGGCCCGTTCGCTGCTCGACGCCCACATCGTCCTTTCGCGCAAGCTCGCCGAGCGAGGCCAATTTCCGGCAATAGACATCATCGCGAGTCTCAGTCGCCTCATGCCCGTCGTAACGGAAAAATCCCATCGACGCGACGCCGAACTCGCGCGCACGCTGTTGTCACGTTACAGCGATCTTGAATGGCTCATATCGCTCGGCGAATACGAACCAGGCCACGATGCGACGGCCGACGAAGCGCTCGCGCGCTACCCTCGGCTCGCCGAACTGTTGCGGCAAGACCTGCGCACCCCCGCCCATTGGGAGAAGACGCTTGAACAACTGCATGCCGCTGTTCGCGGCACATAACCCGGCTCGGGGTTGCCGCCTGCCCCTCGAAGAGCAGGCGCCTCGCTCTAGCCTACCGGAGTTCTGGCGCGCGCTCTGCGCGATGTACGACGCACGCCTGAAGCGCGCGGGTAATGAGCTAGCACGCGCAAAGCACGACGTTCACCGCGCCTGCGAGGAACAGCGGCGTGCGCAAGCCGAGGCGGCGCGGCTGCAAGATCGCGCCGACGATCTTGAACGCGAATGGCATCGTGCCTGGCGGTATCGCGAGGCGAAAGGCTGCGATATTCATGGCGCGCGCGCCGCGCGCGTGCGACTCGAAGCGCTGCTTGCGAAGCGAGCGCAAGACGTGCGGGCATGCGCACAAGCTACCGCCGAAATGCACCGGGCCCTCGCCGAGGCGCAACAGCGGTTCCGCACCATCGCGCGAAAAGAAACGAAGTTCCGCGTCTTGGTGCAGCGTCTCGAGCCTGCCGGGCATGAGTGATGAGTGA
>CAYRLJ010000024.1:27287-32339 GCA_964425025.1 uncultured Burkholderia sp. | reverse complement strand
GACGAGCAATGAATATCGACATGACTACGATGTACCAACCCGCGACTTGCGCCGGGCGCCCCTCTTCCGTGGCGGCAACCCTTCCGCTCGCCCCAACCGAACGGCGCGGTAGCGCCGGCTGCGCCCGCGAAGCAAGCGCCGCCTGTGCGAAGGAAGCCGCAATCGAGGCGGCGATCCGCGCAAGCGATGTCGCGAGCGGCACGACCTACCGCACCACGCTGGCCATGGCGGAACTTGGCCGTCTCGACATGACCGTCAGGCATCGGCCGTCGCATATCGCCATTCGGTTGCATTGCGTATCCGACGCGAGCTACGCCTGGCTGATATCCAAGCGGCCTCTGCTCGAATGCCGCCTGACGCGCGCATTCGGCCGCCCGTCGCAAGTCGAGGTCATCCAAGGCGCAGCGAGTTGAACGCTGAGCCTCGCCCAATGCGCACGCCATCCACGCCACTTAGCCTGCGGCGAATCGACGCCATGAAGAAGGCGCGACATCGCTTGATGCGGCCACATCGCGCGCGATGTATTTTGGGGGACGGCGTCGAAGCCGAATTGCTCGTTCGCGCAGAGCCCTGCCCGATAAACGACCCCGCTCTAGGTCTTCCGCTTTCGACGCGTTTCGGCCCGGCGATCGCCTACGACTACGGCGCGCTGCTGCTTGCCTTTACGGGCGTCGATATGACGCAATCGACGACACCCTCCGCGCATGCCGCGCTCGCACGCTGTGGGTTCGCGGCGCTCGAGCCGGCACTACAGGCCGCACTCGGCGAGCCGACGGTTAGCGATACAGCGGCGGCGGCCCTCGAGCGCGAGCCGACGCTCGCGGTCAACCTGTTGATTCGATTACCGGCGCTGCGGCTGACGATGCGTCTGGTCACGACGCCAACCAGCCTACACGCGTTACTCGACAACGATTTTTGGCAACCGCTGGCCACGCCGGCCGCGGTGCCGGCGTGGCTGGGAACCGTTGATGCCGCGGTTCGGCTCATCGTCGGCGAATCGACGTTGCCGCTCGCCGCATGCAATCGGCTCGCACGCGGCGACATCGTTCGTTTGGCGACGTGTCCGTTCGATGTCGCCGGTCGCGCCACCGTGCGCATCGCTTCTCACAATCTGCAGCTTCGCTGGCTGGATTCTCACCGTTGTTTCGAAGTCGAAGACATGTCCCAAACCCCCAACGCTGCATTCGATGATCGCGCCGATCAAGCCGATCGCGCGCCCCTCACGACACGTGCAACCTCTTCGATCGATACCGGTGTCATCCCCGTTTGCCTGTCGTTCTCGCTCGGCGCCTTGCGCTTAACGGTCGCCGACGTCGCCGCGCTGCGCCCGGGTTCCCTGCTCGAGCTGACACGCGGCCTGCCGCCCGCGATCACTATCGAAGCCAACGGGCAACCGATCGGCGCGGGCGAACTCGTCGATCTCGACGGCCGGCTCGCCGTCGAGATCACACAGTGGCCCCCCGCCCACGCGCCGGCACCCACGTCATGATCCTCGATCAAAACCCGCTGGCTATGCTGGCGCTGCTCGGCCTGCTCTCGCTGTTGCCGCTCGTTGCGATCGCCACCACGTCGTACCTGAAGCTGTCGGTCGTCCTCGTGTTGGTTCGCAACGCGATCGGGGTCCAGCAGGCGCCGACGACGCTTGCCCTCAACGCGATCGCGCTAGTCGGGACGCTGTTCGTGATGTCGCCCACGCTTTCAGCCTGCATGGCTCAGGCGCGCGAGATGACGGGTTCGCCCACATCCGGCGAATCGCAAATCGACGCCGCGCTGAAAGTCGTCGAACCGTTGAAACAGTTCGTGCTTCGCAACGGCCGCGCCGAAGAGCGCGAACGCTTTCTCGAGATGGCGCGGCAGACCTGGCCCGACGCCGCGCACGCCGAGGCACGCGCCGACGACTGGAGTATCGCCGTCCCGGCATTTGTCGTCTCCGAGCTGCAAGCGGCATTCGAAATCGGCCTGCTGATGTTAGTGCCGTTCGTCGTTGTCGACATTCTTGTCTCGAATGTCCTGCTCGCCATGGGGATGCAAATGGTGCCGCCGATGATCGTCGCATTGCCGCTCAAGTTATTGCTCTTCGTGCTTGCCGACGGCTGGGGCAAGCTGCTGCACGCGCTCGTGCTGTCCTATCACGGATGAGGTCATGCCCGAATCCCTGATCTTGCTGCAGCATGCGCTCATCTTCGCTTTCAAGGTTTCGGTCGCGCTTTGCCTGGCGGCCGCATGCGCGGGTATCGCGATTTCGCTCGTCTTGTCGGTGTTTCAGATCCAGGACCAAACGCTGCCGTTCGCGGTCAAGCTCGTTGTCGTCGGTGCGGCCGTGGCGGTCACGAGCCATGCCATCGGCGCCGAACTCATGCGCTTGATCGATCAGGCGTTCGAACTCGCGAGCGCCGCGCGGGCGTGACCGATACGTTCATGGCGAGTCCGATCGACTCCGCGTTGCCGTTCGTGGCCGCGCTGGCGCTGTGCGCCGTTCGGTGGATTCCGACGATCGTCCTCGTGCCGGTCTTCGCCGGTCATGCGTTGGGCGCTGCCGCTCGCGCCGTCGTCATGCTCGCGCTGGCCCTGCCCGCCGCGCCGCGCGTGGCGGCCGCGTTCGCGCGCGCGCCACTTCCGCTCGCCGAGTGGCTTGCGTTGGCGGCGAAGGAAGCCCTTCTCGGCACGCTCCTCGCAGGCCTCATCGCCGTTCCGTTCTGGGCGATCGAGGCCGCCGGCTCGTATCTCGACTATCAGCGCGGTGGCAATCCGCAGGCGCTCGATCCGGCGATGTCCGTCGAGACGTCGGTTCTCGGCACGCTGATGCGACAAGCGCTCATCGTGTTTCTCATGCATAGCGGTGGGCTGCACGCGCTCTTGCAGATCGTCGCCATGAGCCACGCCGTTTGGCCCACGCTCGCCGAACTTCCACCGCTTGGCCCGCACGCCTGGGCGCCGTTCGGCGCGCTGCTCGTCGCGGCGATGCACTTCGCGCTCGCCCTCGCCGCGCCCTACCTGCTGGCGCTCGCCGCGATCGAGGCGTGCTTTGCGGTGCTGTCGCGCGTGAATGCGAAGTTTCCCGCCTACGTCGCGGCCTTGCCGTTCAAAAGCGTCGTCCTGATGCTATTGATCGCAATGACGCTGCCTCGCCTACTAACGGCGGCGGGCGACCTGTCCGGCCAGCACGGCCTCGAAGTGCGCCGGGCGCTGCAAGAGAGCGCGGCAGTGCCCTCGGAGAGCCTCGATCAACTTGCCGGAGAAGCACGACAGCGCGCAGGGCAGGAAGCGCAATGAGCGATAAACCGCTGCCGCCAACCGACAAGCGCATGCGCGAGGCGCGCGCCGAAGGTAACGTCGCGCGCAGCGACATCTTCACCGGCTTTATCGCCGCCGTGCTCGCCACGGAGGCGCTATTCGCGTTGATCGACATCGGCATCGATCGCTGGCTCGCGCTGCAAGCGGCGGCATTCGCGGGCCTGACCGGACCCGATCACCTCGCCGCCGGGCTGCGACTCATACCCTATTGCATCGGGTCGATCGTCGCCATCGTCGGCGTTCTCACGTTGATTGCCCTCGTCGCCGCCGTGGTCGGCGCATGGACATGCGGCGGCCTGTCCTTCGCGCCGAAGGCCATCAAACCATCGTTCAAGCGCCTCGACGCCGTTCGGCACGTCAAATCGCTTTGGGGCGCGAAGAATCTCGCGGCCGTTGCGCTCGCGCTGACGACGGCGGCCGTCGTCAGCGCGGCCGCCTGGTGGCTCTTGCGAGGGCGGCTCGCGCTCGTCACGGCCATGATCGAATGGCAGTCCCTTTCCTTCGATCTGCACGCCGGCCTCTCGTCCTTGCACGCGTTCGTTCGAGGGTTATGGGCCGCGTTGTTCATTCCGGCCGTGGCATCGGTCCTCATCGCGAAACACCAGCATCGCCGCAGCCTGCATATGACGCACGCCGAACTGAAGGACGAACTGAGGCAGACGACTGGCGACCCTAGCATGCGCGCCCGGCAGCGCGCCTCGTTCACGGAAGCCGTGTTCGCGGCGCCGCCAGTGCGCCGAGGAGGCGGCAGGCGCGCCCTGATCACGAACCCGGAGCACATCGCGGTCCTGCTGCATTACGGAGGTGACGAATCGGAGCCACCTGTCGTCATCGACAAAGCAATCGACGACGACGCGATGCGCATGGCGAACGAGGCCTTGCTCGAACGCGTCGCCGTTTTTCGTTTTCGTCAGCTCGCCCGCCATCTCTACCGTCATGGCGAGTTGCAGGCGGCCATTCCGGCCGAATGCTATCGAGCGGTTGCGATTGTCTGTCGAATCGTCGAAGAAATCGAAGCGCTGACCGAGCGACCGAATACGCCGATCGAAATCGACGACATCGCGTTCGAATCGTGAAGCGTCACTACATGGCCTCTGCCGGGGTGGCGGTTAGGGTCAGGCTACCGACCACCTTCACACGTTGCGTCGATATCACCTCACCATACGAGAGCACGTGGATCTCGAACAGATCTTGCGCGATCACCTGTCGCAAGGGACGCCGCAGCGCCTGCGTCGTCAGCAAAACGGGGATGGCGCCGCTACCCGCGTGGGCCCGATTCAGCGCGCGAATTTGCCGAACGAGATCTTGAGTGACGTCCTGCTCGATGGTCAATGCCACGCCAAGCGGCGTCGGCTGCAGCGCATCCGCGAGCCGCGCTTCGAGCGAGCGCTCGAGCAGACAGGCGTAAAGCACGCCATCGTGGGCAAACTCGTCGCAAATCTGCGCACCGAGCGCCATGCGCAAATGCTCGCAGAGCGTCGCCGTCTCCTTCTCGCGGGGTGCCCATACGATCAACGTCTCGGCGATTTCCCGCACGTTGCGCAGCGATACTCGTTCCGTCGCGAGCAACTTCATGACTTCCGCGAAGCGCGGCAGCGTCAACGCTTGTGCCAGCTCCTTGGCCGTCGCCGGCATCTCGCGCTGCAGCCAATTAAAGACCAACTGCGCCTCGTGGATGCCGACGAACCGCCCGGCGTGCTGTTGCAACAACTGGCGCAAAAGCAGAGAAAAATAGCCGATCGGATCGAGTCCCGTCTC
>CAYRLJ010000024.1:0-27187 GCA_964425025.1 uncultured Burkholderia sp. | reverse complement strand
TCGATCCACGCGGCGCCGTCGATCAACGGAAAAGACTGCGGCATCCCATGCGCGCGCGCGATGGCCTCGATATCGTCGTGGATGGGCACACAAACACGGTCCCAGTGAAATCGATCCGCCGCTGCCACCACTTCATGAATGGCGATTTCATACACATCCGCTTCGAGCCGCGGCACCTGATCGACGTCGACCACGGGCACGGTCATGCCATAGCGTAAGACGAGCTCGTTACGTACGCGCCGGATCGCCCGCGTCAGCGCTTGCGCGCGCTCTGCCGTCACTGCCCCCGACAGAGACACGACGATAGGCCGAATCGGTACGATCTGGCGTACGTCGACATCGTCGGGCACCGCGCCGAGATCGGGCGCCTTTGCGGGTGCGGCCGCGCTCGCTCGAGCAAGCGCGTCGCGATGCCGCCTGATGGCACCGATCGCACACATCGTCACGGCCAGGAGCGCGAAGACGGGCCATGGCATGCCGGGCACGGCCGCGAATACGGCCATCACGGAGCCCGCCAGCAGCCAAGCCGCCGGCGCCCCGATCAATTGCCGAGCGATCTGGCCGCCGACCGTCGCGGCCGGCGACCTCGATTCGTCGCCCCCCCGCGTAATCAAGATCGCCGCCGCGACGGCGATCAGCAACGCTGGAATCTGCGCGATCAGCGCATTGCCGATCGTCAGGATCGAATAGCGTTCGAGCGCTTCGTCGAACGACAATCCGCGCTGAGCCATGCCGATACCGACGCCGGCCGTCAGATTGACGACCACGATCGCGAGACCGGCGATCGCGTCGCCCTTGACGAATCGCATGGCGCCGTCCATCGCGCCATGCATCCGGCTTTCTCTCGCCAGTTCTTCACGCAGATATTGCGCTGTCTCCGGACGCGTGAAGCCCGCCCGCAGATCCGCGTCGATCGCCATTTGCCGTCCCGGAATCGCATCGAGCGTAAAGCGGGCACCGACCTCCGCCACACGCTCCGCGCCCTTGGTGACGACCAGAAACTGAACGATGGCAATGATCGAAAAGACGATCAAGCCGACCGCGAGATCGTCGCCGGCCACGAAGCGGCCGAATGTGTCGACGATGCCGCCTGCATCCGCGTGCAGCAAAATTGACCTGCTCGTGCTGACTTCGATGCCGAGCCGAAACAATGTGGTCAGCAGCAGCACGACGGGAAAACTCGAAAACGAGACTGCGCTCGGCAGGTAAAGCGCCAGTGCGATCAGCAATACGGCTGCGCCGATGTTGACAGCGATCAACGCATCGATGACGAGCGCCGGCAGCGGCACGATCATCATCGCCATCACAAGCGCGATGAGGATGGCCGCCACTGCGTCGCCGCGTGCGCCGAGCCGCGCGAGCCAGCGCGCGGCGGACCCGTTCAATGCGTGGCGCACCCACTGAATCGGCTGAGATGCCGCCGTCGACGAAACACCCTTCATAGGCCAGCCTAGAACGAAAAAATGATTTGAGTAACGAATTGCACAACGAAGGTTCCGCATAGGGGCAAGCACGAGCGCGAGCGCGAGCCCCACCGTCAGCGTCAGCGCAACCGGCGCTAGAACCCCGACGGGCAGCGAAACGAATGCAAGGCCGGTAGCGAGAAGGGATTGACCACGCTCGATGCTGCGAGATCGAGCGCGATGCTTCGCCCATCGAGCGCGAACGTCAGCACGAAACGGTCGGCCGACCGCGCGTCGAGTCGTCCCTCGTCGAGCAAGCGCAGCAGCGACCAAGCGCCGTGCGCCTCGAAGCCGTGACGGCCATCGGCGCTCGCAGGCGCAAAGTCGATGCGCGAGGCGCCCTGCGCCATGCGATCGGGCCAATCGAACGTCGTTGCGCGCGGCGGATCGTGGGCGTAATCGAGCGTCTGCCCGCCCGATGTCAAAACGAAGCGCGTCAGCCCGGCATCCATGCTGCGCGGCGTCAAGGTGAAGCGCACGGACATCGTCTTACCCTGACCGGAGAAGAACGCCTCGCGGATGCGCGCGGCGCGCTCGAATTCGCGCAACGCGGCAACCGACATGCCCGGCGGCGCCACGCGCGCGCGCCAGGTCCATGGAACAGTCGACGTATCGACATACGGCTTCAAATAGGACTGAAAGAACGCATCGATCAGCCCACCGGTCGCGAATAATCGAGTGAAGTCGCCGGGTGTGACTTCGTCGGCACCGTGTGGGAAGAACGGATATCGACTATCGATCGCCGCGCGGCAAAAACCGCCCACGTCGGCGCGCCACTGTTCGTCGATGCGCGTGCGCTGTGCCGATTGCGCGGCCGACGCGCCGCGCTGCGCAAGCTCACCCATCATGTCGCCAAGCGGCGCCGGCATGGCGGCCGCGCTTTCATCGAGACGGTCGAGCGCGTCGTCGGGCGGCGCCGGCAAGCCGCTCGCACGCGCGACGCCTGCCGCGCGCAGATAGACGGCCACCTCTTTCAGTTGCGCTTGAACCTCGTCGAGCGGACTTCCCTTGCCCGCGCCCGCCCCGCTCGTGAGACGATGCAGCGCATCGAAATGACGATCGACGAGCGACGCCGCTTTGGCACGCGGATCCGCGTGCACAGGCGCCAGCGGTTTGACGGTGCCAAACCACTGGTGGACCTTGCCTGCGGCGGAATCGAGCAGGCCCGGCCTACTTTGGCCAGCGCTAGGATCAGCGTCCGCTTTGGGCATCGTGGTCTCCTTCGCCGCGCGCGCGAGAAAAGCACGCAGCGGCGATTCGCGACCGGCAAGCAAAGCGACGAGCGCGGCGCCGTCGTCCGATCGGGGCAGCGGCCGCAAGCCGACATCGTCGATCACCGCATCCCACGCCTGGATGTACCCCATGAAATAGAGTCGGTCTACGTCTTCAGCCAGTTCTGCCTGCGGCTGTGGCGCATCGCCCTGCGACCGACCGAGTACCCAAGCGTCGCGTCTTGCCTGCAAAATGGCCGCATCGCGCAACGCATGGTAGCGGCGCATGCCGGCCAGCGTGTACGAGCCCGGTACGCCGTCGCTGAGGCGTGCCCCGCTCTTGCGGTAGAACGCGAGTGCCGCCCCGGGGCCGGCCATGTCGGCGACCGACAACGCGTCAGGCATCGCCGCGTACAAAGCCGGCGTCACGGCGTCGAACACGCGCTGCGCCTCCGGTTGGTCTCGCAGGCTCATGCGCGCTTGCTCGATCAGCTTCGCATCGAGCGGAACGTCCGATTGAAAAACGGCAGGATCGGCCCATACCGCACAATGGGCAAACCACGCCGCCCGCTCGGTTGCGGAAAGCTCAGCGTGCGAGGCATCCTGTTCGATCCATCCGAGAACCGCGGCGCGGTCGTAATGGCGCCGGTCGCCTAGCATCAGATAAGCACGAAGCGTGTCGAAACGCATCGACGGTGCTTCACTCGCGTCGCGCAACGATTGCGCCATGCGTGACGCGACGTACGGTTGAAGCGTCTCGCGCAGAAGCGTCCGATACGCGGCGCGGCATGCGGCTTCCAGATGCATCTCGCGTAAGAGCCCGAGGCTAATGAGCGACGAACCGCTCGGATCTTGCCACGCCTGCCCACAGGGCAGGCCGCGCGCCCTATCGAGCAACGCGAGCATCGCACGCGGCGATCGCAGGTCGGTACCGGCTTGCGCCGCGTGCACGAGCGCGGCGGCCGAAGGCGCGGTCACGACGACCGCGTCGCTCACCCGCCGATAGGCCGTGACCAGCGCGACCGCGGCGCATGTCACCGATACCGCGCACACCGCGGCGGCCACGCGTGAGAGGATGAGGCGCCGATGCGGCATTGCATGGCGCGAACGCACGAGGTCGCGCTCGCGCAAAAACGACTCGTTTAGGAATCCGTCGACGAAACAGCCGCGCGCAGCGCCCCGCGCCGATGGCAACGGCTGCTGGGTCTGCTGCGCGAGCGACGGCTCCTGCCTGAGCAGTGCCGCGAAATGGACGCTTCGTAACAGCGCGGCCTCGGGGTGGCTCGGCGAACCTTCGAAAGCGTCGCGCAAGAAATTGGCCAACGGCGCCCCCAGCGCTTCCAATGCCTTGGGGAATGCAAAGGTCATCGCGGCACGGCAAGCATCGGCGCGCACGGGCATCCGCGCGATCACCTGGGCCTGCGCCTGGCTCGTCAACGTCTCGAACGCCCGCGAAAAATGCGCAGCCCATCGATCGCCGCCCGACGCTTGGCTCAGCGGGAAGGTCAGGCCGAGCGGGCCCGCGCGCGCCTCGTCGGTCATATCGCCGACGAACGCATCGAAGCCCGATAGGCGATCGCATTGCGTCACGACGACATACACGGGCACGCGCCGCGTCCATTGCCGGTAGCATTCGTCGATGCACTCGTGCAGCGTCTTGGCGTAGCGCTCGCGCGATCCACCGTCGAGGTCGGCTTCGGCGTCATCCAACCGATCTGCCGCGACGGCCACGACAATGCCGTTCACGGGACAGCCGCGCCGTGCGCGCCGCAGTCGCCCGATCAGCGCGCGCCAGCCGCCGTCGTGCGCCGCCCCGCCGACGGCGGCCTCGAAAAATACGGCGTCCTTGCCGAACCACCCGCGCACGGGCGGCTCATCGGATTCGCTCGCCACGGGCTGCTTCCGGCCTTCACGTTGCAAGCCAGCGGCATGCAACATCGTCGACTTACCGGCGCCGGTTTCCCCAATGACGAGATACCAAGGAAGCCGATCCGCACGGTGCTTCCCCAAGCGCCAAGCGGGCCCGCCTGCCCGCGTCCATCGCAGCGCAGCCGCGACGAGGCCGCTCACGTCGTCGCTCACGTCGTCGCGCACCCGTTCGTCGGACGCATCGCGGTTCGCTCGTTTCGAGCGTGCAGCTTTCTTCGACGATTTAATTAGCATTCCTAACCTATTGAGAGAACTCGTCGACACGCATTTAGTTCGACACCCGCCCGGTCATAGCGATCCCCGCCCGGCAATGATCGTGATCACGACGCGGCGATTGCGCGCCCTGTTCGCCGGTGAATCGTTCGGGGCGATGGGTTCGGACGCACCGCGTCCTTGCGCGAGAAAGCGCTCGGGTCCGCCGGCATCGTCGCGCAGAAGGTTCACCACTTCGGTGGCGCGCGCGAGCGAAAGTTGCCAATTCGAAGGCTTTTTCGGCGACGGCGGTTCATCGTCGGTATGGCCGACGACGACGATCCGCGCATCGAGTTCGCGCAGCGCCGCGCCGACACGCCGAAGCAAGGGAAAGCGGTCGGGCAGCACGAGCGCGCTGCCGGACGCGAACACGCCGTCGCTGCCCAGCGTAAGCACGGCACGGCCCGGCGCACTTTCGAGCGCGATGCGCCCGGCGGACAAGTCATCCGCCAGGCGTCGCGCCAACAGGTCGGCCAGCGCACTCGTCGCCGGTACGGGTGACGCGCTCTGCGGTGACACGCCCTGCGACGCCGGCACGACACGAATCCGGGCCAACGTGTCGATGACCGGCTGCGCCTGTGCATGAAGGCGCGCCTCCAGCGCGATCAAGAGCAACGCGAACGCCAAAAGCGAGCCGATCACGACCGTCCCGCACGCTTTCCACCGGCCGCGCCCGCGCCAGACGGGTTCGTCCGAGCACACGGCGCCGGGCCACGCGGGCGGCATCCCGCGCTCGGCGAGAACCAGCCGTCGCAATTCACGACGCACGGCCTCGAGCCGCGATGGGCCGCTCTCCATCAGCCGATACCGTCCCTCCATGCCGAGGGCAAGCATCAAGTAGAGGAGCTCCAGTGCATCGAGGTGCGCACTCGCGTTGCGCGACAGCTCGTGCAAATACGAAAAGAAGCGCTCCCCGCCGGACGTTTCGCCATGAAACAGAAGCAACAAGCTGCGGCTCGCCCATGCGCCCGCCCCGCCCGACGGCGTTGCGGCGACAATCTCGTCGACGAACGTGCACAGGCAATAGCGCGCGGCCATGCGCATCGCCTCATCGGAGCCGGCCTGCTCCACCGCCGTATCGAACGCATCGACCATCGCGCGCAGCCGATCGCGCAACGGCTCCAGCGCTTCTTCGAACTGACCCAGCCGCAGGCGGCAGGCAAGCTGTAGCAGCGGACCTGCGGCATCCAACAACGCATTGCCTTCGCTCCGCCGCGCGGCCGCGATCGCCACGACCGGTTCGATCCGCGCGGCGCTCATTGTTTGATCGCCCATAGCTGGAGCTCCAACCCGGGCAACGCGCCGGCTACGTGCATCGCAAGCGCGCCCGAGGACGCAAGCTGCGGCCAGAGCGAATCGTTCGCATCGAGCGCGAAGTAGCATCGCTGCGCATGAAACGGCAATTGCCGGGGCGCGGCCGGCAACAGACGCAGCGCGATACCCGGCAACTGCAAGTTCACGAGGTCGTCGATTTTCTCGAGCGGGCCCACCTTGAGCTGCTGGGGCAAAGCGGCGGCGAGCGTGTCCGCCGCCATGTCGGCGCGTGCCGTCAAGACGAACCCGCTATTGGCGAACAAGCTTGTATCGGCGACACGCGCGACGTGCAAGCCGAACGGGCGAGCGTCGAGCCCAATGGCGACGGCCTGCGGGTTCATCGCATGGCTAAGCGCCTCGCGCACGTTTGCGATCAGCGGCGCGAACGATGCCGCGAGCGCGTCGTGCCGGTAGGGCCCGAGTTCGAGCGGTCGCATCGCACCGCGCATCAATCCCGACAGTTCGCCGGCCAATTGAAGCAGCGCACAATACAGGGCCTCGGGATGAACGCCCGCGCTCGAGGCCCAATGCGCGAGCAGCGGCTCGAAGCGATTGACGAGCTGCAACAACAGGAAATCGGCAAGTTCGGCCACCGCGCCGATTCCCGGCTGGGCAAGCCGCGCCGATAGCACCTGTGTGCGCTGGCGCAGTAGCCCGACGAGTTCGTCGACGAAAGCCGAAAGCGGCGGCGCAACGCGATAGTCGAGACACGGTGCCATATAGCCCACGTCGAGCACGAGCCGATGATCGGCTCGCCGCTCGACGACGCGCGCGACCCCGATACCGCAAAACGCGTCGCCGATCTCGTCCGCGAACGAGAGCCGTACATGCAGTCTCGCGACCTGCACGAGCGCGCTTTCCCCGGCGCGGGTGTGGCAGTCGTCTACGACATATTCCGCGCGTCGATATCGTGAATAGGACTCCTTAATACTTCCCGCATCGGCAACGCCGCAATCTTCCTCGATCTCGGGCACACCCGGCCGCGCCAGCGCGAGGGTCAGCACGATCACAGCGTCGCGCCGGCTTTCGGGCACATCCAGCGGCAGCGGCAAATCGCCGTTTTCCGGGAGCGAGAACGGCGTGCCGTCCGGCATCACGCCCGCGCAGGCGCGCAAAGCCAGTTTGCCGAGCGCGAGTAGCGCCGAGTCGAGCACGAGCATCGAAAATCCCCAGCCGTGCGCCCCCCGCGACGCGCAGCGCGCGCCGATCAACCAATGCACGTATCGGTCATGCTGCTGCAAGTGCTGCTGCTGCAGCAGCATGCCCTCCGACCATACGACCCTATCGTTGCCAATCATTCGTTTCCCCCGCCATCGCTCGATACATGAACGCCATCAACTATTCATCGGGACTGCTGGCCTGCCGATCGAATCATTCCCCGCTCACGTGATTCATTGCGTGCCGCCGATCGATCCTTCGAGCTTTTTCCAAAGCGGTCGAACGAGTCGCCACAGCACGCTTGCATTTTTGTCGTCGGCGCCCTCGGGCGTGACGTCCAACGTGACACCCGATGCATCGAAGCGGGCTCCAACGTCGATATTTCTTGGCGACTGCGACGGATCGACATCGACGATCGCGCGCCATCGGGCCGTATCAATGCGTTGATAGGCCGCGAGCACCGCCAGCGCGCGCGCGCGCGAATCGAGCGGCCGTGTGAATCGAAGCTGCTCGCCCGGCCGAAGCACGAGCACGCTGCGCTCGAGCGCAGACTGGCCGAGCACGGCCCGATCGTGGTCATAGAGTTCGAAGAACGTCGCGCGATCGAATGCATCGCGCGCGCTCAGCACGTAGATGCGCACGACGAGCGGCGCTGGCCGCTCGATCGCATCGGCGTTGAGGGTCGTCGTCGCCGCGAGCGTCCAACGCGATTGCGCCTGCTGCGGCAGCCCATGCGCGCACGAGGACAGCAGCAGCGCCACGGCAATCGGCGCCGCGATGCGTGCGTGCGTCATCGCGCACCCGATCCGTCGTCGGCTTTTTTGGGCGTACTTGGCGCTTGCGGCGAACCGCCCGGCGCCGAGCCCGCCGCGCCGCCGCTGTTCAACCCGACGAGCGGGCCGCTGATCTGCACGCTGGCGGGCGTCAACGTGATGAAGCTACCGCCGCATTTGAGCGTCAACATCGCCGTCGCCTCGATCACGACGCTTGCACCGCCCTTCACGTGGACGATCTCGCCTTGGACGGAATAACTGGCCCGCGCTTCGTGCAGTACGTCGATGCCGGCCGAGAGCTGCGCAGTCCCGCCGATTTTCACTCGCTGGCCTCCGTCGATCGTGAGGTCGTGCTCGCCCACCTTCACAAGTTGCTTGCCCTCGACGATGGCGTGCGAATCTTCGCCCACCCATGCGAGCGAGTTGCGCTTGACGTAGCTGTCCGCCCGTCCACCCGTGTATAGCAAGAGCTGTAGATTCTTGTCGTCGAAGCGCAACTCGCTGTGCTCGCCGTCGCCTGAAAGCGATGCCGTGCGGATCGCCGAAATCGATTCATGCGCGGGTAGCGCATACGGCGGCGGGTTCGCACTGTTGTAGAGGCTGCCGACAATGAGCGGACAATCGGGGTCGCCGTCGATGAATTCAACGATGACCTCCTGCCCCGCGCGCGGCATAAAGACCATCCCCCAGGTGCGGCCGGCCCATCCTTGTGCCACACGCACCCAGCAGCGGCGCATGCGATCGCTCCCCGAGGGCGGATCGAATTGCTCCCAATGAAACTGCACCTTGATGCTGCCGTGCCGCTCCGTGGCCATGTCGTCGCCGTCGGCCGCGACGACGAGCGCCGTCTGCATACGCGCGCGCGGGCGCGGCGTGACACGCTCGGGACGAAACGGCATCCGGCTCGGCACCGCGTGAAAGCTGCAATCGAACACGGGCTCCTCGCGCGCCGTCGCATCCTGCTGCGGCGCGTAGTCGCCTGCGCGTATCCGATAGCTCGCCTGCGTGACCAGATAATCGGCGTTTTGATCGGCACGCGGATGCCCCGTGAGCGTGAAGATCCCGCCAGGCCGAATCGCACGCGCGGTGGCTGCGCCCTCGGCTCGCGCGCCGCGCACTCGTATTGCGTCGATATGAGCCTGCGCCAGGCGGTGCCCGTCATCGGCCGTGACGTAATGCGTCTCGAAGCGCGCCGCTCCATAACGCCGATCCCCCGCATCGGCCGATGCGCGAGCGACGAGCGCCTGTTGCTGCGCGCTCGCCTTGGCGTTCTTGAAGTCGAACGCCGTCAATTCGCTCTTACCCGCCGTCAGTTGCTCCTCGAAACGCCAGCGATAAATCGACTCCGCAAGCGGCGCCCCCCTTACGAAGGCGCCGGCGAAGGCAATCTCCCCCTCATGCGCCGGTGTGCTCGGCGCATCGGCCAATACGAGCCGGTCACGACCCTCTTCGTGTTCGAAGAAGTAATAGATCCCGTCGCGCTCGAGCAAACGGCTCACGAAAGCGAAGTCGCTCTCGTCATACTGAGCGCAATGCTCGAGCGTCGGATAGGACGCCGTGCAAGCATTTCGATAATCGACGCCATATTCGCCGAGCACGGCCTCGACGATCTCGAGCGCGGTACGCGCATGGAAGAACCGGCAATGGCTGCCGCGCGTAAGCAGCCACAAGCTAGGGCGCACGACGACTTCGTAGCGAAACAGCGCTCGCTGCGACTCGTGCGAGGCCTGCTCGCCAATCGCGAAACTCGCGACTACGCCGTTGAATTGACGCGCGCGCCCGGTCGCGTCGAGCGAAATCGATAGATGAGTGCCGAGCAGCGCCTTCGCCGTGAGATCCCCGTGCTGGCTCACCAGCATCAAGCGCATTTCGAACAGGCGCGAGATCGCCTCGAAGCCGTCCATCGTCGAAAGAACGAGCGTGTCGTCGGCAAGCACCGTCGTCACGCGCGCCGCGCGATTCGCCTGAAGGGAAGTGATCATCGCGAGCCTTGTACCTTGTACCTTGCACCGTCTATTTGCGCCGCTAGGGCGCTAGCGTCTTGGCGGTGGCGGCCTGCGCCACACTGATCACGCCGCCGAACGCGCAGGCGCAGACGCTGCCGCTGCTGAGCAGGGGCAGACCGCCCACGAGCACGGTCGGCGCACCGGGCACCCATGGCGCGACCGTTTCGGGCACGCAAGGCGCCGGCGTCGGCGTGCCCATCGCGGCGGCCGTCGCTGCCGCGACGGCCGGATTCGCCGGCGATCGGCACAGGCCGAACGTCGGGATGTTGGCGATCGGCACATGATCCATCACGGTCGCGGCCGGGCGCCCTTCGATGAGGACGCGGGCCAGCGGCAAGACGATGAACGCGCTGGGGGCGGCGCCGAACGTGCACTTCAGCGCCGCACCGGCCACGACGGGTTGCGGCATAACGCGCTCCTAGGTCTGATCGCATGACTGCTCGACACGGCAAACGAATGTGCCGTCGTCCACACTCAGTGCGATATGAAAACGGCCGCATGGCGCCCCGCGCTCGCGCAACAGCACATGGCCGATCTCGGGCAAGATGGCCTCGGCGATCAGCGCGTCGACAAGGCGCGCACCGCTCGAGCGCTCCGAGCATCGGCCAACGACAGCCGCCACCACCGCTTCGTCATAGTCGAGCGTCGCCGCGTGTTGTGTCTGCACCTGATGCCGCACCTGCTCGAGCTGGGCACGCACGATCGAGCGCATCGACTCATCCGACAACGGCAGGTAGGGGATCGTCGTCATCCGCGCGAGCAACGCCGCCGGGAACACCGCTAGGAGTGCTTGGCGCAATGGACCGCTCAACGCCGCGATCGCCGGCGAAGCGTCTTCGCCCGCGTGCTGCCATGCTTGGGCAATACACTCGTCGCCAAGATTCGTCGTGAGCAGGATCAGCGTATTGCGGAAATCGACGATGCGTCCCTGTCCGTCTTCCATCCAGCCTTTGTCGAAGACCTGATAGAACAGCGCATGCACGTCGCGGTGCGCCTTCTCGATCTCGTCGAGCAACACGACGCAATACGGCTTGCGACGGACCGCCTCGGTCGACGCGCCGCCCTCGCCATAGCCTACATAGCCGGGCGGCGCGCCCTTTATCGTCGACACGGTATGCGGCTCCCGGTATTCGCTCATGTTGAACGTGATCAAGTTGCGTTCGCCGCCGTAAAGCGCTTCGGCCAAGACGCGTGCCGTCTGCGTCTTGCCGACGCCCGACGGTCCCGCGAGCAAGAAGACGCCGAGCGGCCGTTCGGGTCGCTGCAAAAGAGCGCGTGCGACTCGAACGCGGCGCGCGATATGGCGCATGGCATGGGCTTGTCCGACGATGCGCGCGTCGAGCCGTTCAGCCAGACTGAGCACGGTATCCAGTTCGTCGCGCAGCATCCGACGCACGGGGATACCGGTCCAGTCCTGCACCACGCAAGCCACGGCTTGCCGATCCACATTCGCGACGACGAGCGGCGTTTCACCTTGCTGTTCGCTCAGCGCGCGCTCGATCCGTGCGAGTTCGGCTTGAGCGTCGTTGCATGCGCCGGTTGTCTCGCAGGACGCGCTCGGCGCCGTGCCGTTGCTCAGCGTCGCACGCAGCGACAGCAATGTGTCGACACAATGGGCTTGTTCCCGCCACCGCGCTTCGAGTGCAGCCGCCTGCTCGCGCTCCTGAGCGAGCGTCTGCGCGACCTGCTGCGCACGCGCGGGCGGGCAATGTCCCCACGCCGCCTCGCGAGAGAGAGTGCCGTGCTCGGCCGCAAGGGTCGCGATTCGCTCGCGCGCCCCGTCGAGCGGCGGCGGCACCGCATCGCGGCTTGCCGCGACGCGCGCGCAAACCGTATCGAGCAAACTCACCGCCTTATCCGGCAATTGACGATCGGAGATGTACCGATGACTGAGCGCGACGGCCGCATGCAACGCCTCTTCGAGCACCTGCACGCCGTGATGGGCCTCCATCGCGGGCACACACGCACGCAACATCGCCAGCGCGCGCGCTTCGTCCGGCTCGGCGATCGACACCGGCTGAAACCGCCGCGTTAGCGCCGGATCCTTTTCGATGTGCCGTTTGTATTCGGCCCAGGTGGTGGCCGCGATCGTGCGCAGCGAGCCGCGCGCCAACGCCGGCTTGAGCAGATTCGCCGCGTCGCCGGTCCCGGCCGTCCCGCCCGCGCCGACGAGCGTGTGCGCTTCGTCGATGAACAAGATAACGGGCGGCTGGGCGGCCTGCACTTGTTCGACGACGCGCCGCAAGCGGGCCTCGAATTCGCCTTTCGCTCTAGCGCCGGCCTGCAGCAGCCCGAGGTCGAGCGATCGCAGCGAAACGTCGCGCAGGGGCGCGGGCACCTCGCCCGCGACGATGCGCTGCGCCAGCCCTTCGACGACGGCGGTTTTGCCGACGCCGGCATCGCCCGTCAGGAGCGGATTGTTCTGGCGCCGCCGCATCAAGATATCGATGACTTGGCGAATCTCTTGGTGGCGGCCCACGATCGCATCGAGTTTGCCTTCGCGCGCGAGCGCCGTCAGATCGACGGTGTAGCGGCCCAGCGCGTCCGATTGCGCGGCGGCCGGCTCGCCGCCCGACGCATTGCGCAAGGCCTCGGCAGGCGCGCCGGACACGGGCGAGCCCTCGCAACCATTCGCCGCGATCGCCTCGAACGCACGTGCGCACGTTTGCTCGTCCAGATGCGCCAGCGTCGGCGCGCAAGCCGTCAGCGCTCGCCGCAGCGAAGGCGTCGCGACGATGCCCATCAATAGATGCCCCGTACGCACCTGCTGCGCGCCGTACGTCAGCGATGCGTGGATCCACCCGCGTTCGGCCGCATCGAGCACGTCGGCCGACAAGTCGAACGGCTGTCCTTCGCGGCGCGGCAATCGCACGAGCGCCGACGCCAACTCTCGCGTGAGCGCCGCGTCGTCGACGTTCGCGAAGGCTGCGATCCGTTGCAGGTCCGAATCGTCGTGTTGAAAGATCTGATGCAGCCAGTGCGCCAACTCGACGCGCGCATGGCCGCGCGCTTTGGAAAGGGCCGTGGCACTTTCCACCGAGCGATAGGCCAGCAGCCCCAACTTGCCGAACAACGCGGCTCGACTCATTTCCGCCATGAAGGTGCTTCCTTAGTCAGTTGTACTAACGATTTGCTAATCGCCACGAAAACGCAGCACGGGTTCGGTGGCTGGCGGCTTTCCCGACCGGAACCACGTGTGCCGCCCAAGACGCGTCTTTGCGCCCAGGCGCATCGCGGGCGCCGCATCCTGCGCGAGCCGCAACTCGAATTCGAACTCGAGCGTCGGGCCGACGTACAGGCGGACCCATGCCGCCATGCGCTCGAGACCGGGGCTGCCGGGCTGCAATCGCTCGCTCTGCGCCATGCCGAGCGGACCGACGACAATCCGAAACCTTTGCTGCCGGTCCCAAGCCCGGCGCCCGAGGACGTATCCGACGCCCAGCGCGCTTCGATTTCCGCCGCCGAGTCGCACGCCGGCCGATTCGGGCACGGGTAGCCATTGACCGACGAACGGCTCGATTCGCACGGGGGCGCCGGCCTCGTCGGCGAGCAGCGCCGCCAGCCCGGACGCGTGGCGGCGGCGATCTCCAAGCAACGCCGCCACGCCGCGCTTGGCGTTGTCTGCGATCGGCGCGCGCGCTCCCGCGCCGCCCTGTGCGAGTCCGCACACGCTGTCGACGTAGACGGCGAAGCGATCCTCGCCCGGCCGATCGAGACCGACGACCGGTTGGCTCGATGCCCATGCGCGGTAATGCAAGCTCGACATCCGATGGTGAAACACGTCGAGAAAGCGCTCGAACGTGCGGTCGCCTTGATGCCGCGCGCGTGCCCGTGCGTACTCCGTCAGGTGCAACGGCATCGGCCCATCGGGGCCAAGCAGGCCAAAATCGAGGGCGAGCCTCGCGCGGCCGCCCGCCTTCGCCGGCTCATAGGCGCTCACCTGCGCCGTGGAAAACCGCAGGTCGGCGTCGTGTCCTAGACGAATCGGTTCGTGAGCCGCCCGGGAGGCCATGCCGAGTCGAGCATGGAGCGGATGCGCACACTCGACGAAGCGCAACGCTTGGAAGGCCTCGAATTGCTGAGGAAACCTAAGCAATCGTGCGATAAGCGTCAAAGGATCTCGCATCGCCCCGCCTTCGCCGGATACCGCATGACGATGCCGCGACCCGGCGTACGCACGAGCGTCTCGGCAAATTGATTGATGGGCATGTAATCGGCAAGCGCCGCCGCAAGCACGGCGCCGAGCAGCGACGCGCGAGCACCGGCGAAAGCAGCATCGTCGAACGTCAGCGCGATCTCGAGGCCGCGGCCGAAGCAGACAGGCCCCGGCAATGGCAAGCGGCGCGTGACTACCCGCGCGCTCGCCGCTTTCAACAAGGCGATCTCATGTTGTCCCGCCATGTCGGCGGGGCAAAGCGCGGCGAGCCATTGACGCAACGCCTGCGCGTCTTCACCTGCCGCCCCATCCTCGGCGCCCCCGCCCGCAGCCGCGCGCGGCACCAGCGGCAACCGGTTCGTCGACAGCATGTCGAGCAGTCGCCACAAGTCCGCCTGCTCCTCGAGCGGCGGTCGCGGCGCACTGGGCCCCGCCACCACTCGCACGGATTCGACTGCCTGCAAATCGGCGCCGCCCGTAAAGTCGGTCGCCCCGATCCCGACGGGCATCGACAACGGGAGGTCACGGTTCGTACAGAGCACGTCCACGCCAAGCTGACGCAAATCCCCCGAATACGGCGCCTCCTGCGGATCCACGAGGGCCACGAACACCTCTGTGCCTGCATAACGGGAACGGGGACCGTGCGCACGCTCCCGCTCGCAAAGCAGACGCTGCGCACGCCGCATTTGGAAATAGCCTTGTTTGCGCCCGCCTTCGCCGGGATCGCGCGCCCGATAGAACGGCGCAAAACGCTGGGGTGCCGCGTCGCCGGCCGGATAACCGGCGATGGCCTCGATCGCGAACACTTCGAAGTCAAGCGGCCGCGTGCGATCGACGACGACGTGATGCTCGAAGCGCCGATCGTCGATGGTGATTCGGTCGGTGCGGCGGGCGAAAAGATTGATGGCCGGCGTGCAATGCAACGCGAAGCTCGACGCGTCGACGCCCGCGTGCAAGGCCTGATCGAACGTATCGAGCAGCAGCACCACGTCGAACGCCGTCGCATCGCGGTCGACGCGCGCAACAGCCTCTCGCAGCTCGATCAGTTCAACGAACGAAAACCGTTCGGGAAACGCGAAGTATTCTCTTAGCAAACGAGACCCGCGATACGTCGAGCGCGATACGGGAAGCAAGGCTTCGGCGTCCTCGAAACCCTTCGCTTCAATGCAACGCTGCGGCAGCGTCGCATATCGCGCCTTGTCTTCCGAACGCCAGCGCAGCGCAGCCGCCACACAATGGCCTGTCATCCGCATATGGATCAGTTCGGCCAATCCTTCGCTGCCGCGCAGGTAAAGCGGCAGGCGATCGAGCGCAGGCCTTGCGTCGAGCGCGGCGGCGTCCCATTCGAACCGCAGCGTCAAGATGGCCTTCGGCGCGCGCTCGAGCCTGGGCGACCAGCCTGAGGGCAGGCCATCGAAACCGCGGTAAGCGGCATGCGTGAGCCGTAGCGGCAACAGAGTGATCGCGTGGGCCGTACGATACTCGCAGCGCGTGGTGCCGTCGCGCTCGAGCTGGCTCGAAAGCAGGGTGTCGCGCGGCACGGCCACGCCGCGCGCGAGCGCCGGATGCGCGCGATCGGGCTCGATCTGCACGACGGCCATCGAGGGCGTCGGCGCGAGCAACCCCGGATGAATCATCTCGGCAAGGTGCTGCGTGAAGCGCGGAAACTGCGCATCGATTCGCATGCGCACACGCGCGGCTAAAAAGCTGAATCCCTCGAGCAGCCGCTCGACGTATGGGTCGGCGCACTCGAAGGCATCGAGACCCAGACGCGAAGCAATCTTAGGAAATGCCAGCGCGAACTCCCCGCCCACTTCGCGCAGATGGCGTAGCTCCTCTTCGTAGTATGCGAGCAACGTTTCGTTCATCGATTTGCCGCCCGCGATGGCGATTCCAAGCCGTCGATGATGCGCGCCTGCCCCGACTCGAGATCCAGTTCCGTCCGAAAGTAGAGACGCTCCGGATAAGGCTGCGCCCAAAGATCGCCTTCGACCAGAAATGCGACCGCCGCGCGCTCCGCGACTTCGTCCATATCGAGCGGCGTGACACGCAAAGAACCCGCCATGACTCGCGGCTCGAAGCGCGCGATCGCGCACTCGATGTCTCGCGCAAGCGCCGCAATGTCCAAGCTCGAGCGCGCCCTCCCCGTGACGTCCCGCAGCCCGTAATTGACGACCGACGAGCGCGCGAGCGGATGCGCGTCCAGCGATGCGCATCCATACAACGCATGGGCGTTCAGCAAGCTCGACAGATCGCGCAGGACACTCGCGCGCAATCCGCCCGTCGAAATCACCCGGCGCTCGCGCGGCTCGGTAGGCTCGTGCGGTGCGTCGTCCGACAAACGATCGAGCAGCGCGGGCTGCAAGCGGTCTCGGCTAGTGAGTTCTGCCATGTTCGACTAAATTGATTTCATGCGCGCGAAAGACGGCGGGCGGCGCAGCGACGAGCTTGGCCGCCGCGCCCGGCCGTGGCTTACGAAACCTTCTTCGTCAGGATGTCGAAGGCCGTTTTACCCTTGGATACGAGGGCGCCCGTCGCCGTATTCTGCGAAAAATATTCGCGCTCGATCTTCTCGAACGTGAGCTCTAGGTGTTCGTTCGTGCCTTCGGCGTGGTACGTGTGAATACGCGCATTCGTCAGCGTGACGACGACGAAAGGCTTCGGCACGTTTTCGCCATCCGCTTTGTAGTCTTTCAGCGTGACCGTGGCGATCGGCTTACCGTTGAAGAACTGCGCCTCGAGCTTGGGCGTCGAGCCGCACACCATCTTCGTGACACTCATGGGGGACACGTAAGCCGCACCGCTGCCGGACAATCCGGGCCCACGCCCCTCCATCGGGATAGCCGCATCGAACGAAAAGCTGAGCACGTCCATCTCGCCCTTCGCGCCGTCGACTTGGGATTCACCGTCGATGCCCGTCATCTTCATCGTCTTGACGATATTGTCGTAACTCATTAGGACTCCTATTTAACGTTGAGGTGTGCCGCCGCCTTCGCTCAAGACTTCGCGATGCGACGGATGCGAAAACGAAATCGATCGCGATGAACTCGCTATTGGCCGTCGATGGACGGCAGCTTGCTCACCAACCGCAGCGATACGGTCAAACCCTCTAACTGATAGTGCGGTTTCAAATAAAAGCGTGACGTGTAGTAGCCCGGGCGGCCCTCCACCTCTTCCACGACGACCGATGCATCGGCGAGCGGCTTGGACGCTTTCGTCGCTTCGGATGAATGGCTCGGCATGCCGTCGACATAGGTCATGACCCACTGGTAGAGCCAGCGCTGCATGTCGTCGCGGCTCTTGAACGAGCCGATTTTGTCGCGCGCGATGCACTTCAGGTAATGCGCGAAGCGGCTGCATGCGAACAGATACGGCAAGCGAGCGGCCAAGGTCGCGTTCGCCGTCGCCTCGGGATCGTCGTATTCGGCGCTCTTGTGCAACGACTGCGCGCCGATGAATGCCGCCATCCCCGAGTGCTTCATGTGCACGAGCGGCAAGAAGCCCGCCTTCGACAGCTCCGCCTCGCGCCGATCGCTGATGCCGATTTCCGTGGGGCACTTCGCGTCGACCCCACCCTCGTCGGTCGGAAAGACATGGACGGGCAAGTCCCGAACGGCTCCGCCCGATTCGACGCCGCGGATCCGTGAGCACCAGCCGTAATCCTTGAACGAACGGTTGATGTTCGCGGCCATCGCATAGGCCGCGTTCGCCCACGTATAGCGGCTGCTGTCCCCCTCCGCGGTATCCTCCTCGAACGCGAACGCGTCGACGGGGTTGCTCGACGCACCGTAGGGCGCGCGCGCCAAGAAGCGAGGCAATGCGAGCCCGATGTAGCGCGAGTCTTCCGATTCGCGAAGGGCGCGCCATGCCGCGTGCTCTGGCGTTTGAAACAGCTTGGCGATGTCGCGCGGATTGGCGAGCTCTTGCCAAGACTCCATCAGCATGACGGCCGGCGAGGCGCCGGCGATGAACGGCGCATGCGCGGCCGCGCAGATCTTGGCCATCTGCGCGAGCAGATCGACATCGGGCCCGCTGTTGTCGAAATAATAATCGGCGACGAGCGCGCCGAACGGATGCCCCCCGAACTGCCCGTACTCTTCCTCGTAAAGTTTCTTGAAGAGTGGGCTTTGATCCCACGCAGAGCCTTTGTACTTCTTCAGCGTCTTGTAGAGTTCGGCCTTTGAAAGGTTCATGACGCGCAGCTTGAGTTGCTCGTCCGTTTCGGTATTGCTGACCAGATAATGCAAACCGCGCCAAGCACCTTCTACACGCTGAAACGCCGCGCAATGCAAGATCACATTGATCTGCTCGGTGAGCTTGCGATCGATCGCGGCAATCAGCGCCTCCACCGTACCGATCACATCCGGGGAAATGCAGGCGGCGTCGGCAAGCGCCTGCTCGGCGAGCGTGCGCACCGCATGCTCGACGGCCTCCTGCGCCTTTTCGGTCCTGGGTTTGAACGCCTTGTTGAGCAGGCTGCCGAAATCGTCGGCTGGGACAGGATCGGCGACAACGGTATGGCTCGCCGCCGTTTGCGCCTCCAATGAAGGGCTGACCTCTGACATCGTTCGTATCCTAAATGCGGTGAATGCGGTGAGTTAGGCGCCGGCCTGTACGCCGGCGTCGAGCGTGTTCGCTGCCGGGTCGCCATGAGGCCGGTCGGGGTTCGGGGCTGACGACAGCGTGCGCATCAGCGCCGGATCGGCGAGCAACTGGGCAACGAGTGCCTCCGCATCCACCTTGCCATCCATGTAGGTCAGCAAATTGGCAAGATGGGCGCGCGCTTCGAGCAGACGGTTGAGCGGTTCGACACGACGCGCCAGTGCGGCCGGCGAAAAGTCGTCCATCGATTCGAACGTCAAGTCGACCCCAAGTTGGCCCGTACCCGTCAGCGTATTGGGCACCATCGCGGCCACGCGCGGCTTCATCGCCTTCAACCGCTCGTCGAAGTTGTCGCTATCGATCTCGAGAAACTGCCGCTCGGATAGCGGTGCCTGCGGCTGCGTCGATTGTCCCGACAAATCGGCCATGACACCCATCACGAACGGCAGGCTGACCTTCTTGTTCGCGCCGCATACTTCCACGTCGTATTCGATCTGCACGCGCGGCGCGCGCGTGCGGCCCAAGAACTTTTGGCTGCTTTCGCTACTCATGCAAACGACCTCCTTGCGGGTTCGCTGGTATAAAAAATCGGCGCGGCGCTCATTGCTGCGTCGAACCGGCCCAATGCGCGGCTTGTTCGCTGCCGGCCGGCGTCAAATCGGCAACGAGATCCGTAAAGCCCATTCCCACGAGCTTGCGCGCGCGCTGAAGCAGAATCGGAACGGGGCTCGACGGCTCGGCCAGCGCGTAGTAATGACATAGGCGATCGAGCAAGCGAGTCACGTCATCGCGGCCGCTGATTCGATCGATGGCGCCAAGGGCATCGGCGGCATTCGATGCAGCCGGGGCGAGCGCGTCGCGCTCAGGTACGGCAAGGCCCGGGTGCCGCGCGCGTTGCAAACGCACGGCGCGGCTTGCACGGGCGAGCGCCTTCTCGAGCGCCTTCATGCTCACCGAGCGCTGATGGCCGATGCGCTCGCTCAGCCGTGCGTCGATGCGCTCGAGCGACGACAATGCTCGCCCGAGCGCGTCGTCGAGGGCCATCACCTCTTCGATCGCCACATCGGCAAACGCGGCATCGATGGCAGCCTGATCGAGCGACGGGGCGTCCACGCCTGCCTCGCCGGCGGCGCGCTCGATATCGGCTACGCAGATCCGTCCATGACGCTCGGAAGTAATGAGCGGCGCCGATCTGAGCTCGCGTACGAATGCGGCTTTGTCGTCGAGCGAAAGCAACGTATTGATGCGCGCGGTCGGATCGTGATCGTCGTCGGCGTCCAGTTGCGGATGAAGATCGTCCCAGTACAGAGCGAGCAATCCGTCGATCAATGCAAGGCCGTCGGCGATAGCAGCGGCGCCATGGAGAGAAACGAGCGCTCGCGTCAACCACACCGCCAATCGCAAATCGCGGCTCTCGCTCAGCAATTCGAGCGCCGCTGCCCTCACGCGCTTCCAGTCGGGCTCGGTCGCCGCAAGGTGCATGCTCCCGTACTGCACGTCAGGGCTCCCCTCGAGCGCGCGTGCCGCCTCGAGATAGGACGGCGAATATTCCAAGTCCGGCCCGCAAGGCGATGTCGGGCAAACGGGTTGCAGCAGCGTCGGGACGTCGATGAATGTCATGTCGAGTCGGTGCATTCGAGGAATCGAAGCGCGCTGCGCCTAGGGGCGCAGAAAGAAACGCGGGATACGGCTCGCTTCGAACAACGACTCGATTGTTGGCGCTTTTGCGCGCGCACTCCTCCGGAAAATTCTTAGAGTGTGTAAATCGTTTTCAGCGCAGCCTGCCGGGCCCACATTCGCGTTCGCGTACGCGTCATGGCGAGCGCGGTTTGCATCGACCGTTGCGGCGCGGCGCCTGCGCGGCGCAATCCGCTAAACGAGGCTCAGATACCGGTCCTGCGCCCATGCACTGCGCATCGCCGCCGCCTGCCGCGCGACGATCTTTCAAAAGCGAGAGCCCAGCACCCCAGCACGACGAATCTCGGACCGAAGCACCGGCACGACAGCCGCGCGACGTATGCGCCGCCGTGCCGTCAGCGGCGTGCTTACCGCGCCACGCGCGACTTGGCGCCTTCGTCGACGAATGCGACCCTGAGCGCCACTAGCATCGATCGGGCAGCGGGTACCGCCAGCCCGATCAGCGACGCATCAGCCAGCCGCAATGCGCTCTCCGCCAGATTGAGCGGCTCGAGGGCACGGTCGTCGTGCACGAAGAATGCCGCTGTCCCCGCGAGCCGATGCAGCGCATGCGCCGCCCGCACCCATTGCCCCGCATCGAAAGCGCTCTCGAATGCGAGACACTGGCAATCGAACTCGTCCAGCGCGACAGCGAGCAGCGTGCGCAGGCCTTGTTCGCCGTATAACGCCGACAGTTCGGACAACTCGAATGAGCATGGCTCATCATGCGCTTCGCTCATCTCACCTACGCGCCGGTTCTGCGTCGGCATTGACTGTCTCCGCCCATTTTTCAAGTAATGCCGTCAGTTTAGGCCGCGTGATCGGCTTGGCGAGATAATCGTCCATCCCCGCCTCATGGCATGCGCGCGCATCGTCCTGGGTCGCATTCGCGCTGATCGCGACAATCGTCGTGCGCGGCGAACCCTCGGCTTGCGCACGGCGGATGCTGCGCGCGAGCGTGTAGCCGTCCATGCCCGGCATATGGCAGTCGAGCAGAACGAGCGTCGGCCGCGTACGCTGCCAACAGGCGTAGCCTTCGATACCGTCACGGGCTTCATCGGCCCGCACCCCGAGCGCCGCGAGCTGCCGCACCATGATGTCTCGATTGATGTCGTTGTCTTCGATGACTAGCACGCCGCTTCGGGCGAGCGGCACCGGAGGGCCGTTGCAAGACTCATCGCCGCCGCGCGCTCGGTCCTCGGAAGACGGCGCACGGCCCTTCGCGTCGAGGCCGGCGCGCGTCGCGTCGCTCGTTGCGTTCGGGACATGGCGCGCCGCCGCCACCGCGTCTGCGAGGTCGTCGACGCAGCGCACGATGCGCTGTGAGCCATCGCGGGCAGCAACGATTACTGCGCCGGTCTCATCCGCCGATACGTCGATGTCGGCGTGGCGACCGTACGCGACGCAGCGCACACCCATCTTCGCGAGCGCGGCGCGCGTCGCGACCGTCATCGCAGATACCGGCATGCGCAAGGCTGCGCGCGCCGGCGCGACGGGCGGCCATGCGCGCCGCTCGCCGCCCCAGCGGATCGGCAATCGAACGCGCACGCAGGTGCCTTCGCCGACTCGGCTCTGGATGTCGATCGTGCCGTCCATCAGATCGACGATGCGCTTGACGATCGACAAGCCGAGGCCCGTCCCGCCGTAGCGGCGCGTCGTCGTACTGTCTTGCTGCGTGAATGGCGAGAAGAGGCGCGCGCGATAGGCTTCCGAAATCCCGGTGCCCGTATCGGCGACGGATAGAATGAGCCACGGGCGCCCCCGCGCCGTCTTGCGCCGCACTTCCAACAGCACATGGCCGCGTTCCGTGAATCGGATGGCATTGCTGAGCAGATTCGTCACGATTTGATTGACGCGCGCCTCGTCGCCTACGAGCTGACGATCGAAATGCGGCATCGTGGCTAAATACAGCGCAAGCCCCTTACGCGCGGCAAGCGGCGCATGCAATTCCGCAGCCGCCGCAACCAGAGTACAGATATCGTACGGCGCGGCATCAAGCGTCTGCGCACCTTGCTCGATCTTCAGGTAATCGAGTGTATCGTCCACCACACGAAGCATCAGCCGCGCGGAATGCTGCGCGATGCCGAGATAGCGCCGAGGCTCACCTGCCAGCGCCATCGTATCGAGCAAGTCGAGTACGCCCACGACGCCGTTCATCGGCGTGCGGATCTCGTGGCTCATCATGGCGACGAATGCCGACTTCGCTCGATCGGCCGCGAGCGCCTGCTCGCGGGCGACAATGGCTTCGGTGCGGGCAGCCACGGCCACGGCGCGCGCCGCTTGTGTGCGCCGATAGGCCCAACCGAGCGCGGCGATGACGGCTAGAGCGACCGCGGCGGCGCCCGACGCGAGAACGATGACGGCGCGTTTCTCGTAGCCGAGCACGATCGTCAGCGGCCGCGCGCGGCTGGCTAGCCGCGCGAGTTCGCGCGGGCTGTAAGACGCAAGATAGCGGTCGAGCATCGTCGCAAGCGGACGATCGCTCCGCGGGACCGCGAAGCCGATGCGCTCGATGCCTGCGGTGGCCGGGTCGATCGTCAGCCGAAGATGCGCGTAGCGATCGCCGAGATCCTCAGCCGCGATCGCATTAATGAGCGCGGCATCGGCATTGCCGGCCAGCACCGCGCGCAGCGCGTCCGCGGCATTCGTTCGCGGCACGAGTTCGGCGTCCGCCAAGATGGGCTCCGGCACCACGCGGCGCATGCGCCAGGGCGCGGTCGCGATGCGATTGGAGCCCGCATTGTCGCCCTCGGCTCGCACGAACGACCACGGAAAACTGTCGTAGGGGCGCGTGGCGGCCAGCCCCGGCATCGATGTGCCCGGACCGAGCGGGAAAGAGGAGACGAGATCGACGACGCGATCGCGCAGTGCCTGCGCCGGCTCGTGCGCGGCATCGAGCAGCACCGGCTCGAATCGCAGCCCCGCTGTCTGCGCGAATTGTTTGAGCAGCGTGGCGCCGAATCCTTGCCATCGCCCCTGATCGTCGATGAAATCATAGGGGCGGCCTAGCCGCTGAACGCCGACCCGAACGACCGGATGCCGGCGCACCCATTCGCGTTCGTCGTCGGTCATACGAAACGAAGCTTGGGCCGAACTGCGCTGCGTCGTCCCCGGCAACGGCTGAATTTCGATCTCGCTGCGCGTCGCAGGGGAGATAGCCGAGAGCCCTTCGGCGATCATCGCCGTCATGGGCGCATCGCTTTGGCGGGATGCTAGACAGAGCGCGATCGAAACCGGTACGGCAGCCGCCGCGAGCGTACCGAGCGCCAGCGCGCCGACGGCATCGACGTTCAATGGGTGAATGCCGACGAACGCATCGGCCCGCCCGCGCGCGACGGCTTCGAGCGCCGCCGCGCGCTCGGGCACCTCGCGCACCGCGACACCGCGCAATTGCGCTTTCAGCGTCGCCGCTCCCAGGCTTGCGCCAGCGATGACGACGCGCTTGCCGGCCAATTCCGACAAGGCGCCCGGCGCGGGACGGCCGCGCGGCGTCACCACGCCGACACGCAGCTTCGCGTAGGGTTCGGACAATACGCCGGCGCCGCGCGGCACCGGGTCGTCGCATGCCACCGGTAATACATCGATTTCACCGCTCTCGAGCGCGGCCCATGCTGCATCGACTGCCGATACCGCTCGATAGTCGAGCGATAGTCCGTGGTCGCGCGCAATCGCACGCAAGACGCCCGCGTTGATCCCTTGCCGCACGCCCGCCTGATCGACATAGTCGAGCGCGCTCATATCGCCGCGGTATGCACCGACACGCAGCGCCGCCTGTTCGTCCGCCTTCGCGCCAGGCGCCCCCGCCAAGCCAGCGGCCGCCGCCAACCAGGCGAGCTGCCGAGCGAAACCGAACGATCGAATGCGCAATCGCGCGAAAGGCCGCCCGACGCGTACGCTCACGCTCATCAATCGCTCTCCGCTTTCAATACCGAAATTTTTCTTTGAGGAACAGCGCCAAGCCGAGATCGTCCGACACGTCCAATTTGCGCATCGCGCTGCGCTTATGCGTGCTGATCGTCTTCTTGCTGCGCCGCAACCGCGCGGCGGTTTGCGTGACCGAGAGTCCTTCGGCGATGTGCCGCAGTATCTCGATCTCCGCGGCCGACAACATGTCTTCACGCGCGTGCGGGACGAGCGCCTCGATTCTGCCCCCGCGCATGACGAAGAATTCGCGCGGCGAAGCGACGGCATGGCGGATCGTCTCGGCGATGAGCGGCAAAGGCGTCGATTTTTCGAGGAAGGCATTGGCGCCCGCGCGGTGGCAGACACACTCGGCATCGCTGGCGCGCGCCGCGGACAGCACGACGATGGCCAGCGGCGGCGCCTCGACACGCAAGCGCTTGACGAACGTCGCGCCGTCAAGGCGGTCTCCCGGAAGATAGAAATCGACGAGCGCGACGTCGCATGCGCCGCGCTCCAGCGCGGCAAACAAGTCGTCGATCGTCGCGACGTTCGCGACGAGTTCGAAGTCAGCGTGATCGCGCAGATACGTCGCGACGCCAAGCGCGACGATTGGATGGTCATCAAGCACCGCGATACGGATTCGATGCCTGGGACGAGACAACAATAGGACTTGCCGGGGAGTCATGCGTTTTCATCCTCGCTATTGCCATTGCGACACGAAAGGACCGCCGCTGTAATGTAATAGACGTCATTTTGGCGGCGACGAAGTAATGCACGAAATAGATAGGATAATTAGGCCGCCACGCAATAGCCGGCACTGCCTCACATCTTCGAATTAGTCTTTAGGAAAATTCTCAATTATTTGCATTGACTCGAAAATTTCCGCGCCACGCACCGCAAGCCGCACCGTCGCTGTATCCGCGACAACACAGCGCTGCCCGGTGCGCTCGATTCTAGCCCAAGCATACGAGGCCAACAACGTTCGATTACACGGATATTGTCGCAAAGCCACGGAACCGATCAATCAAACTTCTCTTAGTCCTAAAAAATCAACGATTGAATCAATCGAATCTCATTTATGTTAGAGGGGCGCACCAACACATTCGACGCATAAAATCGGTTTCTTGCCGACGAGAGACGACGAGAAATAGCCGACAGCGGAAAAGCCCGATTCGATTCGGGGCGGCCAGACAAAATGAGATAGGAGGAGAGGCGCTGACGTAAGGCCGGAACGCAGGCGGCCTTCGGCACGGGCGTTGCTAAATTGGCACGTACGCCCGTAGGCCGCGGGGCCGATGCCAAAAAGGAGACACACGCGATGGATGAACCGACCAAACCGGAGAAGCCTGACCCTAGGCGGTCAGACATTGGACGCGGCACGCCGCCGGCCCGCACACCGGAGCCGCTACCCGAAACGGATCTGCAACCCGACCAAGCGCCCGTTCGGGACACGCCCGGCGTTCAGGCGCCCCGCACACCGCCGGCTAGGTGAGCCAATGGAAGGAAGAATCAATGGTGCACGCACCCAGCGACGGCTCGCGACGACCGGGTTCGCGGGCACCGCTGCTCAATGGAACAGCTTGGCCGCGGCGAAAGCGAAGCTAGACAGGGCAATCGCGGTTCCGATGAACCACTTCAAGAGCGTCGACTCGAGCGTCGTGACGTCGTTCTTGGTTGCGAGATGAAGAAACCCAGCTTCGACGTGGGCCATGCGTTCGCGGATATCGGTCGTCATTTGTTCCAGCTCGGTGAGGCGTGCGTGAAATGACGAATGATCACTGATGATGGCATGGACGGGTGCAGAGGCACCGGAAAATCGGACTGATTTCTGGGAACGACGCAGATCTCGCACATTCGGCATCATTGGGCAGCTCGCTCGACGTTGAGTGGATGGCGCGGCATGCATCGCACGAGCGCAGCCGACGAAGGCTCGCTCGCTGGCCGCGTGCGCCGGACGCCAACGGCGGCGCCCATTGCCAAGCATCATCGGGTATCGGCAAGCGATGGGAAAGTCGACCGATTGGCCAAGCCGGTATCGCCGGCGCACGCGCGGATGTGCGCGCGGCGCGAAGCAACTATCGCAAGCAGTAGTCACCCCGAGGATGAGCCATGAAACGTCTTTTGAAGATTTCGCTGGTGGTGCTGGTCGCCACGCTCGCAGGTAATCGCATCGCCGACTATCTTTACGATCTGCGGTCGAAAACGCGGCATGCGCCGCTCTGACACTGCTCTGACACCGGACGAGGCATGAGCAGCATGTTTGCCCCTCCACGAGGTGGCAGTCGGTCAGTTTGCGTTTGTCCAACAGTTGGCGTGTCGACGTATGACCCGAGCCGCGCCTCTGGACGTACGAACTCATCGCTCCATATTTGATACCGATGGCGTTTCGCCTTGAGTCGAGCCCGCTGGGCCCGGCGTTGCGCTCTTCCTTGCATTTCGCACCTCACATTTCCAATGTCGAATGTGCGAAAGCCCGCACGCGGCGGGCTCCAAATGATGCTACGGCCAGGACTACGGGCGGCTGCCGGAAATGGACCGCGACAGACTCAGGACGGATGTAGCCATGAACCCTAACTGATGTGCTTGGCGATGAAATATGCCGCCGCAATCCGCCGCAACCCGCCGCAACCCATAGCGCGCACGATGCAATCAACTTCCCACGTCTCAATGTCCGGTGACGACTTGAAAAGCGAAACGGCCACAAGCCCTTGATTGGCCCCCCCACGAGGAATCGAACCTCGAT
>CAYRLJ010000023.1:9645-48042 GCA_964425025.1 uncultured Burkholderia sp. | reverse complement strand
CTGCGCGCCGTGCCGTACGATTCGCCGAACAGATACTTGGGCGAATTCCAGCGATCGTTTTTTGTCAGGAAACGCTTGATGAATTGTTTTATCGAGCGAGCGTCCTGGTCGACGCCCCAGAAATCGCGATTTCTGTTCGGGCTGATCGCCGCGGAATAACCCGTTCCCACTGGGTTGATGAAAACGAGATCGCTTTTATCGAGCAGGCTATCGGGATTGTCCTCGAGCGAATACGGCGCGGGCGGGGTAAAGCCTGGCATCGACGTCTTGATGCGCTTGGGCGCGAACGAGCCCAACAGCACAAAGACGGAGGACGAACCCGGGCCGCCGTTATAGAAGAACGTGACAGGCCTCGCCTCTTCCTTTTGGTTGTCTTCGGTGAATGCGACATAGAACATCTTCGCGTTCGGCTTCGAGCTCGATGGATCGACGGTCACGAGATGGCCGGCCGTCGCCGTATAGTCGATTTGTCTGCCGCCGATCGTGATGGTGTGGTGCGTAATTGCCGCGGCTTCGCTCGTGTCGGTCACGAAATCGTCGGGCCCGTTGCCATAGGCGATGTCATCCTGAAGCGGCTGATCGCCCTGTCGGCTAAGGAAAACGTGCGGCATCGAGGCCCTGCCCGGCGACGGCGCGCGAGCGTTGTGAGACGATTGCGGGCTGCCGGTATCGGAATTCATCGTGATCGCTCCATCAGTGAAGGCCGGCGTGCGGGTCCAGTCGCACTCGCGGCTTGTGTTGACGAATTGCTGCCAAGACTCCGGCGCACCCCGCCCGAAGCGCGCCGGCGATAACCCATTACCGTTGGAACTGCCGAAGTGCCTAAGTGCCTAAGTGCCTAAGCGCCTAAGCGCCGAATTGCTAAGCGCCGAGGCCCTAGGCACCCTCCGCACTATCCCCTATCGCGAAGGGCCGCCCGAGTTCGGCGCGGCCGTCGAACCCGGTGCGGCGGACACCCCCAGCGCCGCCGCGATATCGCGCCCCTTCGGGCTTCCAAGGCCAGTGCACGCATCCCAACCGCCCGCGGCGGCATAGGTGCCGTTGTCGCCCGATGTGATGTCGTTGAACGCGCTAGCCGATTCATAGAGCCTTTGATTCACGAACCCCGCGGCTTTGCCTGACAGCGCATTGATGCGCGCGATAAGGCCCGCAAAGAGCGGCGCGACAGCGCTCGTTCCGCCAATCGGCATCGACTGGCCGTCGATCAACACTTCATAGCCGGAGGTTGGCGAAGCATCGGCGGCCACATCCGGCACGCCACGATTGGCCAGCGAGACAGGCGAGCCATGGACGCGTGCCGCTTTCAACCCTTCCTGCCAGGCAGGCAACGTGAACCGCGCACTGATACCACCGCCCGTCGCGCCGCCGCCCGCGCCGTCGTTCCAGACGACCTCGGCCGCAATCGCCGCGCTCCCTCCGTTAGCCGTGATGTGCGTACCGCCACACGCCAGCACATACGGGCTCGACGCCGGGAAATCGACATGGTCCGCACCGTCCGCGGCGCCATCGCTCGAGCCGCTGTCGCCCGCCGCCGCACATATCGTCACCCCCAATGCCACAGCCGACTGCAGGGCATCGTTGAAGCTCGCGACCGCCTGATCCGTCCATGCCGTTTCGGGCGCGCCCCAACTGATCGACAAGACCGAGGGACTGTTTGTGGAATCGTGCAGCGCTTGCGACACGGCATCGATGAACCCTGCGTCGCTATTCGGCGAGAAATAGACGGCGATTTTCGCTTTCGGCGCAATCGCGCCGGCAATCTCTACGTCAAGCGTCACTTCGCCGTCGGGCCCGCCCGGGTCCCCGGTCGGGATATTGTCAGTTCCGTCCACCGGTACCGAGACGACCTGCGGCACCGGCACGCCGAGGCTGCCGAAATACATCGTCAGATCCGATTCCTCGTAGCCGCCGCCCAGTTCGATCAGCCCGATACATTGACCGGCTCCGTCGCCGTCGGGGAAATCATAGAGCCCGGCAAGTTGCACCGGGGTAAACGCCTGTTGTGCCTCGCGAGCCATGATGGGGCCGCCCGCGCGCTCCGTCTGCCCATTCCCGTTGCGCAACCTGAAATGCGGACGCGCTTGCGGACGATTGTCGAGGCCCAGGACGGCCGTTACGACATCGGCGATTTCGGCCGGAATCGTGACCGGGCCAGTGCGCCCGCGAAATCGCCCGAGCGTGGGGTGCTCGTAGTGGGACAGTTCGACGCCGAACGCGGCTTCGAAATGCGCGACCGTTCCGGACAACACAACCTTCGCTGCACCGAGATCGTGGCGCTCGACGCTGAGCTGATATTCGCGCGCAAACGCCTCGAGCTTCGCGAAGTCTTCCGCCGCGACGCCGAAGCGTTGAGCGAAGGCTTCGCGCGAAAGCGGCTCAGCCTGCTGCCCATGCGCGACGCGCTGGGCGAATTCCTCCAATTCGTGCGCGGCCCGCCGGCGCAAGGCGACCACGACACGCAATGTTTCGTTCGGATCGATCGGCCCGAGGCACTTCGAACCGTGGACGGCTGCACGCTCGCTGCCTGCAAGCTGCTGTCTCGCTTTAGTCATATGGCGCTCCTCACGCAGTGGATCCGCGGAAAGCTCCGACAGCCGCCCGAACCATGCAGTTCCTTGCGCCTCGCAACGCCCCGCTGGCCAAGGCGATCAGCGCTGCAAGCGAGGCATGAACGCATTCGTCGGACGACGTTTCGAAGTGTAGTGCATCGATCGCTCGGCGCGGAGTCGGCAATCGCCATATCGGCCGTTCGGCCAAGACGCGGACGCGTCGTTCGGCTAGCCTACGTTCAGCGGATATCGCCGCAACGGCTTATCATGGCGCGCGCGGCGGCATGATAAGCGAGTGCGTTGCCGAGCCCGCCGCTCCTGGTCCCCCCGTCAGAAATACCAGTACAAAACAAGGAAAAGCGCGAAATGTCCCTGTCTATTTACGATGCTTCGGTGCCCGTATTCACGCGCGGGCTCACGAACCTGCGCGCCGTGCTGCAAAAGGCGCATGACCATGCGTTGACGAAACATCTGGAGCCGTCGATTCTGCTGTCGAGCCGGCTCTATCCCGACATGCACGCGCTGACGCGGCAAGTGCAAATCGCGTCGGATGCGGCGAAATTCTGCATTTCGCGGCTGGCGGGCGTCGAGCCACCGAAGTATGAGGACATCGAAGTGACGTTCGACGAGTTGTACGCGCGCATCGATAAGACGATCGCCTACCTGCAGGGGATCGATTCCGCGACATTGGAAGGTGCCGAGTCGCGCACGGTGACGCTCACGGTGCCGAGCGGCAAGCACGAATTCATCGGACAGGTCTATCTATTGCACTTCGCATTGCCGAATTTCTTCTTTCATGTCACGACGGCCTACGCGATCTTGCGCCACAACGGCGTGGAGCTCGGCAAATTCGATTACCTGGGCCGTATGGCCTAGTCGAATCATCTGACTAGAATGGCGGCGACGGGACCATCAGGCACTGCCGTCGCCGTCTCGCCGTGCGGTTTCAATCGAACGAAAGACGCAGCGCGAAGCCGATCAAGGCAGCCGAAAATGTCCAGCGCTGCAGCGTTTGCGCAAGCGGGTATTTGCGCAGCACGGTGGAGATGCGCGCGGCACCGATCGCATAGAGCGTATCGAACAACGCGCCGACGATGACCACGATGATCCCGAGCTCCGTCACCTGAAGCGCCACCGGGCCCATGGCCGGGCGGATGAATTGCGGCAACAGCACCGAACAAAACAAGAGCGCCTTGGGATTGAGCAGGTTCGTCAGTAGGCCTTTGACGAACGTCTGCCGAAGTGCGCCGCTGCCGCCACCCGACGCGGTGTTTTCGCCGCCCGCGTCGACCGCGAAGACGGGCGATCGAAAAATCTGAATCGCGATATAGCCGAGGTAGGCCGCGCCGCCGTAGCGAACGATTTCATACAGCCACGGCGCCGTTTTGAGCAGTGCAGCGACGCCACATGCCGAGAGCGTCACGTGCGTCGCCCGAGAGACGGCTAGGCCGCCCGCCGCGGTCAGCCCGCGGCGCGGCCCCTGAGCGATGCTCGTTTGGAGGATCAACGCCATGTCAGGGCCGGGCACGGCATAGACGATGATGAGTGCCACGATAAAGGCAACGAGCAGGTCGGGGGAAACCACGGCAGCACCTCGATATCACTTCGCGTTCTAGGAAGCGATATTTTGCCGCTTGATCCGGAGCGACTTTCCGCAATTTAAAGCCGAGATTCACGGAATTATGGGTGATTCCACTCGTAAAACCATACCCTACGCGGTTTTCACCCAACCACCTCGCTGCGAGGGCGCCCTAACCTCGGGACGCCCTTATTTCCCGCACCACGCAGCCTGACTGCAACGGTCACACAGCCATGACGGTTACGGACTTCGACACGAGATACGGTTCCAGCGCTTCAGGGCCGCCCTCGGACCCGTAACCCGAATCCTTCACGCCGCCGAACGGCATTTCAGGCCAGGGCGTTGCCGGCTGATTGACCCAAAGCATGCCGACTTCGAGACGCTGCGTCAGCACATGCACGTTCGCGAACGACTTCGTAAAAGCGTAACCGGCCAGACCGTAGGGCAATCGATTCGCCTCGGTGATCGCCTCGTCCAGCGAATCGAATCCGCGAATCGCCGCGACCGGGCCGAACGGCTCGTTGTTGAACACGTCGGCGTCGAGCGGTACGTTGGACAGCACGGTCGGCGCGAAGAAGTTGCCCTCAGCGCCGATGCGCTCTCCGCCCGTCTCGATCCGCGCACCGGTTGCGCGCGCGTTCTCGACGACCGAGGTCATCGCCGCGAGCCGGCGCGTGTTGGCGAGCGCGCCGAGTGTCGTGCCCTCCTCCAAACCGTTGCCAACCTTCAGCCCTTCGGCATGCTTGACTAGCTCGCGCGTGAACGCCTCGCGAATGCTGTTGTGAACGAGAAAGCGTGTCGGAGAAATGCAGACCTGGCCCGCGTTGCGGAACTTCGCGCCGCCGGCAGCCTTCACGGCGAGCGCAACGTCGGCATCCTCGGCGACGATGACCGGCGCATGCCCGCCCAACTCCATCGTCGCGCGCTTCATGTGTTGACCGGCCAGCGCGGCCAGTTGCTTGCCCACAGGCGTCGAGCCCGTGAACGTCACTTTGCGGATGATCGGATGCGCGATGAGGTAAGAGGAAATCTCGGCCGGATTGCCGAACACGAGGCCAATCACGCCTGCCGGCACGCCGGCGTCGATAAACGCGCGCAGCAGCGCAGCCGGAGATGCCGGCGTTTCCTCCGGTGCCTTCACGAGAAACGAGCAGCCGGTCGCCAGCGCTGCGCTGAGCTTGCGCACGACTTGGTTGACGGGGAAATTCCACGGCGTGAAAGCGGCGACGGGGCCGACCGGCTCGCGCACCACCGTTTGCTGTGCATTCAAATTGCGCGGCGGGACGATCCGGCCGTAGACGCGCCGTCCTTCATCGGCGAACCATTCGATGATGTCGGCGGCCGAGAGCACTTCCACGCGTGCTTCGGCGAGCGGCTTGCCCTGTTCCTGCGTCATCGATTGCGCGATGGTCGCGGCGCGCTCGCGCACGAGGGCCGCCGCGTTGCGCATCGTTGCGGCCCGCTCGTGCGCGGGCACCTTGCGCCAGGTTTCGAAACCGCGTTGCGCCGCTGCCAATGCGCGGTCGAGATCCTCGATGCCCGCATGCGCAACCTTGCCGATCACTTCGCCCGTGGCCGGGTTGAAGACATCGATCGTCTTGCCGCTGGCCGCGTCGCACCATTCGCCGTCGATCAGCAGTTGCGTATCCGTATAAGTTTGGTTTGCCATCCTTCAGTCCTCTTCCTCTATATCAACGGGTTTTCATTGCGGATTCGTCGGGCAACTGCGGATCCGGCAGTTGGCCAACGAGATATTTGAGAACGGCGTTGCGCGATGTGCCCACGGCCCCCGACCGCACCAACGCATCGAGTTTTCTGAGCTCAAGCTCGTTCAGGCTAGCCTCAACCCGAGAGCCACCTACTTCCTTCAACGCCTTGCGCTTGCGCGCGACGCGATCCGGCGCGGTGTAGTCGTAGTTCGGCGGCGCCTTGCGGTTGATTGATTTTCTCGTGGCCACCCGATTCTCTTTTACGGCTCACAGCCATCAACTGAATTGGAGACCCTGCTGGCGCCGAATTGCGAGCCTCCGCCCATTTCGCATCATACCGTTTCCGGTTACGGCGTCAAGGCGAGCCTCGATCTCGAGGGACCAGCCCCGCTCCTATCCAATCGTTTGTGATAAAACCACACCGCGAATTTTTTGCTCGGAACAATCGCAAACGATTGCTTATACTGCCTGCACCTCATTCTCAGAGGCGCACGATATGCGGCAGGAATGGCTCGAATATCTCCCAAGCATCAGGTGGGATGCCTCTTTGACACTGACGTTAGCGTCAGCAGCGGTGGGCTCCATCGTTACGCTCGCATGGATCTCGGCACGCAATTTCAGGGAACGCAAGCGGCAGCGACGCGATACTGCGCTGGAAGCGGCGATGTCGCTGGAAAGCTACGCTCGATCATGCCGAACGATGATGCACAAGGCCGCGTGGGCGTCAAAGGCATCGAAGGGCCCCGTTAGCCGTGACGCCGCCGCTACGGTATCCATCGTGGCCTTTGCCTATCCGGAAAAAATCCAATGGGACGTCCTTAGCCATAAAGTCGTTTCGGAATTGCGCGAGTATCCGGCTGTCGTCCACGCCACTCGTCAACATGTGGAAGCATTTCGCGAATTCGGCGAGCCAATCGAAGTGTGCGGTCAAGTGGAATATGAATGCGCGAAAGCTGCGATGGCGGCGTTAGCACTTGCCCGGAGCACGCGCCGGCGACACGGAGCCCCCACGTGGAAGCCGGGAGCAAGAGATTCAGCGATAGGGCGCGAGCTGTCCGACTTTATCGCCAGCGCCGAAGAAAAGCGCAAGGCTTCACTCGAACGCCGCACGGAATTCTCATTTGATCGGCGAACGGATGCCCCCCCGCTGAAACAGGTACTCACTGCCTGATACCCCGAGAGACGGCGTCACGCCCTGACGCCGAGCGGGCGGTAAAGAACCTATGAGCGGTCGCGGCCGCGCGCCCGTGTCGCGCCCGTGACCACGCCGATGCCAAGCAGGATGACGGCGACGATTGCGACGGTATGCTGCGCAACGTGCATGGTGATGAGCGCCCACGACACGCCGCCAATGAGTATCAGCCAGCCGAGCAGATAAATAACCAAGGTCATGGTTTCTCCTTTTCGGTTCGACGCACAAGGGTTCCGCAAGAACCGCGCCTCCAGCAAGGCCGCACGCGACAGGCACTGATGCACATGCAGACCAAAGCCCAGCCTGCGCGCTCGAGACTGTTCAAACGACAGCTTGCCCCCGATCAGGCAGTTTCCTGTCGGACCTTCCTTTGATGCTTCATGGCTTCCTCAGGCGTTTCATAGATGTGGCTCGCAACGCCGCGGCTATGCAAGGCATGACCTAGCTTCATGCGCAGGAAGCTGCTCGTGGTGTATCGCGTCACGTCCGAGTAGTAATCGGCCACCAAGGTGTTCACCATCGCGGCATAGGCATCGATGACTTCCGGTCGGATCGAAAAATTGTCGTAGTTCACGATTGCATGCGGCTTGGCCTGTTTCCCCCGCATTCGCGTTTCCACCTCGCGGCGGATGGCTTCGACGTCAGCAAGACTTGCTACCTCAAGACCCTCGAAGTTAATGAAGAACATCTGCTTGGACGGATCGAAGCTGAAGCGCTCATGTAGCTTGAGGCGCAAAACCGCGCTGCGAAGTCCCATGGGTTCCGGCGCGAAAAGGCGTTCGTCCATCGGTCGCGGCGCTTTGATGATGGGCGCGAATCCCATGTGGGCAACGATATCCTTTTCGATATCGATGCCGGGCGCCACTTCGATGAGTTCGAGTCCCCCTTCCGTCAGCGCGAATACGCAACGCTCGGTGATGTAAAGGACGGGCTGTCCGCGTTTCACGGCATACTCGCCGCTGAACGTTCGATGTTCGACCATCGGAACGAACTTTTGGCTTGCGCCCTCTTGGATGATTCGAAGTCGACCAGCCTCGATCGCTATCTCCAAGTTGCCCGCCGTGAAAGTGCCGACGAACACCACCTTCTTGGCGCTCTGGCTGATATTGATGAATCCGCCTGCACCGGCCAATTTTCTGCCGAACTTACTGACGTTGAGGTTGCCGCCCTGATCGGCTTGCGCTAGCCCCAAAAAAGCAATGTCGAGACCGCCGCCATCGTAAAAATCGAACTGGTAGGGCTGATCGATGACTGCCTGGGTGTTCATCGCCGCGCCGAAGTCCAGCCCGCCGGCAGGGATGCCACCGATGATTCCAGGCTCCGTGGTCAACGTGAGCAGATCCAAAACCTTCTCTTCGTTGGCGACGCTCGCGATGCCTTCCGGCATGCCGATGCCAAGGTTGACTACGCTGTTCGCCATCAACTCGAATGACGCCCGGCGCGCGATGATTTTGCGCGCGCTAAGCTCCATCGCGCGATGTGCGGTGGCCGGAACCCGAAGCTCTCCCGCGAACGCTGCGGAGTAAGAAGTAGCGAATGTCTGCCAATGATTTTGAGAATCGGCAACGACCACGCAGTCAACCAGAATGCCGGGGATTTTGACCTGTCGTGGATTAAGGGTGTTGGCTTCGGCCAGACGCTCCACCTGGACAATGACGATGCCGCCGCAGTTACGCGCAGCCATCGCGATCGATAACGACTCCAGCGTGAGCGCTTCTTTCTCCATCGTGATGTTTCCCGAAGCGTCCGCTGTTGTCCCGCGAATGATCGCCACGTCGATAGGAAGTGCTTTATAGAAGAGATATTCTTCCGACCCGAGCGTGAGCAAGCTGACTAGATCCTCAGTCGTACGAGCGTTGAGTTTGCCGCCTCCGTGGCGCGGATCGACGAACGTGCCGAGGCCGATCGTTGAAAGATGACCGGGCTTCTTGGCCGCGGTCTCGCGAAAAAGTTGAGAGATCACGCCTTGCGGCAAGTTATAGGCCTCGACGAGCCCGTCGATGGCCATCTTTTGAAGGCCGGGCACGAGGCCCCAATGCCCACCGATCACGCGTCGGATGAGACCCGGATGGGCCAGATGGTTGAGCCCTTTGTGCTTCCCATCGCCTTGGCCAGCTGCGTACACCAGCGTGAGGTCGCGCAGGGCCATTGCATCGCCTTCGCCTTGGGCGAGGAAGCGTTGCTCGAGCGCGATGGCAATTTCCTCGGCAAATCCAATGCCGACAAAACCGCCAGTGGCAATCGTGTCGCCTGCGCGGATCAAACGGACGGCATCTTGTGCCGTTACGACCTTTCCTCGCTCGGCGCCGCCAGGCGTGACGGGAAAGGGGTGCTGGAAGTTACCGTTCATGATCGTCGTGCCCGGATAGGTGGATGCTTACGGCGCGTGGGTTCGTCGGTAAAACACATGCTCGGGCGATCTTTACTTCCGGCCCAGCGAGCCATATCGCACCACGGAACGCCAAAAGCATAGCCCACCTGCGGCTCACAACAATCTTCCGATCGGTTCGAGCACCCTTCCCGGCCTGCGTCCTCGGTTCACAAGTGAGCGCTCGACCCGCGCTCCCTCATGCTCAACGGGCGATGTCGACGGGCGGAACAGGAGGGGATTCTCGCAGCCCCGCCTTCAACGCAACGCCGCTCACCGCAAGCAACGCGGCCAGCAGGTAGATCGCGAGATCCATACTCCCCGTGCTCGTCCGAATTTGTCCGATCACCCACGGGCTCACAATGCCGCTTGTGATACCGATACTGCTGATAAGCGCGATGCCGGAGGCTGCCGCGCCGCCGGAAAGATAGCTGGGAGGCACCGCCCAGAAGATCGGCAATGCGGCGAATATCAGCACGGCCGCCGCCGAAAGAATGGCGAGCATCGCGGGAAGGTTGTGCAGATGGAGTGTCAATGCAGCCAGCGCGATGCCACCGCCGATGGTACAGAACGCAAAGTGCTTGCGCCGCTCGCCCAGGCGGTCGGAACGCCGCGCAATGAGAATCAGCCCGATCGCGCCGATCGCGTTGGGAATCACGGTATAAAGGCTGACTTGCACGACATCCTTGATGCCGAAATCGCGGATCATCAGCGGCATCCAAAAGTTGAGCGTCAAGGATGCGCACGTCAGCGAGAAATAGATGAACGCGAACAGATAGACGCGCGGATTGCGCAGCGCCGCCGCGAGGTTGTGCGCATCGTGCGACGTTTCTTTGCGGTGATCCTGAGCGCACAACGCGATGAGGCGCGCCTTCTCCTCCTCGCTCAGCCAACGTGCATCGTGCGGCTTGTCCACCAGATAGAACAACGCGACAAAGGCAAGCAGTACGGCGGGCGCGCCTTCCAGGACGAACATCCATTGCCAGCCGAAGAGGCCCATCACGCCGGTCATATCGCGCATGATCCAGCCAGACACCAGACCGCCGAGCACGCCCGCCACGGCCACGCCCGCGAAGAATACCGACATCACCGCGGCGCGGCGGCTTGCCGGACACCAGTACGTCAAATAAAGCACGATGCCTGGAAAGAATCCCGCCTCGAACACACCGAGCGCGAAGCGCAGCACGTAGAAGTGCATAGGCTTCGATACGAACATCATGCAGACAGATGCAATGCCCCATAGCAGCATGATCCGCGTGAAGGTCTTGCGCGCGCCGAATTTCGCCAAAAGCATGTTGCTCGGCACTTCGCACAGCACATAGCCGATATAGAAAACCGCGGCACCCAGCCCGTACATCGCGTCGCTGAACCCAAGATCATGCTTCATCTGCAATTGAGCGAAGCCGATGTTAATGCGATCCAAAAACGATACGACGTAGCAAAGAAACAGGAAGGGAATGATGCGCCAGGCGACCTTTCCGAACATTTTCTGTTCGTCCGTAGCTGTGGCGAGCGCCGTCGGCGCTTCGATTCTGAGCGATTTACGCATAGCCTCTCTCCACGACGCGGCTTGTTCGATAGCGCGTCGTTTCTCGTCGCGGGCGTCTTACGCGCCCTTGCCCAATGGCATGGAAAGGTCCCGTTTGCGGGACCTTCGTGAGCGTGCCGGCCCGATCAGTCTTGCAGGGCCGCCCACATTTCCTTGTCGCGCTCGGCCGTCCAGATACGCGGATGCTTGACACCGCTCGCTTCGTCATACGCGCGCGACACGTCGAACGGCAGGCAGTGCTCATAGATGAAGACGTGGCCGAACTTCGGATCCATCGACTTGCGGGTGTGCGCCATCGAACCCTTCAGATCGAGCTTGCCGGCGACGGCTTCGCGGCCCGCCTGCAGCAGCGTCGTGACAAAGTCCTTGGTGTAGTCGAGCCCCTTGTCCACTTCAGAGGGCGACAGCAGCGCGGGACCGCGCCCGGGCACGAGCTTTTCCGCTTTCAGCGCGCGCAGTGCTTCGAGCGTCGCAGGCCATTCTTCGAGTTGCGCATCGCCGCAATAGCAGGCCGCGTCGTACTCGACCAGATCGCCCGAGAACAGCACCTTTTGCGACGGCAGCCAAACGACGGTATCGCCCTTCGTATGACCCGAGCCGAGATGCGCGATCTTCACTTCAAGCTTGCCGAGCCACAGCGTGATTTCCTTCTCGAAGACAAGCGTGGGCCACGTCAGTCCAGGCACCGTCTCAACACCCGCGAACAAGCGCGGAAAGCGCTCGATCTCGGATTTCATGTCCTGCTCGCCACGCTCGACGATCATCTCGTACGTGCCGCGGCTCGCGATAATCTGCTGCGCGCCTTCATCGAAATACGCCGAAGCGCCAAGCACACGCACCGCGTGGTAATGGGACAGCACGACGTACTTGATCGGTTTGTCAGTGACGCTGCGGATCCTCGCGATCAAGTCCTGGGCCATAGCAGGCGTAGCGGTCGTATCGACGATTAGCACGCCGTCGTCGCCGATGACGACTCCCGAATTCGGATCACCTTCCGCCGTGTAGGCATAGGCGTTGTCGGACAGCTGCGTGAACGTGACCTTCTTCTCTTCCAGGTCGGCTTGGGATGCGAATGCTTTTGCCATGTCTCTCTCCGTCGATCGGATGGGGATGAGGGATGGTCGCGTCGGCCGAAATATTTGTCAATAGCAAATTGACTTGCTATCGTTAAACAAAGGGAAAACCCCGGTGCTGTCCGGCTTCGGGTGAATGCGCTAGCATCGAGCGTTCGAACGGTGACGCACAGAAGTGAGCCAGACAAATTGAAAGAAGCGGCAGAAAAAACACAGCGAGGCATCCAAAGCGTGGAGGTCGCCGGTCGTATCTTGGACGCGCTCGCGCAGCGGCGAACGCCGGCGGCACTGAGCGAGCTGGCCAGTGCCGCGGCGCTTTCCACCGCACAAGCTCACACCTATTTGGTCAGCCTGACTAAGCTTGGACTCGTGAAGAAAGATGCGCTGACGGGCTATTACGAACCTGGCCCGCTTTCGTTGCGTCTGGGGCTGATGTTTGTCGAGCAACAGGAGGCCTATCGCATCGCGGCGCCTTATGCGACGAAACTCGCTGAAAAGCTCGGCTATAGCGTGGCAGTGTGTGTTGCGGGCGCGCAAGGACCGATGATCGTGCGCTATGAGCGGGGCGCCTACCCATTGCATGTCAATTTGCACATCGGAACGGTCATGTCGCTCGAGTCGACATCCACTGGCCGCATCTTCAGCGCGTTTTTGAAGCGGGACCCGCTCTTAGCCATGATGCAAAGCCAGGGGATTGCCCGGCTGAACGTCGGCCTTGATCACGTAGCGCCATCTGAGGGGCCGCGGACCGACAGTCTCGAAGACGTGCGCAAACGCGGCATAGCCCGCAACATCGATGTGCCCAGCCCGGGCATTAGTAGCGTGAGCGCGCCGGTCTTTGGCGCGGATGGCAGCATGCAACTCGCGTTGACCGTCATCGGCCCTTCCGGGGCGATGGACCTCGCTTGGAACGGCCCGATCGCGAGTGAGCTTCGCGAGGTTTCTCGGCACATCACGAAAGCGTTGACCGAGGGGGTATCCGTCCATGCAATCTGAATTCCCGGCCGGCACGAACGATGTGGCAGGCAGTTCCGACGCCAAAGCACAACGTGGCATCAACGCACTCGACAGCACGGGCGAACTATTGATGGCGCTTGCAACGGCTAACCAGCCTTTGAACCTGCGCGACCTGGCGGCAGCGGCCGGTATGCCGCCGGCCAAGGCCTTCCCGCATCTCGTGAGCCTGCAAAAGATCGGTCTGCTTTCCCGCAATGACGACGGCTGTTTCACGGCAGGCCCGCTCGGATTCGAATTGGGGCTGATCGCACTGCAACGCATGTCCCCGGCCCGCGATGCCGAGCCGGAGATCGCGCTGCTTGCCGCGACGACACAACTGACGGTCGCCGCCGCCACGCTTGGGCCGCTCGGCCCGACGATCATCCGTCTCGAGGAATCCGTGCGGCCGCAACATATCAGCCTGCGGGTCGGCACAGTCATGTCGCTTATCAACACGGCGATCGGACGCGTCTTTGCCGCGCACATGCCAGAGGACGTGCTGGAACGTTTGCTGACTCAAGAGCCCATCAGGCTAGCAGGCGTCGAGACGAAGCCCGCGCCCCTGTCGAGCGTCTACCGCAAGCGCTTGAAGCACATTCGCGCTGAAGGAATGGACGAGGCGTTCGATGCGCCCGTGCCAGGCGTCGGCACCTTTGCCGCGCCAGTGCTCGATCACACGGGAAGCGTAGCGCTGGTCATCGCGGTCATCGGCCCGTCGGCCACCTTCGACCGCGATCCGCACGGACCCGTCGGCCGCGCGCTGTTCGCGGCGGCCCAACGCCTGTCATGGCGTTTCGGCTCGATCAGCGAGGCAGCGGCCGAAGCCTAAGGCATGAGGTGAGCCCGCTGCTCGCTTCGGGCCGTGGCGGATCTCGGGCATTGTCGCTGCGTTCAACGCGATGGATTGATTCAATGGGCTTTCGCCGGCACCGGCGCGCTCGCACCGACACCCGCGCGGGCTTTCGCGAACGCATCTTCAAGGACTGCCATGTCGCCGATATGGTTCGCGAGCAGAAGAATGAGTTTGGCGTTGACCAGTTGGCTGTCTGCTTCGCTCAACCCGTTGTGCGTTTCGATCAGGCGCTCGTAGAACGCATCCATGTCCGTGATATTCGGTTCGATGATCAGATGGCTCATGGTCTTCATCCGTTACAGGTGGCGCGGCCAACCGCCGCGGAAATCGATTCGATGCGCAGTTCGCGCCAGCGCGCACATATATGCTGGTCGGGGCGCAGCAAATAAAAGGTTCCCGGGCGCGCGTCGAACCGATGCGTGACGATCCCTTCCACATCCTCGATGACAGCGGCATTCGGCACGGCGCACGTTCCCGCGCCGCGCGGCACAACGATCAGCGGCCTTACCGGAACAGGTAGATGCGCTAGCTCGGAAAGTTGCCCGGCTGTTTCTGCGACATCGTCGTTAAGGCCGCAAAAGTAGATGCCCGTAAATTGGCCGCCGGAGATCTGATTGAGCAACCAGGCGTCTTTGCCATCCAGGCGTACGGGCGCATCGACACTCACTGCGCCCGGCACCATCGGGCACGAGAATGCATCGCCGGATGAATCCGGCGTGTTCAGCGGCGATCGCGCGAGGATAGACGGGACCGACAGCCTGCCGCTATTGACGATGCGACGCGCAAATGGATGGTCCTTCGCGAGCTTCAGCGTCGCATCGCGGAAAAGACGGGAGACCGCGCTCTTCGGCGTAATGAAGTCCGTCGCGCGCGTCGAGTTGAGAATGTTCTCGTCGGCCGCCTGTTCGCGCTCGGACGCGTAAGTGTCGAGCAGAGCGGGCGGCGCATCACCGTTGACCACAAATTTAAGCTTCCATGCAAGGTTGTCCGCGTCTTGCACACCGCTGTTTGCGCCGCGCGCGCCAAACGGCGACACACCATGCGCGGAATCGCCGGCGAACAACACGCGCCCATGACGGAACGAATCCATGCGCAGACACGAGAACGTGTACACGCTGACCCATTCGAGTTCGAATTCGACGTCTTCGCCAAGCAACGCCTTGACCCGCGGGATCACGCGCTCCGGAGCCTTCTCTGCCACGGGATCAGCATCCCAGCCGAGCTGGAAGTCGATACGCCAGACGTCGTCGGGCTGGCGATGCAACAACACCGACTGATTGCGGTGAAACGGCGGGTCGAACCAGAACCAGCGCTCTGTCGGGAACGCGGCCTTCATTTTCACGTCGGCGATCAGGAAGCGATCCTTGAACGTACGACCTTTGCTGTTCAACCCGAGCATGTGTCTCATCGGACTGCGCGCGCCGTCAGCGGCAATCACGTATTGCGCACGGAGCGCGTAAGTGCCGTCCGGTGTCTCGACCTGCAATTCGACATGGTCATCGCGCTGCGTGAGCCCCACGACATTGCTTTTCCAGCGCATTTGAAGGTTATCGAGCTGCCTCGCCCTCTCGGCGAGGTATCCCTCGACGTAATACTGCTGAAGATTGATGAACGCGGGCCGTGCGTGGCCGGTCTCGGGCAGCAGGTTGAACGTATAAATCAACTCGTCCTGCAGAAAAACCTTGCCGACGTTCCAACTCACGCCCTTTTCGACCATGCGATCGCCGCAGCCGAGGCGATCGAAGATTTCGAGCGTGCGCTTTGCGAAACAAATGGCACGCGAGCCACTCGAGAGGGTGTCGTCGTTATCGACGAGCACCGTCTTCACGCCTTGTTGCGCGAGATCGATCGCCGCGGATAGTCCGACCGGCCCCGCTCCTACAACGACGACCGGATGGATGACAGCGCTATCGGCATCATGATCCGGGGCGCGGACATAGTCGAACCGCAATGTCTGGTAGTCAATCGGCATGGACGTCTCCCGGTTTTATTAATCTATAGCAAGTGCTCTTGCTATATACGAACGATCCCATTTTAGATGGGCCCGCCCCACGGGAAATCTGTGTTTACCCTAATAGTTTCGGCGGGGTGTAGGTCGCTCGCCTATCGCCCCCTTAGTCAACGAGGTTTTTATTTACATCGCCAAAAAGCGATATAAGATTCTGCCAACGACGATTGAAATATCTTGTTTCGACGCATACCATCCGAAGCCGATCGTCCCAACGCTTGCAATGACGATAGATATCGACGCCATCCACAAGGCGCTGGCCAACCCCGTGCGGCGCGAGATCCTCGCGTGGCTCAAGGAGCCGGATGCCTACTTCTCCGAGCAAGAGCTGCCGCTCAATTGCGGCGTATGCGTCGGGCAGATCAACGCGCGCTGCGGGTTATCGCAGTCGACGGTATCCGCCCACCTCGCCACGCTGCAGAGCGCGGGGCTCGTGACGGTGAAAAAGATCGGCCAGTGGAGCTTTTTCAAGCGAAACGAAGCCGTCATTGACGCGTTTCTCGAATCGCTGCGCACCGAACTCTAGGGCCGCACACGTCCCGCCCGCAGGTTCACCCGCAGTCCAACGATCGCAGTCCCGTTTGCACCGCACCGCGGCCCACGCTTTTGCGCGCCGCGCTTATGAGGAAAATTTGCCATGCCTACTCTGTTCGACCCGCTCGTCGTCGGCGACCTGACCCTGCCCAACCGCATCATCATGGCCCCGCTTACGCGGCAACGCGCAGGCGACGAACGCCTGCCGAACTCGATGATGGCGCAGTACTACGCCGATCGCGCATCGGCCGGCCTGATTTTGAGCGAAGCGACGTCGGTCACGCCGCAAGGCGTCGGCTATGCCGCCACGCCAGGTATTTGGTCCGATGAGCAAGTGGCAGGATGGAAAGTCGTGACGGACGCGGTGCATGCCGCGGGTGGCCGCATCTTCTTGCAGTTGTGGCACGTCGGCCGCGTGTCCGATCCGATCTTTCTGAACGGCGACCTGCCCGTCGCACCGAGTGCGATTGCGCCGAGCGGCCACGTGAGCCTCGTGCGCCCGCAGCGTCCGTTCGTCACGCCGCGCGCGCTTGAACTCGACGAAGTTCAGGAAGTTGTCGCCGCGTTCCGCAAAGGGGCCGAGAACGCCAAAGCCGCCGGGTTCGACGGCGTCGAGATTCATGGCGCGAACGGCTATCTGCTCGATCAGTTCCTGCAAGACAGCACGAATCAGCGTACCGACGCGTACGGCGGCTCGATCGAAAATCGCGCACGTCTCTTGCTCGAAGTCGTCGACGAATGCATCGCGGTTTGGGGCTCATCACGCGTCGGCGTTCATCTGGCACCACGCGCGGATGTGCATACGATGGGCGATTCGAACCCGGCGGAAACGTTCGGTTACGTGGCGCGCGAACTCGGCAAGCGCAGCATCGCGTTCATCTGCGCACGCGAATCGCTCGGCGACAACCGCCTCGGCCCGCTGCTGAAACAAGCGTTCGGCGGCGTCTACATCGTCAATGAGAAATTCACGAAGGACACGGCGCAGCACACGCTCGACGCGGGCGAAGCCGATGCCGTCGCATGGGGCCAACTGTTCATCGCGAACCCCGACTTGCCGACGCGCTTTAAAATCGATGCTCCGCTGAACAAACCGAACCCCGAAACGTACTACGCCGCGGGGCCCGTGGGCTACATCGACTACCCCGCGCTCGAAACCGCTTGAGCTGATCAGGTCTGATCTGAGGTGATATGGCTAGCACACCCAATCTCGTCGCCAAGGCGATCGTCACGGGGCACACGCGCGGCCTAGGCGCCGCGCTCGTCGATGCGCTGCGGGCGCGCGGGGTCAGCGTGCTCGGTGTAGCGCGGTCCCGCCGCGCATCGAACGCCGATGCATCCGTATTGCCGGGCCATTTCGATGAAGTCGAACTCGATCTGTCCGACAGCGGCAAGCTCGCGCAATGGCTGTCGGGCGACGCACTGGCAACGTTCCTGCAGGGCGCCGAGCGCGCCTTGCTCGTCAACAACGCCGGGACGCTGGGACCGATTGGGCCGTGCGCCGTGCAGCCGCCGCTCGAAGTGGCCCGCGCGGTCGCGCTGAACGTCGGCGCGCCGCTCATGCTGTCGAGCGCTTTCTCTGCTGCCACGGTGGCCATCCCCGACCGGCGAATCGCTCACGTATCGAGCGGCGCGGCGCGCAACCCGTACGCGGGATGGAGCATCTATTGCGCGACGAAGGCGGCACTGGATCACCATGCACGTGCCGCGGCGCTCGACGCCGAACACGGGCTGCGTGTGGTGAGCCTAGCGCCGGGCGTCATCGATACAGACATGCAGGGGCAAATTCGCGCTGCCGATGAGACCCGTTTCCCGCTCCGTGAGCGATTCGAAGAAATGAAGCGCTCAGGGCAACTTGCATCGCCCGAAGCGGCGGCGGGCAAGTTCGTCGACTATCTGCTCTCCGACGCGTTCGGACAAACGCCGACCGCGGACGTCCGAACGCTGTAATCGCAGCAAACCAGCATTCCTCATGAGCAAGCCCGGCAGCCCGCGTCATATCGACAACCTGCTTCGCGAAGCCGTCGAGCTTCAGCAAAACGGCGCCCTCGCCGAAGCGGAAACCGCCTATCGCGAGATTCTCGCGCTGCGCCCTCGTCATTTCGATGCCCTGCAGTTGCTGGGCGCGTTGGCGCTTCAAGAGGGCCGCTATGAGGAAGGCGCTTCGCTTTTGATGCGAGCGCTCGAAATCGATGGGCGGCAAGCGTCCGTGCATTCGAACCTGGCGTTCGCCCTCAACGCGCTCGGCCGTCACGATGCGGCGTTCGCGGCCGCGAATCGGGCGCTTGCGCTCAAGAGCGGTTTCGCCGATGCCCTCAACAATCGCGGTGTCGCGCTCGCCGGTTTGGAGCGCCCCGGTGAAGCGCTCGCCACCTTCGAGAAAGTGCTCGCGGCTAAGCCCGATTTTCCCGAGGCGTGGAGCAACCGCAGTTGCGCATTGCGCGACCTAGGCCTGCCCGGCGATGCACTGGCGAGTTGCGATCGAGCGCTCGCGCTGCGCCCGAACTACGCTGAAGCGTGGAGCAATCGCGCCAATGCGCTGTCGGATCTCAATCGCCCGCTCGACGCGCAGGCCAGCTACGAGCGCGCTCTGGCAGCGGCGTATGACTTCGCCGACGCTTGGAACAACCTCGGCCTCACGTACGTCGACATGAATCGGCATGCCGATGCGCTCGCGTGCTACGAGCGCGCGCTGGCACTCTCGCCCGGCTCCGCCGAAACGCATTGGAACCGAGCGCTGTGCCTGCTGCAGATGGGCGATCTCGCGGCCGGCTTCGCCGAGTACGAATGGCGCTGGCAGCGCAAGCGCATTGCACCGAGCCGGCGCGTGTTCGATGTGCCGCTGTGGCTAGGCGACGCTCCGCTCGAGGGGAAGACGATCCTCCTTCACGCCGAGCAAGGCCTTGGCGATACGTTGCAGTTCTGTCGCTACGCCGCAATCGTGGCCCAGCAAGGCGCGCGCGTCGTGCTGGAGGTGCAGCCTGAACTCGAGCGCCTGCTGGCTAGGCTCGAAGGGGTCGACGCACTCGTCACGGCCGGCGAACCACTGCCCGCCTTCGACTACCATTGCCCGCTCTTGAGCTTGCCGCTGGCGCTGCGCACGGTTGCGGCGACGATACCGGCTGATACGCCGTATCTGTTTGCCGATGCGCAATCATCGGCGCAATGGCGCGCCCGCATCGAAGAAGCCGCGCCGCGCAACGCGCTGAAGGTCGGCTTGATTTGGGCCGGCGGTCATCGTCCGCACGTGCCGGAGTTGAGGAAAAACGATGCGCGCAGATCGTTGAGCGTCGATCGGTTCGCGCCGATCATCGAGGTGCCTGGCGTGCAATTCTTCAGCCTGCAAAAAGGAGTGAAGGCAGCGCAGCAACTTGCCGCGATGCAAGAGCGCCACGAGGCGAGCCGGCGTGTGATCGATTGGACCGATCAGCTGACCGACTTCGCCGATACCGCCGCACTCGTCGACAATCTCGATCTCGTGATTTCCGTCGATACGTCGACGGCACACCTAGCCGGCGCCATGAACAAGCCCGTGTGGATCTTGAACCGGCTGGACACCTGCTGGCGTTGGATGCTCGAGCGCGAAGACACGCCGTGGTACCCGAGTGCGAGATTGTTCCGCCAAGCCGCGCTCGGCGATTGGGATAGCGTCATCGAACATATCGCGCGCGCGTTGGCGGCACTTTCGATCCGCAGTTCTCCGCAATAAGCGATTGCATAGGGCCGCACGTGAGATGCAAACCAGGCAGTGCGGCGACCAACGTCAAATAAACGGGGCTCGTTTCCATTCGGCGCAGTGCACAGGGGCGAAGCGCATGACGGCAATAACCGATTTTTGGCATTTCGCCGCCCCTGTCGTCAGGGGCTATGCTCGACCGGGGCATGTTCGACGTGAAGAAGTCCGCTATTTTTCTGGCGCGCTTGCCAGAGGTCATAGCTGCTGCGCCGCCTGTGTGACGGTCAGACCTAGCGCCGGTAAGACGTCCTCACGCAACGTTGCGCCCGGATGCGGTGGATTGAACAAACGGCTCATAAATACAACTCCTAGCGATAGTCCTACACAACCCCAAGCATGGCCGGGGACGCTTAGTTCTTCTTGACTTTGCGTTCTCGCGACGTACTATACGCACCGCGTACACAACCCCGACCGAGGCTCGCCGATGATCGTCCCCCAGCAAGCTTTCCTGCGCGATGCCATGCGCCGCATGAACATGACGCGCGATGCATTCGCCAACCGCATCGGCGTCAGCCGCCGGGCCCTCGATACCTGGCTTCTGCCCGACGATTCACAGGAGTCGCGCTCGATGCCCGAGATCGTCGGCCGCTTCGTCTCCGAAATCGTCAGCAACGGCACCGGCGAGGAGAAATATACGCAACGCGTAGACTCCCAATCCTTGGCGAGCCAAATCCTATTCGAAGGCAAGCCGCAACTGCTCTCGGTCGATCAGTTCTCGCGCGACTCAGTGGAAGCGCTCTTTCGCGTGGCCGATGTCATGCAGCCGATCGCCCGACGGCAAAAAATCTCGCGCGTGCTGGAAGGCGCGGTGCTCGGCAACCTGTTCTTCGAAGCCAGCACGCGCACGCGCGTCTCGTTCGGCGCGGCGTTCTGCCGGCTCGGTGGATCGGTCTGCGATACCACGGGGTTCACCTTCTCGTCGATGGCGAAAGGCGAATCGATTTACGACACGAGCCGCGTAATGAGCGGCTACGTCGACGCGCTAGTGGTGCGGCACCCCGAACAAGGGTCCGTAGCGGAATTCGCCCGCGCGACGAATCTGCCCGTGATCAATGGGGGCGATGGGCCCGGCGAGCATCCGAGCCAAGCGCTGCTCGATCTCTATACGATCCAGCGGGAGTTTTCTCGGCTCGGCAAGATCGTCGACGGCGCGCATATCGCGCTCGTCGGCGATCTCAAATACGGCCGCACCGTGCACTCGCTCATGAAGCTGCTCGCGCTCTATCGCGGCATCAAATTCACGTTGATCTCGCCGCCCGCGCTCGAAATGCCCGCGTATATCGTCGATCAGATATCGCGCAACGGACATGTCGTCGAACAATCGAGCGACCTTGCCGCGGGCTTGCGCGGCGCCGATGTCGTCTACGCCACGCGTATCCAGAAAGAACGCTTCACGGACGAATCGTTCGAAGGCTACACCCCCGAATTTCAAATCAATGAAGCGCTCGTCGAGGCAACGTGCGGCCGCGAAACACTGATCATGCATCCGCTGCCGCGCGATAGCCGTCCCGGCGCGAACGATCTGAGCACCGATCTCAATCACGATCCCCGGCTGGCCATCTTCCGGCAAACCGATAACGGCATTCCGGTTCGCATGGCGATTTTTGCCGTCTTGCTCGGCGTCGAGCATCTCGTGCAGCATTCGATGCGCGACGCCGCGTGGAGCGCGCCCGCCTACCTCGGGCCGGACGACGCCGTCTTTCACGGCATCGATTGACATCGCCCGCCGCGCGATCCGTTCCACGCGCGGGCACCGCGCTTGCCTGCATCCATCCGGTTTGCATCCCACCAAGCAGTTCCATCTATCCGCCGAGGCACAACCGATGGAACAGCCCGCGTCCGCGCCGACGTAGGCACGATTGAATCGATAGGCATACGGCGGCGCTCGATCTGCCACCCGCCGCCTGCCGCCACGGCACCGGGCACGGCCCATGCGTGCCGCTTCGACTCGTGCGCCCCGGCGGCACGTCACGATGAGCGTTTTCCAAATGGCGCACGCGGTACCGAGCGATGGCGTATAAAAGAGATAAGCCTCGACGCTGTCTCGGATATGCACCACCTCTATTACGGACACGCATACGCCATGGACTATCGCATGCACACCGCACCGACTCCCGACCCTCTCGCCGATCCCACGCGCGACCCCGAAGGCGAACCCGCGGTGCCTCCCGCGCCCGGTCATCACAATGACGAACCGCAACGCCCCGAAGGACCGCCCGATAGGAATCCGTCGTAGGCACGGGCCGCAAATCGGTCGAGCTACGAACGGCCGAGATAATGCGGCATAGGGGTTTATCCGTCTGCGCCACTTGAGTCGATAGGTCGATACACCGGCCACGCGCGGCTTCGCATTTAATAAATCGTACGAAGCCGCTGTCCTGACCGACCTATTCTCAACGGCGCAATGCGGAAAATGACTTTGAATCAAAGGCTTGGCTCGATGATCGCGGTACTGTGGGCCGGGCTCATCCTGATCGGCATCGCCGGCGTTTGGCAAAATCGGGTATCGATGCTCGACGATCGCCAGGGCGAGCTGACCGCGCTCGTGCAACAAGCCAACAGCGTCGCGCAGCATTATTACGATGCATCGCAACAGCACGCGATGCCCGAAGAGGATGCGAAGAAGCAAGCGCTTCAGGCGATCGGCATGCTGCGCTACGGCACGGACGGTTACTTTTCGATCAACGATTCGCAACCGGTCATGCTGATGCACCCGATCAAGCCCCAGCTGAACGGCAAGAACCTGGCCGGCTTCACCGATCCGGCCGGCAATCATCTCTTCCTCGACATTGCCAAAGCCGCCCAGCAGGACAAAGGCGGCTTCGTCCGTTACCTCTGGTCCAAGCCCGGCAGCGAGGTACCTGTGCCCAAGCTTTCGTACGCGCTGCGGTTCTCGCCGTGGGACTGGGACATCGTCACCGGAATGTATATGGACGATTTGAACGCCGCCTTCGTCTCTAACGTCATTCGCTGGGTATCCATCATCGGCGTGCTCGGGATGATTGCGACCGTTGCGATGGTGATCGTTCTGCGCAGCGTCCGGCGCGGGCTCGGTGGCGATCTCGAAATTGCTGTCGATACGGCGCGTCGCATCGCCCATGGCGATCTCACAGCGCGAATTCCCGTCTCGCACGACGACGATTCCAGCCTGATGGCCGTGCTCGCGCAAATGCAGTCGGGCCTTGCGCACGCCGTCATGCGCGTGCGCTCGGGCACGGAAAACATCAACGTCGGCGCGAGCGAAATCGCCGCGGGCAACACGGATCTGTCCCAGCGCACGGAGCAGCAAGCGGCGGCGCTCGTGGAGACGGCGTCGAGCATGGATGAAATGACGACGAACGTGAAGATGAATGCGGAAAGCGCGTCGCAAGCCGCGAGGCTCGCCGAGCAAGCGGCTGGTGTCGCCACGCGCGGCAGCAGCGTCGTCGACGACGTCGTGCGCACGATGCATGAAATCACGTCGAGTTCGCAGAAAATCGGCGACATCATCGGCGTCATCGACGGCATCGCGTTTCAAACCAACATCCTCGCGTTGAACGCGGCGGTTGAAGCGGCGCGCGCGGGCGAGCAAGGACGCGGCTTCGCCGTCGTGGCCTCGGAAGTGCGCAGCCTGGCGCAACGCTCGGCCACGGCCGCCAAGGAAATCAAGGCGTTGATCGAAACATCGACGAATACGGTCGATCAAGGTGCGGCGTTAGTGGCGAACGCAGGTTCGACGATGAGTGAGATCGTGCAATCGGTGCGTCGGGTCAACGAGATCCTCGAAGAGATCAGCCACGCGTCGCGCGAGCAAAGCGCGGGGATCGAACAAGTGAACCGCGCCGTGGGCGAGATGGACCAAGTGACACAGCAAAATGCGGCGCTCGTCGAACAAGCGGCAGCGGCGGCGCAATCGCTGAAAGATCAGGCCGGCGCGCTGCGCGAAGCGATTTCGGGGTTCTCGTTGCCGGCGTAAGGGATCGGGCGCGAAACCGGCTGTCTCAATAGCCGGCTTCGCGCTGGTGCCGGATAGTCAGAATGGCGACTGATTCATCGTCGACTCGCGATTGCCTCCCGCATGATCCAGTGAGGCGTACGGCGCCGCTGCTCCGCCAGATGCCGTACGCGCTCTTGCAAACTCGGATCGAGCTTGATTGAAGTTGCCATAGCAAAAGTTATCAAAAGGTATTACCTCTTCCCAGATTGGCAAGTTCGGTTGCCGTTTTCAAGAGCAAGCGTTGCGCCCCATCGAGGCAGAAGCGCCGTCGGGTCATTCGTCATATTACACTTTCATTACAATAGCGATCCCGCGCCCTCCAGTGCTTCATTAGGCCGAACGCCGATTTCTCCGATGCCCCCCTCGAACCGGAAACGCCCCACCCCGTATTCATCTCGCTCCCTGGCGGACGACGACTTACTCACGCGGCGCTGGCACCCGAAGCGTTCGGCCTGCGTCATGGCCGTGATCACGCTCGCGTTCGTCGGCCTCGTCGCTCGCGCGGGCTGGGTGCAAATCGTCGAACACGACTTCCACGTCGCGCAGGGCGAAAAGCGGCATCGGCAAATGCTCGCGCTACAAGCCAAGCGCGGCGCGATCGTCGACCGCCAAGGCGCCCTGCTCGCCGTAAGCCTCACCACCTATGAAATCTGGGCTGAAGCCAAACGTATCGATCGCTCAGCCATCGAGCCCCTTGCTCGCGCACTGGCCCTTTCACCGTCGCACGTGAAAGAACGCCTCGACGCAGGACGCGCTCACGTTTTGCTCAAGCGCCACGTCGATATGCAAACCGCAACTCGCATCGCCGAGCTAGGCATCGGCGGCGTGACGCAAGTCACCTCGTCCAAGCGCTTCTATCCCGAAGGTGAATCGGCAGCGCATATCGTCGGTCTAACAGACGTCAATGACGTTGGCCAAGAAGGCGTCGAGTTGGCGGCCGAAACCCTGCTGGCGGGTCGTCCGGGCGAACGCGAAGTCATCCGCGATCGGCTGGGGCGCGTCGTGGCGGATCTGCGTCCGCTCGTCCCGGCGCATCATGGGCAAACCGTTCGCTTAACGATAGATCGGCGCATTCAGCAGCTCGCGTTCGCCCAACTCAAAGCGGCGCTCGAACGCCATCGTGCGCAGGCGGGCAGTGTCGTCGTACTCGATGCGCGCAATGGAGAGATCCTCGCGCTGGCCAACGCCCCGTCGTTCGACCCGAACGCGCGCGCGGCGCTCACAGCGAATACGATGCGCAATCGCGCCGTCGTCGATACCTTCGAGCCCGGCTCGACGATCAAGCCGCTTGCCATCGCGACTGCGCTCGATGCCGGAAAGGTCCGCCCCGATACGCTGATCGATACGGCGCCGGGCTGGTATCGGATCGGGCCGAATACGATTCACGACACGTCCAATCACGGCACCGTCAGCGTGGCCCAAGCACTTGCGACCTCGAGCAATATCGCACTCGCCAAGATCGCTTTGACGTTGCCGGCCGAAACGCTATGGACCGCCTATCGTCAATATGGCATCGGGCTCGCGCCGCCGTTGCCGTTCCCGGGCGTCGCCGCCGGAAAACTTCGGCCGTGGCAGCGGTGGCGTCCCGTCGAGCAGGCAACGATGTCCTACGGATATGGCTTGTCGACGTCGCTGCTGCAAATGGCGCAAGCCTACACGGCGCTGGCCGGGGACGGCATGCTGCGGCCTGCCACCCTTATTGCCCGCGACGACGGCGATGCAAGCCAAGCCGACACCGACGCCGGTGTGCGCGTCACGACCGAGCGCACGGCCGCAACGCTGCGCACGATCCTCGAGGCGGCCACCGAAAAAGGCGGCACCGGGCGAAGGGCTCACATCGAAAACTATCGAGTGGGTGGGAAGACGGGTACAGCATGGAAACATGCCGGAACAGGCTATGCGCGCAACAAATATCGTTCGTTATTCGTCGGCATCGCGCCGATCGACGCGCCGCGGCTCATCGTCGCCGTCATGATCGACGAACCGTCGCGTTCCTATTACGGCGGCGCTGTGGCGGGTCCGGTGTTTGCGGCCGTTACCGGCGGCGCATTGCAATTGCTCGGGGTGCCGCCGAGCCCCCCTGCCCCCGAAGCTTAGCCCCCGCTCCGATCCGGTCCTCAAAAGAACGGCTCGCGCTTTGCGCGGCGGTGCCTACAATCGATTGAGCGTCCGGCACCTCGTTCGCATGCCGACACGCATTCCTCGGCGGAATAACCGCTGCCTCATTGCTTTCCAGGAGGCACCGCGCCTAGCTGTATGCGCCGTCGTTCGCGCTAGCGCGGGCCTCGTCGGGAGAACTCGATGAACGAATCAACCAACGGCGATGTAACCGCATTCGTCCAAACTGCCGAGCATCAAGGCGGCTACGTTTGGGTGCTCACGCTCGTCGATTTTGCCGCTCGTGAAGTCAAACGCTCGCTCGTATCCGACGAAACCTATGCCACGAGCGCGGCGGCGCGCGATGCGGGTAGCGCCCGCTTGCAAGGTATGGCGACGGACGCATGATCTTGCCGGCACCGGCGCGCGGTTTGTGTGTGCGCCCGTGCGGGCACATGGCGATGACCCCAACTTGTTTTCGATCGCAAACGTACTAACGTTTGAGGAAGAAGAAAGCAGCGCCTTAACCCAAGGCGCTCACCGAGGACATCGATCATGACGACGGTCGCCAGCTTCCATATCGAGTACACGCGTTTTCTCGATGCTGACGGCGTACCGACGCAACCCCTACCCGAATTCGCTCAGGACACCGACGCCCTTTCGGCGTTCTACCGAGCGATGGTGCTCACGCGCGCATTCGACGCGAAAGCCGTTGCACTGCAACGCACAGGCAAGCTCGGAACGTTCGCCTCGTGCGTGGGGCAAGAGGCGATCGGTGTCGGGCTCGCGTCGGCCATGCGGCCCGAAGACGCCTTGTTTCCCTCCTATCGCGACCACGCGGCGCAATTGCTGCGAGGCGTCACGATGACCGAGAGCTTGCTGTACTGGGGCGGAGACGAGCGCGGTAGCGCTTTTTCCGCCGCGCCACACGATTTTCCGAATTGCGTGCCGATCGGCACGCAGCTATGCCATGCGGCCGGCGCCGCCTATGCGTTTCGCTTGCGCGGCGAAGCGCGCGTGGCTGTGGCGATCGTCGGCGACGGCGGTACATCGAAGGGCGATGTCTACGAAGCGATGAACATGGCGGGTAGCTGGCAGGCACCGCTCGTGATCGTCGTCAACGACAATCAATGGGCGATCTCCGTGCCGCGAGCGCGTCAAACGGCGGCGCAAACGCTCGCGCAAAAGGCGATTGCGGCCGGCATCGAAGGGCGGCAAGTCGACGGCAACGACGTCATCGCGGTGCATGACGCTGCGCTCCAAGCGTTGGCGAAAGCGCGGCGCGGCGACGGTCCCACGTTGATCGAAGCGCTGAGTTACCGCCTCGGCGATCACACGACGGCCGACGATGCCACGCGTTATCGCGATCCGGATCTCGTCGCCCAAGCGTGGCTCGAAGAGCCGATCGTGCGTCTGCGCAAGTATTTGCTTTCCCTCGGTGCCTGGAGTCACGCGCATGAGGACGAGCTCAAACGGGATTGCCAACAAAACGTCGAAGCGGCCGTGCAAGCCTATGTCGCCGTGGCGCCCCCCGATGTGTCCGCCATGTTTGAACATCTCTACGCATCGCTGCCGTACGCGATGAACGAGCAATTAGCGATGGCTCGGCATTTCGCTTCCGATTCGGTGAGCGCACATGGCTGATCTCGCACTCGTCGAAGCCGTCAATCTCGCGCTCGGCCATGCACTCGAGACGGACCCCGCTGTCGTGTTGCTCGGGGAAGACATCGGCGCGAATGGCGGCGTATTTCGCGCGACGCTCGGTCTGCAGGCGCGCTTTGGCGCACAACGCGTGATGGATACGCCGCTTGCGGAAACGGGTATCGCGGGCGCAGCGATCGGCATGGCGGCGATGGGCCTGCATCCCGTCGCCGAGATTCAATTCGCGGGCTTTATCTATCCGATCGTCGACCAAGTGCTCAACCACGCGGCGCGGCTTCGCCATCGCACACGCGGCAGGCTCACGTGCCCGCTCGTGATTCGCTCGCCTTGCGGCGCGGGGATTCACGCGCCCGAACATCACTCGGAAAGTCCCGAGGCGCTCTTCGCTCATATCCCGGGGCTGCGTGTCGTCATGCCTTCGTCGCCCGCGCGCGCTTATGGATTGTTGCTTGCGGCGATCCGCGATCCCGATCCGGTGATCTTTCTCGAGCCCACGCGGCTCTACCGCTTGTTCAAACAAAGCGTCGAAGACAACGGCGAAGCGTTGCCGCTCGACACCTGCTTCACTTTACGCGAAGGCGCCGATGTCACGCTGGTGGCGTGGGGCGCCATGCTTCAAGAAGTCCTGAGGGCCGCCGATCAATTGGCCGAGGACGGCATCGCCGCCGAAGTCATCGATGTGGCAACCCTCAAGCCGCTCGACATCGACACGATCTTGGCCTCCGTTGCCAAGACGGGCCGCTGCGTCATCGTGCATGAGGCACCGCGCACCTGCGGCCTCGGCGCAGAGATCGCGGCCGCAATCGCCGAGCGTGGATTGTATTCATTGCTCGCGCCCATCGAGCGCGTGACCGGGTACGACGTCGTCGTCCCGCTATTCCGGCTTGAGACGCAGTACATGCCGAGCGTCGCGCGCATTCTGAGCGCCGTCAAAAAAACGCTCGAGGCATCCTCATGAACATCTTCAAGCTGCCCGATCTCGGCGAAGGTCTACAGGAGGCGGAGATCGTCGAATGGCATGTGACGGCCGGCGATGAGGTCAGCGCCGATCAACCGCTCGTATCCGTCGAGACGGCGAAGGCGATCGTCGATATCCCTTCGCCTCAGGCGGGACGCATTGCGAAGCTGTACGGAAATAAAGGCGACATCGTGCATCTAGGCGCCGCGCTTGTCGGCTTCGAAGGCGAAGGTGGGCAAGCCGATACAGGCACCGTCGTTGGGCGCATAGAGACCCGCGGCCAGATCGTGCGTGAAGCCGCGCCTAACTTCGCCTTCGCTGTGCCTACGGGCGCTCGCGTCGGCACCGCGGCCGTGAAGGCGACACCCGCGGTGCGCGCGCTGGCCCGCAAGCTCGACATCGATCTGGCGATGGTCATGCCGACCGGGCCGGACGGTATCGTCACGTCGAGCGACGTTGAACGCACCGCGAAGCTATTGGCTGAGCTCGGCCCGCCCGAGGTGCTGCGCGGGGTGCGCCGGGCGATGGCGCAAAACATGGCGCAAGCGCAAAGCGAAGTGGCCGCCGCAACCGTGATCGACGATGCCGATATCGGTGCGTGGACGCAGCGTGCCGACGTGACGGTGCGGTTGATTCGCGCGCTCGTGGCGGGTTGCCGTGCGCAGCCGGGGCTCAATTCATGGTTCGACGGACGCAGCGCCAGGCGGCGAGTGCTGGCCAAGATCGACGTGGGAATCGCCGTTGATTTGCCCGACGGTTTGTTCGTCCCTGTCCTGCGCGATGTTGCCGACCGCGACGCGGCCGATTTGCGCGCTGGCCTCGATCGGATGCGCGCTGACGTGAAGGCACGCAAAATTCCACCAGAGGAAATGCGCGGCTGTACGATCACGCTTTCGAACTTTGGGATGATTGCGGGCAAGTATGCGGCGCCGATCGTCGTACCGCCTACCGTGGCTATTCTCGGAGCGGGCCGTGTGCATGATGCCGTCGTGGCGAGCGACGGCAAACCCGCCGTGCACGCCATCTTGCCGCTAAGCTTGACGTTCGATCATCGCGTAGTGACCGGGGGAGAGGCCGCGCGATTTTTGGCTGCGGTAATCGAGGATTTGGAAGCAGCGGGTTAGCGTTCGATTCGCATATCCACCTCCCGCTCGTCGGCGCCCGTCGCCCGATAGCGCGCAAGCGTCAACGCCCTAGCTTTCGCGTGATCGACGATCGGCAGCGGGTAGTCGCGCCCCAGCACGAAGCCGACCTCGGCCAACTGATCGGGCGCCGCAATCCAAGGCGCATGGATGAACTTCACCGGCACCGCCTCTAGTTCGGGCACGTACCGTTTGATAAACCGCCCTTGCGGGTCGTACCGCTTCGATTGCGTCACCGGATTGAAGATGCGAAACCAAGGCTGCGCATCGCATCCCGTCGAGGCGGCCCACTGCCACCCGCCGTTGTTCGCGGCGAAGTCGAAATCGTTGAGCCATTGTTCGAAGTGCGCTTCTCCCCGTCGCCAATCGATGCCGAGGTCCTTCACGAGGAAGCTGGCCGTTAGCATCCGCAAGCGGTTATGCATGTAGCCCGTCCGCACGAGTTGCCGCATCGCCGCATCGACTAACGGGTATCCCGTTCGCCCGTCTCGCCAAGCATCGAAATCGGCATCGGCCTGCGGACCCGTCTCCCAGCGCAACGCGTCGTACTCGGGTTTGAACGATGCCGCGCTCGCAAGCCGCGGATTCGTCGCGAGCACCATGAAGAAGAACTCGCGCCAAATGAGTTCGGACAACCAAGTACTTGCTCCGCCCCCCTGCGGCTGCAAGGTCAGCGCGTGCGCTGTCCTAACGAGAGCGCGTATCGAAACCGTCCCGAAACGTAGATGCGTCGACAGGTAGCTCGGCCCTTTCACGGCTGGGAAATCTCGCTGCTCGCCATAGCGATCGATGCGCGCGAGGAAGTCATCGAGCAAACGAGCGGCACCGCTCATGCCGGTCGGCAATTTTAGCGCCGGCAAATCGCTCGGCGCAAAACCGAGCTCATCCAAGCCAGGCTGGTGCGCGCGCATCGATTGGGGCGGCGCGCAAAGCTGGCCGGGCCGTGCGCTGACTTCATAAGGCGCCACGTCGCCCGACGCAAGCCGTGCCAGCCAAGCACGCTTATAAGGCGTGAAGACGGAATAAGGAGCGCCCTGCTTATTGAGTATTTCGTCGCGCTCGAAAATCACTTGATCCTTGAGCGTGACGAGTTCGCGTCCGGCGGCTCGCAGTCGTCTGCCGACAACCGCATCGCGCGCGATCGCCGCGGGCTCGTAATCGCGATTGGCGAAAACCGCATCGACACCGAGTTCTTCGGACAGTCGAGGAATGGCATCGGCGGGATCACCTTGCACGACGATCAATCCGCCGCCCTGCTTTAGCAGCGCGAGATCGAGTTCGACGAGCGAAGCAAGGATGAAATCGATGCGTCGATCGGCCGGCCTCTCGCCGTCACACGCGCGCTGTTTGCACTGCAACAGAGGCGCAAGAATCGTCGTATCGAAGACGAATACGCACCAAACGCGTTCCGCCCTGCTGAGCGCACGGCTTAACGCGGCGTGGTCATCGCAACGTAAGTCGCGGCGAAACCAGACAAGTGCGCGCCCTGGGCTCACGAGGCATCTCCGATCCCACAGCCGCTATGAAGCGTCCGCTTATGCCGATATGTCGTCACGGCGTATTCCGTTTGTAAAGTCGACGAATGCGCGACTATACCGACGTCTGACACAAATGCGCAAACCCGTTGCGGCTCGGGCCCTTTACCGCCCCCCACCGACGCGGCATACAAGTTGCGGTTCGGATCGGAAGCGGCTTGACGCCGCCCGTTATCAACCATCCTAAGAGAGGGCGATATGTTAGGCACGATCTTGATCATCATCCTGATCCTCCTTTTGATCGGGTCTTTTCCGGCGTGGCCGTACAGCCGGGGCTGGGGGTATGGGCCAACCGGCGGCCTGGGACTCATCGTCGTAATCGTCGTCATCCTCGTCCTATTGGGCCGCATATAGAGGAACGCGAGCGCTGGAATCGGCAGGCATCGAGCAAGCCGCATGCGGCGAGGCGCTCAGGTATCGGTGGGACACCGAGCGCCTCGTCCTTGTCGATCCGATTCGCTTCGAGCATTGGCGCGGTCAGCATCGACCAATACGGAAATGCGGGGAAATGCGAATCGCCCAAGTTATTCATATCGACTATCAGGGCTTTCCGTTCGCGCGTCGTCTCACCCCCGTGGACCGCCGCAGCGATGCGCGTCCCGTCGCCTCGCTTCAAGGAGCCTAAGATGCGTTTCGTTGCGCTCGCAACCGATTACGACAACACTATCGCCACCGACGGCAAAGTCGCCGATCAAACGTGGGCCGCGCTGGAGCGAGCGCGTCAATCGGGCCGCCATCTGATCCTCGTTAGCGGCCGAGAACTCGAGGATTTGCGCTCGGTTTGTCCGCGTCTCGATCTGTTCTCGCGCGTCGTGGCGGAGAATGGCGGCGTCCTCTATCGTCCAGACCGCGGCGAAAAACGGCTGTTGGCGCCCCCGCCTCCCGAGGCGTTCGTTGCGGCACTGCGCCAATACGGCATGCATCATTTCAGCGTCGGCGAAACGCTCGTGGCGACGATGAAGCCGAACGAGCGAGTCGCACTCGAAGCGATCCGCGATCTAGGCCTGGACTTGCATGTCGTATTCAACGGCGACGCCGTGATGATTCTGGCACCGGGCGTCACTAAGGCCACGGGCTTACTCGTGGCGCTCGACGAACTCGATCTCTCGCCGCTGAACGTCGTCGGGGTCGGCGATGCCGAAAACGATCACCCGCTGCTCGAAGCTTGCGGGTTCTCGGTGGCCGTCGATAACGCCATCCCGGCGCTCAAGGCGCACGCCGATTGGGTCACATCGAATGCAAACGGGCGCGGCGTCAGCGAACTTGCGGACGCACTTGCCGCCGACGATCTGCGCGGCCGCGCATCAAAGCTCGATCGCTGCAAATTTTTGCTCGGTCATCGCCGAACGCAGCAAGGCGAAGTGCCTGTTCTACTCGATGCGCACGGCACGGTCGCGCTGCTCGCCGGCCCGTCCGGGGGTGGCAAATCCACCGTGACGGCCGCTCTGCTCGAGCGGCTGCGCGACGCCGGCTATCAGGCGTGCATCTTCGATCCCGAGGGCGATTACGGCCACGAGGGCGATCTAGTCGCGCTGGGCGACGCCCACACCACACCGTCGCTCGAAAGTGCCGTTCAGTTGCTCAACAGCGCTAAGCAAAGCGTCGCCGTCAACTTGCTGCGCGTTCCGTTGATCGAACGGCCGCACTACTGCTCGAGTCTCCTGTTGCGGCTGCAGGCGCTGAAAGTACAAACGGGCCGGCCGCATTGGCTCGTGTTCGAGGAAGCGCATCAACTGTTTCCCGCCGATTGGAATCCCGCCGACGCATCGCTGCCCTCGATGCTCGAAACCGCGCTTGCCGTCACCGTCCATCCCGATCAAGTCGCGCCGGCTCTGCTGCGTCAAGTCAATACCGTGCTCGCCACGGGCGCGCATCCCGACAAGACGCTCGCCGCTTTCGCGGGCGCACTCGGTCAGCGCGCACCGCATGTGCGCAGCGATCAATCGCTCGAACGCGGGCAGGTCCTCGTCTGGCATCCCGCGTCAGATGCGCGCGACGAACGAACGGAAGAAGACGTCTATGCCGTAAGCGTCGAACCTAGCACGACACAGCGCCGCCGCCATCACCGCAAGTACGCCGAAGGCTTGCTGATCCCGGAGCGCAGCTTCTATTTCCGCGGTCCTGAGGGCAAGCTGAACTTGCGCGCGCACAATCTCGTCCTGTTCCTCGAAATCGCCGACGGTGTCGATGCCGATACATGGCAATACCACCTGAAACGCGGTGATTATTCGCAGTGGTTCGGGGAAGTGATCGGAGACGAAGAGCTGGCCAGCGAAGCACGCTCGATCGAACAAGCGCAAACGCTCGATCCGACGGACAGTCGAGCGAAGATGCGGAAGGCCATCGAGCGCCGGTACACGCAGCCGGAAAACCCGTCGCTACCCCCGCTGCGCGCGTCGTGAGCAACGCTACGCAATCGCGACATGAAGCGGCGGCGGTGCAGTCCGGTGCCGGTGCCGCCGCCTTCATCGCTCAATCAGCCATTGCCCATTCCAGCGATTGCGCGCCGATTTCCTTGCCAAGCCCACCGAACGACGGCGCGACCGCGTTCACGTCGAATTCTTCCTTCCAATGCACGAGGTAGCGCGACTCGCAGGTGCCGTTAGCTTCTTCGACATGGCCACCGCGCGGCTCGATCGAACAGCCCAGCCGCGCCATTCGCTCGCGCAAGCGCTGCGGGCAATCGGCGCCGATCGTATAACAAACTGTCAGCCACGCCGTCTTGCGACGTTCGAGCCTGCGCTCGGCGATGTGCAATCCCCACACAACACCGAGCCCGACGACGCTGCAAGCCGCTCCGAGCAGATATTGTCCGCCGCCGAAACACAAGCCGATGATGGTCACGAACCAGAGCATCGCTGCCGTCGTCACGCCGCTCACCAAACCATCCCTGCGAAAGACGGCGCCCGCCCCGATGAAACCCATACCGGTCAGGATACCGAGTGGCAAGCGCATCAAGTCGAGCGAGACAAAGCTCGCCGGCGTTTTTCCCGACTGTCCGAGCAGCGCGTTCACTAGCACCATCGCGACGCAGGCCGCCAAGCACACGAGAATCGTCGTTCGTAGTCCCGCGGCCTTCCCCGCTTCACTACGATCGAGACCGAAGGCGGCCCCAGCCACGAGCGCGCATGCCAGGCGCGCACAAGCGGACGGCCAATCGAGCGTAAGCGGCATCGTCTCGAGGATCGGCGGCATATGCGTACGGCTTTCAATGGGTGCGATATTCGAGCGAGCAAGGTCCGCGCCTGCTGTATTAACGCCCTCACACGACGCCGTGGGTACACTGCTTGCAGCGCACAATGACGACACGCTGCTTGTACCGGACCGTGGTGCGTGTCGTCACTCATTAACGCTGATTAACGCTGTGCTTTCTAGGAGCCTAAATGAAGCGAACCGCTCTAGTTACGGCCTGCTGCGTCTTGTTGCTGCCAGTAGGCATCGCCCAAGCGCAAACGCAAACGCAGGCCGCATCGTCAGCCGGCACGCAAGCTGCCTCGACCACGGCCGCCAATGCCCTGCCCCAGCCCGACCGCGATTTCGTGCAAGCTGCTTCGATGTCTTCGTCGACGGAAATCGATGCGGCGAAGCTTGCCCTGAAGAACACGAAAGACAAGGACGTCAAATCGTTCGCGCATCGCATGATGCTCGATCACACGAAGATGACCGTTGAATTGAAGGCGGCGGCTCCCCATGGCGTCGAAGTGCCCAAGGACAATTCCGATACCAGCGTGCTCGATGCATTGAAGCCGCTCAAGGACAAGGAATTCGACGACGCCTATATCGCGAAGATCGGGCTCAAGGGCCATGAGGACGCGGTCGCCGCATTCAAGAAGGAACTCTCCGACGGGCAAAACGCTAGTTTGAAGAAGCTCGCGAAAAAGGGGCTGCCGACCGTCGAGCACCACTATCAGCTCGCGCAGCAACTCGCCAAGAAAAAAGGCGTGCAGCAATAACGGGACGGCGGGCCGCTTAAGCCATGGTGCGGCGAAGCGCCTGCAGCTATGCGCGCTTCGCCGCCCGGCGATCGTCAACTAGTTAAGGGCTTCGCTGATTGATCGATTCGCCTGTCAATCGCCCTTCGTCCACTCCACGTTGGCGCCAACCGAACGCAAGTTTTCGACGAAGCGGGGATGGGCACGCCGGATCGGCAATGCGTTGGTGATGACGGAGCGCCCTTCGATACTCGAGGCGACCATCAGCAGTGCAATCGCAACGCGAATGATATAGGGGCTTTCGACTTTCGCCGGGCTCAAGGCAATGCCACCGAACGTGATGAGCCGGTGCGGGTCCGACAAGAAAACGTGCGCACCGAATTTCGACAGTTCGACCGACCATCCCATTGCACCGTCATACACCTTGTTCCAAAACATCGCGCTGCCTTCGGCGCGGACGCCGAGCGCGATGAAGATCGGCAGCAAATCGACGGGCAGATAAGGCCAAGGCGCCGCCTCGACCTTCGTCAGGATGTTGGGCGTAAAGGGACGGCGCACGCGCAGCGGGCCGTCGCGCAACGCGCGCGACCATCCATCGCGATGGACCAAATCGACACCGAACTTCGCAAACGTTCGATCGATCAGCGGAAATTGTTCCGGCGCGCTGTTCTTGACGACAATGTCGCCGCCTGTGATCGCACCCAATGCCAAGAATGTCGCGATCTCATGGAAGTCTTCGCTGAAGCGGAACTCGCCACCGCCTAGCCGGTGCCCGCCCTCGACGACGATGCGCGACGTGCCGATACCATCGACGGGCACGCCGAGCATCGCGATAAAGCGGCAAAACTCTTGAACGTGCGGCTCGGACGCGGCATTGACGAGCGTCGACGTACCGGAAGCAGACGCCGCGCACAGGACAAAGTTCTCGGTGGTGGTGACGGACGCGTAGTCCAGCCAGTGATCGTTCGCGGCCATGCCTGCCTGTGTGCGCACGATCAACGAATCGGGCGTGCGCTCGACGCGCGCACCGAACCGCTCGAACACTTCGACATGGGGATCGATCTCGCGCACGCCGAGCGTGCAACCTTTCACGTCGTTTTCCAGCCGCGCCACACCGAAACGGGCGAGCAGCGGCGGCACGAGCATGATCGATGAGCGCATTTCCTCGGGCAGATGATGCTGGGCCGGATCGAACGTCGTGGCGCGGTGATGCAGATCGAGGATGCCAGTTGCGAAATCCATCGATACCTCGCTTCCGAGTGCGCGGAAGATGTCGAGGATTTTCTTGACGTCGGTGATTTCGGGCACACCGATCAAACGCAACGGCTGGTCGGTCAGCAAAGTGGCGCAAAGAATCGGCAGAACGGCGTTCTTATTGGCGGAAGGCGTGATCTCTCCGCGAAGCGGGAGGCCGCCATGAACGATCAGATCGGACATATTGGGGGCAAAACAGGATGAATGGGGCGTGGCTGAGAAATGCAGGCGCATATCATGCCACTGTCCGCGCTGCGATGTACGGGAATCTTGCTTCAGGCATGCGCAATTGCCCATTTCGGTTTGGACAATCGATAATCGCACACCGCGCGCCGCATTTGCCGTGTAGAGCGGGCTAGGGGCTCCCGCCGCCGAGCAGCTGTCCAAACACTGGGAAGCGGCGCCGACGCGCGTCGCGTCGCGGTTCGATCGGGTCGAGGCGCGTGCCGCAAATGCGAACTTCGCTGCCAGTTGCTTTTGCAACAAGCACTTACATAGCCTACGAGCAAGTTATTCACAGCTTTACCAACACAAACTGGGGATAAGTCCGTTTGCCCACCTTCACCCTGGCCGGTCCCGTCACAGCCGAGCTCGACATTCGCAAGAGCCGCTTCATCGCGCATGCGATCCCTGTTGCCGATCGCGATGCCGCCATGCACGCGCTGCGGGTGCTACGCGCAGCACACCCTGGCGCCACGCATGTGTGCTGGGCGTTGCTCGCGGGAGGGCAATCTGGCATGTCCGACGACGGCGAGCCTTCCGGCACGGCGGGGCGGCCGATTCTCGAAGTGCTGCGCCACCACGATCTCGACGGGGTATTGGCGGCCGTCGTGCGGTACTACGGTGGCGTCAAGCTCGGTGCAGGCGGCCTCGTGCGCGCCTATACGGATGCGATCGCCAGCGCTTTGACCCGCGCTCAGCGCGTAGAGAGAATCGCACAGGCACAGTTTGCGATCGAAATCGACTATCCCGATGAAGCGCGCGTACGGCGATGGATGGAGCAGGAAGGCGTCGAGCTCGTCGGTAGTGAATACGGCTTTTCGGTGCGGCTTACATTGCGCCTGCCGGCCACGAAGTGCGATCGCGCCCGCGACGCCCTACGCGACTTGACTCAGGGGCGCGCGCGTTTTTCTGAAGAGAACAACGATTGACGCCAACGGATCGTGGGCGAAGCACGAGTGCGGCTGGCGAAGCTTTCATTTTCATTCATGCAGGTCCCCTGTGCGCGTGGGATTTCACCCATTCCTAACAGCAGTATCGGCGGGCGGCAGGCGGGCGCACCGTGCGGATCCCGTGTGACGCCGCGGCCGGCTTCCCCCAACGCTTCTGCGGAAGTCTTTACGACGAATTGAGCGTAGAAATGTGCTCCTTTCCGCGAATTGGTTTTCGGCCGGCCGGCCTACACTGCTTTCCATGGAGCAAGACATCGGCTCCATCCACGAAGCCCTCGCGAAGCGACGTGGCGCAAATAAGTTCGACGCAGTAGCTGGACGGCAGTTGTGGGAAATCCTCTCAGCCAAGGGCAATCGCTGATAGGTTTCAAAACCGGGGTTCGGGCAGTGCGTTGTAGCAGTTGGCTCTACCTAGTAGTTCGACGTACCTAGTAGTTCGACGTATTTAGCAGTTCGAAGCATCTAGCAGTCCGAAGCATCTAGCAGTTCGAAGCATCTAGCAGTTCGAAGCACCTAGCAGTTCGAA
>CAYRLJ010000023.1:0-9545 GCA_964425025.1 uncultured Burkholderia sp. | reverse complement strand
GCAGTTCGAAGCACCTAGTAGTTCGAAGCACCTAGTAGTTCGAAGCACCTAGTAGTTCGAAGCACCTGGCAGTTCGAAGTATCGAGTACCTGATGGGCAGCACAGTAGTTGCAGCACCGTAGGCCGCAGCACCTGAAGCACCAGTAGCACTCGGAATAGCAATACCTAGCAGTTGCGGTAGCAGTCCCCTGGAAGTAGCGGTACCCCTAGCAGTAGCTTCACCTCACCTCGAAGTTGCAGTAGACGGGCCCTACCTCTTCCCTGGGTAGGGCCCTGCGCTTTTATACGCCGCGCGCGTCATCTTAGGGTACACCCTGGTTCCGAATGCGCTGCTCCGGTGATTCGATGATCGATCACCCGACATGTGCCGCCGACTATCCGTCGGCCGACGCAACCATGACCAAAATCCTCTGCGGCACCGCGGGATGGGCGGACAAATCCCTGATCGCTTGCAAACGCTTTTATCCCCGCGGCTGCTCCACCGCGCAAGCGCGCCTCGCTCATTACGCCTCGATCTTCCCGCTCGTCGAAGTCGATTCCAGTTATTACGCGCTGCCCTCGCGGTCGAACTCCGAACTGTGGGCCGAGCGCACGCCTGACAGCTTCATCTTCAACGTCAAAGCTTTCCGCTTGTTGACCGGCCATCAAACCGGACGCGCAGCCCTGCCGCCCGACGTCGCGATGCACGTGCCGCAGACCGCGAAAAAGAATCTCTACTATCGAGATTTCCCGCACGAATTGCTCGACGAAATTTGGCGCCGCTTTCTCGACGGGCTCGCACCCCTCGAACAAACCGGCAAGCTAGGCGCCGCGCTGTTTCAGTTTCCGCCTTGGTTGACGAGCTCACCGCAAGGCCGAGCGCATATCGAGGAATGTGCGGCGCGCATGGCCGGTCGTACTATCGCCTTTGAGTTTCGAAACCCATCGTGGCTCGACGACAAACACAAGTCTTGGACGCTCGGATTCGAACGCGAGCACGGTGTCGCGCACGTCGTGATGGATGCACCGCCCGACGTACCGAATCGAGCGCAAACGATTTGGGAAGCAACGAATGCGGAACTGGCGATCGTCCGTCTGCATGGGCGTAACACCGCTACATGGAACGAGGCCGGTTCGGTAGCATCTGGCCGCTTCAACTACGATTACACCGACGAGGAACTGCGCGAACTGAGCACGCCGATCAAATTGCTTGCCGCGCAAGTCAAAACCACGCACGTCATCTTCAACAACTGCTTCGAGGATCAAGGGCAACGCAACGCGAGCTCGATGATGAACCTGTTCCAGGCGCGGGATTAAACATACCGAACGCGCCCCCTTCGCTCGCCTCGATCACTCGAGGACGAGCACGATGTACAACGCGACGAAGCAATCGCGATCGTGACGCGCCGAGCGAAACAGCCGCGCGGTCAAGGTTTTCTCCAGAAGAGGTTGCGGTGGCGCCCAATGGCGCTTGCGCGCGGGACGGATCTCGATAAACAGCGAAATTTGGCGACGTCGGTTACGGTGGAGTAAGCCGCTCAGACACTCACGTCGTCAACCGACGATAAGCACTTAAATGACGCACCAAACCTTGTCGGTCACCCCGCGTCTCCATCAGGATCGCCAAATTGTGGTGCGCATCCGCGTAGGTCGGATCTAGCTGCAAACAGCGCTTATAACTGCGCTCCGCGTCGTCAAATCTGCCCACCTGCTCTAATGCGATCGCTCGATTGAAGTGCAGGACGGCATCTTCCGGAAAATGGAACAATGCCTCGTCGAACACACTAAGCGCATCTTCGCAGCGTGCTTCGAGTTCGCACAGCAGTGCGCCAAGGTCGACGTACGCGGCATAGAACGGTTTAGGCGATACTTGGATGGCCTTTTTATACGCCTGCTCGGCACCACTCACGTCGGACGCTCTCAGCTGATCGCCAAGGTCATACCATTCCTCGGCTTGGTGCGCCGCATCCTTTTGAGCCGGCGCTCTGTCGAGAAACACCACGTCACCTTTGACCTGTGCGACCTCAAAATCCAAGAGCAGTTGGCCGGTAATGGCATCCCATTGGGAGGGCCCCGTCTTCACGGCCACATCGTTGCCAACCGCAGACACACGAATGCCGGTAAGCGGCAGTTCATCCGGCAACGCTTTTCTGAGCCGGGACAAAGCGAGAATGATCTTGCGAGGGGGTATCCGCGCGGAACGCAACTGCAACGCGGTTCGCAGCAACACGACGTCCTGAAACGTGAATCGGTATTCGTTCCGCGGCCCGCGCGACGGCGTCACGAAGCCTGCAGCGATCAGACCTGAAACCACGCGGCGGGAAACCCCCAGCATGGACTCCAACTCTCGCATCGAAATCTCGCGCGAAGTATCTTTCGGTGTCACTTGCGCGCCCGCACTTTTGCAGGCTCCTTAGCGGGGGCTTTGGCCGCGCGAGTTGCGGGCCTGCGCGTCCTCGCAGGCGCTGCTGCAATGTCCTCGACGTCCTCGTCGCTCTTGCGCTTGGGTGCCGCCGCAGCCTTCGGTTGAGCACCTCCCTTGAGGCTGGCCCGCAACGCTTCCATCAAGTCGATGACTTGCCCACCGCCAGCCGCCGCTTCCACGGGCTCGTGGGTGACAACCTGCTTGCCCTCGATTTTCTCGTCTATCGCGGCGAGAATCCGCTTTTTTTCTTCGTCTTCGTAAGCCGCCGGTTCGTAGTTGTCCTGCGCACCTTGTTCAATAATCTGCAGCGCAAGTTTCAGCTCGGCATCGGATATCTGAACCTGCTCGATATTGAGTTCCTTCAGCGAGCGAACTTCGTCCGCGTAGAGCAACTGCTGGAACACGAGCCCACCTTCTTCTGGCCGCACCTGTACGATTCTGGTCTTCCCCTTCGATGCCCACTTGGCCAGCGCGCATCGGCCACTTTGTGCCAGCGCCTGTTGCAGCAAACTGTATGGCTTACCGCCTCGCTTATCGGGCGCAATGTAATAAGCCTTGTCGTAATAGGCGGGATTGACCGCTTCCTCCGGTATGAAAGCCATGATCTCAACCACATGACTGGCAGCATCCTCCAAGGCTTTGAGCTCCTCGCTGGTGAATACGACGAACTTGTCCTTCTCGAACTCATAGCCCTTCTTCATGCTCGAGCGCTCGACGACGGCTCCCGTCTTTTCCGAAATGTATTGCTGCTTCACGCGCGATCCATCCGGCGCCAGCAGATGGAATCGGATATCCGACGAACTCTCCGTCGCGGTATATAGCTTCACCGGAATGGAGACGAGCCCGAAGGAAAGGGATAAGGAGGCGATTGAACGGGCCGGCATGAACATCTCCTAACGGATGAGCAGGTCAGCGTAGGCAGGCAATGCACGTGCCACCGCCGCTCTCACGGTCTGCTGCGCCACGTCGCGCGCGCAGCGACGGGTTCACCTCATTTTAGGAGCTTTATCGCCGATGCCAACGATTGGCGCGTTGCCCAATAGTCCTCCCACGGGTCGCTGGAGCGGAAGCTAAGGTACTCCCGCGCCGTTTGGACACTCCACTGCGCGCCGCTTTTGAGGTCGGACAATTGATCCCAAGAGACGGGTAAAGAGACGCCCATGCCGGGCCGGGCACGCGCGGAGAACGCCGCAGCGGTGGTCTGCCCCATGCCGTTACGCAGGTAATCGACATAGACTTTCCCGATGCGATTGGAAGCGCCGGACGTTGCCGAAAAGCGTTCCGGAATGGTTTTCGCAAGATGTCGGACGAACGCCCGCGAAAACGACTTCACCGAATCGTAGTCGAGCCGCGGCGTAAGCGGGACAACAACGTGCAGTCCCTTACCGCCGCTCGTCTTCAACCAGGCATCGAGATTCAGTTCCGACAAGAGCGTTCGCACGAGGATCGCCGCTTCTTGAACGTGGCCCCATTTCACCCCTTCGCCCGGATCAAGATCGAAAATGACACGGTCAGGTTGATCGAGCCGACTGACAACGGAATTCCACGTGTGGAATTCGACGGCGTTCATTTGCGCAGCCGATAGCAGGGCATCCTCGGTATCGACCGTTAGCAACGGCGGATGTTTGGGCCACAGATTTCGGTCGTGCGCCGTGAGACCGGGCATTCCGGTTCTCTCCGCATGCTTCTGAAAAAACAATTCCGCAGCGATGCCGGAGGGCGCGCGGACCAAGGCCACCGGCCGATCCTTCAGATGATGCACCATCCACCGCGCTACGCTGGCGTAATAGCGGACCAGGTCGGCTTTCGTCACGCCGCTCGACGCATCGACGATTCGGTCGGGGTGTGTGATTTTCAGTTGCGGCGAGCGCACAGGCATCTCGGTCGTGCCGCCTTCCCGCACGACGCTGGAAGCCGGTTTGTCGAGGCGCAGGCCCTTGAACGACGCCTGTCGGATAACACCCTCTTCCGTCCATTGGGCGAACTCGACTTCCGCGACCAACGTGGGCTGAACCCAGCGCTCGCTGCCCGCGACTCGCCTCGACCAACGTCCGGGTTGACTGACCGTCACGTTCAATGGCGACGCGTTCACCTCCATCGCAATGAGGCGCGCCCAGAGGTCCCGAGCAGTCCGGGCGTCCCATCCGGTGCCGACGCTGCCCGCAGCGTGAAGCCGGTCGCCGACATAGTAGCCAAGCAGGAGGCTGCCGATCTCGCCCGCCTTGCCGCCGCGGCCGGTGAAGCCGCAGATGACGAATTCCTGACGAAGTCGAGCCTTCGCTTTCAGCCACGTCTGAGTGCGGCCGGACACATACGGCGCGTCCCGCCGCTTGAGCATGAGGCCTTCCAGCCCTAGTCCCGATGCCGCTTCGAATACTTGCGCAGGCGGTGCGTCGAAATCCTGGCTGAGCCGAATGTGTTCGCCGGAACGCTCGATGAGTTGTGCAAGCAGCGCGCGCCTCGTCCATAGCGGCACCTTCCTCAGGTCCTTGCCGTCGAGATACATCAGGTCGAATAGGAAGTAGACAATGTCCTTATCGGTCTTTCCGTCTATCACATCCTGTAGCGCGGCAAAGTTTGGAATACCTTCTCTGAGCACAGCGATTTCGCCGTCCAGCCACGCACTCGAGAGCGAAAGGTCCGCCAACTCAACGGCAAGGCCAGCGAACTTTTCCGTCCAATCGTGGCCCCCTCTGGTGATGAGCCGCACATGGCCATTGCTGATACGGGAAAGCATGCGATACCCATCGAGCTTGGCCTCGGTTATCCAATCGCCGGTCGTCGGGAGGGACGTCGCGAGACTCGCGAGTTGCGGCTCCAGCTTGTCCGGGAGCCGAGCGGGCACCGCCGCGGATAGGTCGGGCGCTGGGTGTCCATCGCGTGCCGGCGATGGGCGTTTAGGTTCACGCGTTTCAATGAATCCTAACGGGTTGGCGACAACGCTATCCGGGAGCGCCTGAATGACATCGTATTCGGCGATCGGCCGCGCCCATTCATCACGCTTTTTGAACAACATCCATTGATCTTGCTTGTCGTCCGGCTTCGATATGCGCACCAACTCCCAGAGCCCGGCAAGTTTCTCACCGTGGAGTCGAAAAACAATCTTGCCCGCGCTCATGCCATCGTGAGGATCGCCGATCGGCTCCCACGTTCCGCGGTCCCAAACGAGAACCGTACCGGCGCCATATTGCTTTGGCGGAATCGTGCCCTCGAAGCCGGCATAAGCAACGGGATGGTCCTCCACGTGAATCGCCATCCTCTTTTCCTTCGGGTCGTAGCACGGCCCTTTGGGAACGGCCCAGGAAAGGAGTACCCCGTCGAGTTCCAATCGGAAGTCATAGTGCAACCGGCTGGCCCAATGCTTCTGCACAACGAAGCTCAAAGGTTGATTGCCGGCAGACAGGCGCCGGCCCGATGGCGCGGGCTCTGGCGTGATGAGGAAGTCCCGCTTCTTTCGATAGCGGGAAAGGGGCGGGGAGGCGGGGGGAGCGAGCCGAGGGCATGGCATTAATCCGCGAGAACGCCCCTACCCCGCAAATATGACGCCTGCTCTACGCTCCAATCAAATACTTCGAGCGGTCCTTTACATTCGCCAACCACGCCGGCGCCCGCCCGCGGCCACTCCACGTTCCCCCACTCTCCGGGTCCCGATACTTAGCCGGCTGCGCGCCTTTGACGTAATTGCCGCTACGCTTGGCAGCGGCTTTCGTGGGCGACGAGGAACTCATTGCCTCGCCATTAACAAGAAAACGATCGCGATTCTTCGCCTGCGCGATCCAAGCTGGAGCACGGCCGCGTCCTGTCCAGGTCGCGCCGGTCTTCGGGTCTTGGTACTTCGCCGCAACAGGCGTTGTAGCAGCAATGGGCTTTTTGACGAAACTTGCGCCCCGCTTCTTCGCGCCGAGATAGGCCTCGATATCGGCTACCGTCACGCCACTCTTTTGAATGAGTTCCACGATACGCTTGAGTGCCGTGGAGGACTGCCGCGCCTTGATCGCTTCTGCCTGCTCTTGCAAGCGTTTGATCTTCGTTTGAATCGCTTCCAACGTGGCCATGTGGGTCTTCCCGAAATAAAAAGTGATTGCACTATGCCATGGCAGCAAGCCTCCTGTCAGCAACAAGCCTCAATTTCAGGCGAATTAACACTCATTCGTTCCACAATACGAGTTCCGCCGCATCGACGAATGCAATCGTATTGGAACACGCGAACAACAAGCGATCGACGCTTCAAAACGAAAAGCAACCGGCGCTCGCGCGTTGTGACCGCCAGTTGCATGCAATTTGCGAGGCGGCGGAATCGTCTCCGAGAAAGACATAGCGCGGCCATATGATGCTCGCATTCGTCGGATCAAAATGCGTTTACACCGGCTCAGCGCAGGCGCTCAACCGATCACGAAGCGACATGCACGCCTAGCGCTGCCTCCCCGGGCAATATGTATTCATCTCCAGTGGAGTTAGAGACAGCGTATACGGCTCGTCGCGCTATATTAGAAATGAATTCCTGAAATCATAGGTATTAACGTGGATAACCGCCTCAGACGTTTGGATCTCAATCTGCTCGTCACGCTCGACATGCTGCTGACCGAGCAAAACGTCACGCGCGCGGCCCAGCGGCTGCATTATTCGCAGCCGTCCGTCAGCGTCCAGCTCGCGAAACCGAGGGACGTCTTCGACGATCCCTTGCTGTTGCCCGGGCATCGCGGGATGCGCCCAACCCAACGCGCAGAGGAACTGCGTGAACCGTTGCGTGAAGCACTCATCGGGCTGGAACGTGCCGTCGCGCCGCTGCGAAAAACAAGCGGACGATTAGCCGCCGCCTGCAAGCGCTCGAACGATCGCTCGGCGTGCGCTTGTTGCAGCGCTCGACGCATACGATGCGGCTGACCGTCGACCGCGAACGCTGCTTCAAACGCGCGAAGGAATTGCTGGCGAGTTGGGCGTCGTTCGAGGCCGACGTTCGCGGCGCGCAAGAGGAGCCCGAGGGGCTGCTGCGCGTGGCCGTGCCCCGCTCGCGCCGAAGTGGCAGGCGCAAGCGCTGCCCGTCTACTTGATCTACCCGCACGCGCAGTTCTATCCGTCGCGACTACTGCGGTTCATCGCATTGATGCGCGAAGCCGTGTCTGCCGCGACGGGCGGCGCTTAGGCGTACTCGTACACGCCCGCCGTTTCAATTGTCATAACCGTTCTCTTCATTGGCGCGACGCCCAAAGGCCGCCGCGCCGATTCTTTATCGCTGCAGGTTTTCGAAAATCGCGGCGATACCTTGCCCGCCGCCGATGCACATCGTCACCAAGCCATAACGCCCGCCGATGCGCTGCAATTCGTCGATCGCCTTGATCGTAATCAATGCCCCCGTTGCACCGATCGGATGACCGAGCGAGATGCCCGAGCCGTTCGGGTTCACCTTGGCCGGATCGAAGCCGAGCTCGCGCGTGACAGCGCATGCCTGCGCGGCGAACGCCTCGTTCGCCTCCACGACGTCGATATCGGCGACGGACAACCCTGCCCGCTCCAACGCCAACCTCGTGGCAGGCACCGGGCCGATGCCCATGTGCAGCGGATCGACACCGGCATGCGCGTAGGCAACGAGACGGGCCATCGGCTTCGCTCCGTGACTCTCGGCCGCTTCGCGCGACATGAGCAAGACGGCCGCGGCCGCGTCGTTGATGCCCGAGGCATTGCCCGCCGTGACCGTCCCTTCCTCGCGTGCGAACACGGGCTTCAGTTGCGAGAAATCCTCGATCGTCGCGTGATTGCGCACGTGCTCGTCCGTATCGAACACGACATCCTTGCCTTTCACACGACGCGTGATAGGCACGATTTGCTTCTTGAACCGGCCTTCGGCGATCGCGCGCTCGGCGCGCAAGTGCGACTCGAGCGCGAGTGCGTCCTGGTCGGCCCGCGTGATGCCGAACTTGCGCGCGACGTTCTCCGCTGTCACGCCCATCGGCACGCCGTGGAACGGATCGTTGAGGGCGCCGAGCATCATGTCGACCATGCGCATATCGCCCATACGCGCGCCGAAACGCGCGTCGGGGGCGATGTACGGCGCGCGGCTCATGTTTTCCGCGCCGCCGCCGATCGCGACTTGCGCGTCGCCGAGCAGGATGGTTTGCGCGGCCGACACGATCGCCTGCAAGCCGGAGCCGCACAAGCGGTTGACGTTGAATGCGGGCGTGCTTTCGGGAATGCCGGCGTTAATTGCAGCGACGCGCGACAGATAGAAATCCTTGGGCTCCGTCGCGATCACGTTGCCGAATACGACGTGATCGACATGCGCGGCATCGACGCCGGCGCGCGCCAATGTTTCGCGCACGACGATCGTCGCCAGTTCGGTCGGCGCGAGATCTTTCAAGCTGCCGCCGAATTTACCAATGGCGGTGCGAACGCCGCCTACTACCACCACTTCCTTATCCATGTGCTCTCCTGAATGATCCGCTTGATTGATCCGCCGGTTCTCGCTGCATATTCGAGTAGTGTGGACCACCGCCACCCTCGGGGGCAACCCATACGATGTTTTGGGTGGGGTCTTTAGGGCCGCCGCCGACGATCACCACGCGTATTCCATCGATTCGCGTTGCGACGCTGTGGTCGTCGTGCTCGTCATCCCTTAAAGCTAAAAATCAGAATTGTTCGATGTCCAAAGCAAGCCAGCCCTCGCTGCCTTTCGCACTGACGATCGATGCTTCGAGTGCCATGGCGTGCGGCAATAGGTGCTCGGCGAAGAACTGCGCGGTCAGCACCTTTGCGCCGTAGAACGAAGGGTCTTCGGAGCGCTTGTCTTGCGCGACGAATGCGGCGCGCGCCATCTGCCAGCCGCCGAACACAAGGCCCGCGAGCTTCAAATACGGTACGCTGCCGGCAAACACCGCGTTCGGGTCGGTCTTGGTGTGCTTGACGACGAATTCGACCACCGTAGCCAATGCACGCCGGCCGGCTTCGAGCTGAGTCGCGATCGAGCGGAAGGCATGGTCCTCTTGCGATTTCAACGCGTCGATCGTCTTGTCGATCTCACGCAGAAGGCTTTGGGCCACGGCGCCGCCGTCGCGGACCGTCTTGCGGCCGATGAGGTCGTTCGCTTGAATCGCCGTCGTGCCTTCGTAAATGGGCAGGATGCGAGCATCGCGGTAGTACTGCGCCG
>CAYRLJ010000022.1:0-52029 GCA_964425025.1 uncultured Burkholderia sp. | reverse complement strand
GCGCTTCCTGATGGAAGAGTTTTATTACGCGGGCGGACTGCCGGCCGTGCTGCGTCGTCTGGGCGAAGCGGGATTGCTGCCGCATCCGAACGCGTTGACCGCGAACGGGCACTCGTTGTGGGAGAACTGTCAGGAAGCGCCCATTTATAACGACGAAGTCATTCGTCCGCTCGACACACCGCTCGTCCCGGACGGTGGCCTATGCGTGCTGCGCGGCAATCTCGCACCGCGTGGCGCCGTGCTCAAGCCGTCGGCGGCCACGGCCTCGCTGCTCAAGCATCGGGGCCGAGCCCTGGTGTTCGAAAACTTCGACGACTACAAGGCGCGCATCGCCGATCCCGAACTCGAAGTGACGGCCGACTCGATCTTGGTGATGAAAAATTGCGGGCCGAAGGGTTATCCCGGCATGGCCGAAGTGGGCAACATGGGCTTGCCGCCCAAGCTGCTCGCACAAGGCGTGACGGACATGGTTCGCATTTCCGATGCGCGCATGAGCGGCACGGCATACGGGACAGTCGTCTTGCATGTGGCGCCCGAAGCGCGTGCCGGTGGCCCGCTCGCGATCGTGCGCAACGGCGATTGGATCGAGCTCGATTGCGATGCGGGGCGCTTGCATCTCGACATCGGTGAAGACGAATTGGCGCAGCGCTTGGCGGCCTGGCGCGAGACAACAGGCACGCGGCGTAACGCGGCGGACGTCAGCGGCTATCGCAATCTCTATGTCGACCACGTACTGCAGGCCGACGAGGGATGCGACTTCGATTTCTTGGTGGGGTGCCGTGGGGCCGAGGTGCCGCCACATTCGCATTGATCGGTGGATACGGCCCGCGCATCGACGCGGGCCTCAATCGAATCGTCTAAGTGTTAGCGTTCGGCTCGCGCGCCGATGACGAGGATCGTCTCGGCATCGGCTTTTGCGTTTTCCAACTGAACGAGGCTCGCCTGCCGCGCTCCGAGCGGATCGCGATGCTCGATCGCGGTCAGAATCGCTTTGTGCCGCGGCAGCGATAGGGCGTGAGTGTCGGGGTGACGGCTCGTCAGTTTGATCGATTCGCAGAGCGCCATCGACATCATGTTGCCGATGAACGCGAGCATGTCGTTATGCGTTGCGGCCATCACCGCGCGGTGAAACTCGAGATCGGGTTCGAGCAGCGCGTCGGACGTCTTCGCATTCTCCATGCGCTCGAAGGATTGCCGCATGCGGGCAAGATCTTCTTCGGTCGCATTCGTTGCGGCAAGCGCCGCAGCCGCGGGTTCGATGATGCGCCGTACCGTCAGTAACGAACGAAAAAAATCGCCCTCGGGCGTGACGCTGATCGTCCAAAACAGCACGTCGGGGTCGAGCATGTGCCACTCTTCGCGCGGCCGCACGACACTGCCCACGCGCGGCTTCGAAACGACGAGCCCTTTTGCGACGAGCACGCGCGTCGCCTCGCGCAAAACGGGGCGGCTTACGCCATAGGCTTCGCACAGCGTGGGTTCGGGCGGCAGCCGGTCGCCCGGAGCGAATTTGCCGCTGACGATCTCGGTGCCGAGTTCCTGCACGATACGCCCGTGCATGCTCTTGCGGTTCTTGAGATGTCGATAGTCCATAGATCGGGGGATGCCCAGCCTCGCACCGACGCGGGCCGTGAAGTGCCTGCCAGCATAGCACAGCGAATGCACTCATTACGATTAAAGCCTGCTTGGAATAAACCATCGTTGCGCGACGTTTGCTCTCGTGTGGATAACTTCGCGAGAACGGGAACGCGCAGGCGCGACGTGACATCTATCGCGGTAAGACCATCCCGTTCTCATCGGTGAACGGGCGACGGTCGGTCTCGATAGGAGAAAAACATGTTGAAATTCGCGAGTCTCAAACCGGTCCCCAAGCTGGCCCTTCTAACGGCACTGACCGCGCTGACGGGCAGCGTTCAAGCGCAAAGCGCAAGCGACGCCGCTGTGACCGATCCGCAGATCGCCGCGATCGTCGTCACGGCGAACCAAGTCGACATCGATGCCGGCAAGCTTGCGTCGCAAAAGAGCGGGAACAAGGACGTCAAAGCGTTCGCGAAGACGATGGTGCGCGATCACACGGGCGTCAATCAATCCGCAACCGCTCTCGTGCGCAAGCTGAACGTCACGCCCGAATCGAACCCCACAAGCGAATCGCTGAAAAAGGGCGGCGACGACAACTTGGCGAAACTCAAGGGATTGAGCGGCAAGGCGTTCGACGCAGCGTACGTCGATCATGAAGTGGCCTACCATCAAGCGGTAATCGACGCGATGGATAAGACGTTGATCCCGGGCGCGAAGAACGCCGAACTGAAGGCGCTGCTCGTCAAAGTGCGGCCCGCGTTCGTCGCTCACCTCGATCATGCCAAGCACTTGGACGCGAAGCTCGATGCGAACGGCGGACAATGAGCGAGGGCGACGCATGCGCGTCGCGGCGGCCGTCATCTGCGTCGGCGCGTGGGCCGCACTTGCATTGCCAGCGGAGGCGAAGACATGGACTGTCAAGATCACTGGTATGCGGTTCGAGCCTGCCACCGTGACGGTCGCGCCCGGCGACACGGTCGTGTGGGTCAACGACGATCCGTTCCAGCACACGGTCACGTCGAGCGGCGCGGGACGCTTCGACTCGCACGCGATCGAGCCCGGCGCAAAATGGCGGTATGAAGCAAAGACGCCGGGGCGCTACCCATACGTCTGTACGTTTCATCCGACGATGCAAGCGACGCTGGTTGTGAAGGATGGGAAGGGAAAGCCATGAGCCTTGATGCGACAGCCTGCGGTGTGCCGCGTAACGACTGGCGGCATGCCGATGATCGGACGCTGGCGGCCGCCGTCGGTGCGGGGGAACGGGATGCGTTCACCCAGTTGATGCGCCGCTACAACCAGCGCTTGTATCGCCTCGCGCGGGCGATGCTACGCGACGATGCGGAAGCGCAGGACGCTTTGCAGGACGCTTATCTCGCGGCGTATCGGGCGATCGATACGTTTCGCGGCGACGCGCAGTTCTCGACGTGGCTGTCGCGGATCGTGGTGAACGCATGCTTGGCTAGACTCAGGCGTAATGCGCGCAGGCAGGCCGTTGCACCGATGGTCAGCATCGCGGCGAACGACGAACCGGATCTCGAACTCATGGACATTTCTCATGAGGCATCGCCCGACGATGCATTGATGCGCGCACAGGTTCGCGCGTTGCTCGAACGCAAGCTCGATGCGCTGCCCGAGGCGTTTCGCGTCGTGTTCGTTCTGCGTTGTGTCGAGGAGCTCAGCGTGGAAGAGACGGCGCAATGTCTGGGTATCCCCGAAGCGACGGTGCGAACACGGCATTTTCGAGCACGCAGCTTATTGCGCGAGTCGTTGGCGCAGGAGCTCGATCTTGCCGAGCGCGACATCTTCTCGTTCGACGGCGCGCGCTGCGATCGCATTGTCGCGGGCGTGCTCGCCCGGCTCGACGAAGGCGTGCGGTAAATAGCCGGTGATCGGCAGCAAGGGGAAACGATCTACGGTGCGAGCGCGTTCAATTACGGCCTCAGCATGGACGTGATGGCGATTATCACGCGCGGTTCGAACAAACGATCGGTGCAGGCCAATGTCCAAGGAATGGGAATCTAGAGGCGAGACGTGACATCGATAGTGAAGGCGCCCCGCCGCGCCGAAGCAACGCAGCGGGGCACGACATCGCTACAGCATCACAGCGCCACGAACAGCATGCCGTGCGGATCCTGCAATGCAGATGCATTGCCGATGCCCGCGGCGACTGGCGTCAGGTGTCCGGTTTTGATATCCAACTGCATCACTTGTCCCTGGCCTGCGCTATAGGCATCGCCTTGCTTGAATGGCGCGTCCAGGCGATAGGTCGTGTTGCTCGAATCGGTGAAGAGCATGAACGTCTTTCCGTTCGCCCCGGGCGCGGGCACCCAGCGTGTATCGTCAACCGGATACACCGGGCCGTCCTTGTCGTTGTAAAGGGTGAGCGTCAAGACGTTCACGGACTGCGACGCCCCGGGGTTATGGATGAAGACGAGCTTGCCGTCAGCTTGGCTGTCGAGCACGAGGTTGCCGGTTGAGTCGATCGCTTCCGAGTCCGGATCGGTCAGGACGAGCGGGACGGCCGTGTTGAGGTTCGGATTCGCCGAGCCGCCGACCGACGGGGTAATATCGACAGCCTTTGCATTGCCGGCGAGCACCGGGGCAACGTCGAACGTCGTGCCGTTCGGATTGAGTGTCAGCGAGACGACGGTGGGAGCCGCCGCGCCGGGCGTGGTCGGGTTCGACGCGCTGACATACACGACGCCATTGAGCAATTGCATATCGTCGTAGCCGCCGCCGTGGGCGGTCGGGTTCACGGTGGCCTGGTACGTCTTTTGCGCGCCGCTCGAGAGATTAATGATCGTCAATTCGGGGTTGCCGTCCTCGTTCGACATCGCCCACAGCGTGTTGGTGTCGGTGCGCGCCAACAGCCCGTCGACGTGCCCCGGCACCGTATAGCTCTTCAGCGCGTTGCCGTTCAAATCATATTGGACGACCGTGTTGGTAAGGCTGGGGACCGTGCCGTTCTTGACGTCCCCCACCATCTGATAGCCGATGAAAACGGTATTGTTGTACTGGACGATCGAATCCGGCTTCGCGGTCGTCGACGGCGCAGTCGCAAACACCGTCAGCGAGTAGCCGGCCGCAGTCGCGGTGTTGGGAACCGCCGCGTTATTTGCCGGCGTCAAGCCCGGCGTTGGGCTGCTGCTTCCTCCTTCGCCGCCGCATGCCGTAAGTACCGCCGCAGCGGACATGACACATGCCAAACATTTTATTTTCATTTCGCTTTCCTTAGGCTATTGCTATGAATATTTACTTTGGAATGGTGGGGCGAGGGATCGATCGGAAGCCGGCCGGCGAAGGAAGGGCGTGGCCCAATCCCGACGCGAGTATGGAGAATGATTGTGTCCGTATAATGAAGAGAAATATTTTGGGGTCCTAAGTAATTTGCTTGCCGGGCGGCTGCCAGTTTGTCTGGCTCATCATGGAAATCACGCGCGTTTCCTCGGGTTTTCCTTTAAGCTTGAGCCCGAGCCGAAATAAAATTGGAATCAAGCTGGAAGCTAACTGGAAGCTGATTACGCAATGAGCAATCAAAACGCAGACATATGGTCTGAATGGCTTCTTCATCGTCGCCACGGCGGCGACTCGCAGTACAGGGAAGCGCTTCGTGCGGACGTGAGGAAGTATGCCGACCGAGTACTCGACGCCGCTTGTTTGGGCGAGGGCATGACGTTGGCGGATATTGGGACTGGCGATGGCCTCGTCGCCTTCCGGGCAATCGAGCGCGTCGGTCCTTCGTTGAAGGTCTTGATGACCGATGTTTCCGCGCCGATGCTGCGCTACACCGAAGGTCTCGCGCAAGAGCTCGGCGTGCGGCCGCAATGCAGCTTCATCGAATGCTCCGCCGATGCGTTGACCGGCATCGACGATGCGTCAGTCGACGCCGTAACGACTCGCGCGGTGCTTGCATACGTTGCAGACAAGGGTTCCGCATTTCGGGAACTCCATCGCATCCTTAAACCCGGGGGCCGTATGTCTATCGCCGAACCGGTCTTGCGAGATGAGGCATTCGAAGTATGCGCGCTGAAGACGATGGTCGATACTAGTCCCCCAGGAACGGGCGATGCGTTTTTCCCGCTAATGTTGCGCTGGCGGTCCGCGCAGTTTCCAGACACCGAAGAAAAAGCCAAGGCACTTCCCATCACGAACTACGGCGAGCGAGACCTGGTCCGCTTCGCGATCGACTCGGGCTTCGAGGAGATTCACCTCGAGTTTCACATTGATGTCGTGCCCGCCGACCCGATTTCTTGGGATGTTTTTGTCGATAGCTCGCCCCACCCGTTGGCCCCCTCGCTTCGCGCCATTTTGGACGAGCAATTCACCCTGGAGGAGCGCCGATTTTTTGAGTCGCGCTTGCGGCCGCTCGTCGAGGCCGGCCGACAATTCGGCGCGCAGCGGATCGCTTGGCTCACGGGAAGAAAGCCTACGGCGTGAATGATGCACAAGCGCGAGCAAACCCCCGCATGGCGCCAATGCGCCTGGCGGCGCATCTTCGCTTTTCACCGTTGCAGGAAAAATTCGTCACGGATTGAGTGTCGCTTGGATCCGTATGACGTGCCGATCTTAGCCGGTCATTGCGCATCTATGCGCCAAAGCACACATTGAAGGCATTTGCCATCAAGGTCTGCGTCGGGGAGCTTCGTAAAAATCCCAACTGGACAAATTGCTTTCGCCTGCTACGCTCGATCCGGGATCGCCTGTCTTGACGTGTCTTGACGTGTCTCGACGTGTCTTGCTGTGAAGCGCGAGACGCGTTAGGGTGGTGCTGTGTCGAATGGACGGCTGCACGGTCCAGAGCGCCGTCGAAGGCTTCATGTTGCGCGTGATTTTAGTGGCCGCCGACGGTTCGCATTCGTTGCGCATAATTCTTGGGACCGCCCTTTGCCAAGGACTGCTATGCTAGAAGCCATCAAGAAGCATGTACGGCCGACGTACCATAAGCTCCGCGTATTGGCCGATCAAGCGCGGAATATTGCGCCGATATTGCCCGTATCAAAACATGATCTTAAGCTCAAAAGGCTCGGGTCTAGTTACGGTGGATGGTGTTTCGTTGACGAACCGGAACTGGAAAGATCCTTGGTGATCAGCTGCGGATTGGGCGAGGATGGGTCTTTCGATGTTGAATTTGCCTCCAGCTACGATGCAAATATTGTGATCGTCGATCCGACACCGCGCGCGATTCGTCATTTCAACGAGCTAGTCTCGAGAATCGGGGAGGGTAGACGGCAAGGTTATACAGAAACAGGGGAGCAGCCAGTTGATTGTTATGATCTAAGGAACATCAAAGCTGGCCAACTTAAACTATGCGACATGGCATTATGGAATGAGGATACGGTCCTACGTTTTTTTATGCCAAGCAATCCAAAACATGTCTCGCATTCAATAATCAACTTTCAAAATAATTACGCAACCGATACGGCATTTATCGAAGTAAACTCAATAACGATAAATAATCTTCTCGAGCGATGCGAAATAAATGACGTTGCTATTTTGAAGCTGGATATCGAGGGTGCCGAGGTTGAGGTGTTGATCGATATGCTATCGAAGAACATTTACCCAAGGCAAGTGCTTGTCGAGTATGACGAAATTTCAAAGCCCTCGAAAAAATCCAGGGAGAGGGTGGAGTCTGCGCACGATGCATTAATGGCCGCAGGTTATCTATTGATTCATCGAGAGCATACGAATTTCACCTACATCCTGCAATCGGATTAAATCCTCTACTTTACCCGTGGATCACGCAAGCTCCATTTAATCGATCAGATCATTGGAGAACCGCCTTAGTGCCTTCGGGTTCATGCTGTTTTTGGTCGCCGTTGCTTCGGTCAGCGAGTTCGCGATGCGCAGCCGCACATCCCTCGAAGACGAAATCGGGCGGAGGCTGGCGTCTGTTCGGCTCGCGATCGAAACTGCGATAAGGGCGGCTTAAGGATAGGTCGGGCAAACTGGCCCCCGCATCGAAGGCGAATGATTCGCGTTCGAGCGGACGATCCATCCTAGGAGCCCGATCTTGCCCCTTTCTCATGCCGCCCGCCCCGCTTGTGCGTCCGGGCGACGCCGCATCGCAGTGGCGCTCGCACACGCGTGTCGATCCGTGCTCGTGCCTTCCTGCGCCCTGATGCTGGCCGCCTGCGTGTCGTATCGCTCCCACCCGTTGACGCCGACCGACACATCCACGACGGCCGAAGCGCTGACGCGGATCCGAATCGATCCCTCGACGATGCCATTACCGCAGCTGGCCGCGCATCGCTTCGATCCCGCGCAGGGCCTCGACATGGACGACGTCGCCATGCTTGCCGTCGCCAACAACCCCGAACTGAAACTGGCCCGCGACGATCTCGGCATCGCCCGCGCTCAAGCGTTTTCGGCCGGGCTTCTGCCCGATCCGCAATTGAGCGTATCGAGCGAATACCCGGGAGCGATCGGCATGTCTCGCGCGTTCAGTTACGGTTTGAGCATGGATGTGATGGCGATTGTCACGCGCGGTGCGAACGAACGATCCGCGCAGGCAAATGTTGCGAAGGTCGATCTTGGTTTGCTCTGGCAAGAATGGCAGGTCATCGCTCAAGCCGAGCAGCTTTATCTGAAAGCGCGCCTTTCACAAGAGACGCTGCCACTGTTGCAGCAGCAGTTCGATCTTGCGCGGCAACGCTACGAGTACAACCAGCAAGCACTAGCAACGCACGACGTCACTGAAGATGTCTCTGCCGCGGCGCGGCTCGCCTATATCGACGCGCGCAAGCAATACGACGAGGCCGAGCGTTCCGCCGAGCAGACGCACCACGACTTGAACGCTCTGCTGGGCCTCTCGCCCAATGTGCAATTGCCGCTTAAAGATTCCAACGACAATGCTCGCCCCGTCGACAAAAACGACATCGATGTGGCCTTGGCGGCGTTACCTCAGCGCCGGCCCGATCTCATCGCGTTGCAGGCGGGTTACGCCTCGCAGGAGGAGAAGTATCGCGCTGCGGTGCTGAGCCAGTTTCCCAGTCTTTCGGTTGGCTTCGTGCGCGCGCGCGATACCTCGGAAATCTACACAACCGGTTTTCAGATCAATCTTTCGCTGCCGATTTTCAACCGCAATCGCGGCAATATCGCGATCGAACGCGCGACGCGCATGAGACTGCGAGACGAATATCAGAACCGCCTCAATCAAGCCTATGCCGACGTCGCCCATCTGCGCGCAGATATTATGATTCTCGAGCGTGAACAGCGGCGCGTACAAGATGCGCTTCCTGCCGCCGAACGCCTTTCGCGCGACGCCGAGCAAGCTTATGCCGAGCACGATATGACGCTCGGTACCTACGCCGACGCAATGAGCTCGGTACTCACGAAACGTCTCGACATCGCGACGCTGCAAGAATCGCTGGCGGAACAGCGCATTGCTTTGCGGGCGCTGCTCGGCAGTGCAATCCCCGACGCCTTGTCATCCCAACAGAGCTTTACCGAAACCCATGCAAAATAAAATCCTTCCGATACGCCTACGACGCCTACGGCGTCTAGCCAGGAGCCTTGCCGCCGCAGCCATTTGCGCGGCGGGCGGTGTGCTGAGCGCGCATGCCGACGATGCCGATACCGGAACGGTCGCGGTACAGAGCGTGTCGGCTCAACGCGGCTCGATCGGGCAGCCCGTTCGAGCGTATGGGGTGGTGTCGGCCTCGGGCTCGAGCGTCACGGCGGTGACGCTTCCCTATGTCACGCGCATTGCGCGCTTGCTAGTACAGCCGGGCCAGACCGTGAAGCGCGGCGCACCGCTCGCGGCCGTGACCGCCGATCCGTCCGCGGTGCTTGCCGCTGTTCAGGCCAAGAGCGCGCTCACCTTCGCGCAAGGCGAACTCTCGCGCACGCAGGCACAGTACGATATACGGCTTGCAACGGCGTCGCAACTTTCCGCCGCCAAGAAGGCCGTGGACGATGCGCGCGACGCGTTCAATGCACAGCAACGGATGGGCGTCGTCGCCGGCATCGCCACGATTTACGCTCCGGTCGGCGGCGTGGTGCTACAGGTGCCGATTTCGCAGGGCGATCAGGTTCCCGCCGGCACTGCGCTGATGCAGATCGCTCAAACGGACCCGGGCAAGTCAACGCGACCCAACGTGGTACTGGGTGTCGATCCCGACGATATCGCGGCCGTCCATGCGGGGGATACCGTAACGGTGCATGGACTGTCTTCCGGTCTTTCCCGCTCGGCCGTCACAGGGCGCGTGATGGTGGTCGGCGCCGCCATCGACAGTCAAAGCCAACTCATCGACGTTGCCGCAAGCGTTCCTCTTGCGGGAACGCCGTTCATACCCGGCACGCACGTCAGCGCCGATATCGCGACGCAGACTGGGACGCATTGGATTGTCCCGCGTTCATCCGTCTTGACCGACGATCAGGGCGCTTATCTATTCCAGATCGAGCCCAATCAAAAAGCAAAACGCGTCAATGTACGCATCGCGGTGGAAGACGACGAACGCTACGGCGTGGACGGCGCGCTCGATGCCGCGCGTCAAGTGGTATCGGTCGGCAACTACGAGCTGCATGACGGTATGAGCGTTCGCCGTGCAGGGGGCGCCGCACGATGAATTTTGGACAATGGATGCAGATGCATCGGCGCTCGCTGCTGTTCGCGGTGGTGCTACTTGCTTCCGCCGGCGTGCTCGCAGCGTTCCGCCTCCCCATTTCGTTGTTTCCCAACGTTTCCTTCCCACGTGCGGTGGTATCGCTCGATGCGGGCGACAGGCCGGCCGAGCAAATGGAGGCGCTCGTCACGACCAAGGTGGAAGAGGCGTTGCGGCGGGTGCCGAACGTCGTCGATGTCAATTCGACGACGAGCCGCGGGTCGGCGCAGATTTCGCTGAACTTCAACTGGGGGACCGATATGGCGCAAGCGACCCTGCAAGCGCAATCGGCCATCAGCGAAATTCTTTCGACGTTGCCGAGCGGTACAACCATGCAAGTGCACCGCATGGATCCGACTGTTTTTCCTGTTCTCGCCTACAGTCTTACGTCGGACACGCAAACGCTTTCGGCGCTGCGCGATCTCGCTCAATATCAGCTTCGCCCGCTGCTGTCGTCGATCGATGGTGTCGCTCGCGTCGATGTGGTGGGCGGCACGCAAGACGAGCTTCAGGTGGAAATCGATCCCGCGCGTCTCGCCGCGTATAAGCTGTCGCTCGAAGACATATCCAAAGCCGTCGGCGCGGCCAACGTCCTGATGGCGACGGGACGCATCGAAGATCACGACAAGCTTTACCTCGTGATTGCGAATACGTCGCTCGCCAGACTCGACGAGCTCAAACGCGTGGTCGTGGCGTCGAACGGCGGTACGCAGGTGCGTCTCGGCGATATCGCGCACGCCTATCGCGGTACGGTGCCGCAATGGATTCGCGTCAACGCCGATGGGCACGATGCCGTGCTGGTCAATATCTATCAGCAGCCCGGAGCGAACAGCGTTGCCATGACGCGGGCCGTGCAAGCTCGGCTCGCAACGTTCGAGCACAGCATGCCATCGGGCGTGCATCTAGCCAATTGGTACGACCAGAGTCAACTGGTGGTCGCCTCGGCCGCAAGCGTGCGCGACGCCATCTTGATTGGGGTCGTGCTGGCTGCGCTAACCCTGTTCGTATTCTTGCGCAATTGGAAGATCACTATCATTGCCGTGACGCTCGTGCCTGTCGTCATGGCTTCGACCATCTTGCTGCTCGAAGTCTTCGGCATGGGTTTCAACATCATGACCCTCGGCGGCATGGCAGCGGCCGTCGGTCTCGTCATCGACGACGCCATCGTCATGATCGAGCACATCGCACGACGCATGCGCGAAACGGGCGCGCGAGCATTTCACGGCCGCGTCATGTCGGCGGCGCTCGAGTTCACTCGGCCGCTCGCGGGCTCATCCGCCGCCACGCTCATTATTTTCGTCCCGCTCGCATTTCTGTCCGGTGTCACCGGCGCATTCTTCAAAGCGCTGTCGATCACAATGGCCAGCGCGCTCCTCATTTCCTTTCTCGTAACATGGCTCGCCATTCCCATCCTGTGCGATCACTGGCTCACGGCGAAGGATGCCCGCGAGCACGCGCCGTCGCGTTTCGGCGCATGGCTTAACGAGCGCTATACACGGCTTGTGACACGCGCGACCGAACGGCCTGCGGTCGCGCTACTCGCGCTCGTGCCGCTGATTGCGGTGTCCGCGTTTGCGTTCACGCAGGTGGGCAGCGGATTTATGCCTGCGATGGATGAAGGCGGCTTTGTACTCGATTACCACACTCAGCCGGGGACATCGATCGAGGAAACCGACCGGTTGATGCGCCAAATCGAAGCCATTTTGCGTGCAAATCCGAACGTCGAAACGTACTCTCGACGTACCGGTATCGGGCTCGGCGGAGATTTGAACGAAGCCAATGCCGGCGATTTTTTCATACGGCTGAAGTCGGACAATCGCGAGCCGATTGAAACGGTGATGGAGGAGATCCGCTCGGCAGTGGCATCGAAGGTGCCGGGTGTCGAGATCGAGCTTGCGCAATTGATGGAGGACTTGATCGGGGATTTAACGGCCGTGCCGCAGCCCGTACAGATCAAGATTTATTCGGACAATCAAGCCACGCTCGACGCCACCGCTGAGAAAGTTGCCGCTCGTATTGGCAAGATTCGGGGCGTCGTCGACATTAACTCGGGTATCCGTCCGGCCGGCGACGCGTTGGATGTCCGCATTCGCCCCGATGCTGCCGCCGCTGAAGGGATGGATCCGCAGTCGATTGCGCAAGCTGTTGGAAAGATGGTCGAGGGCGACGTGGCGACGCAGTTTCAGCAAGGACCGAAGACGGTCGGTATTCGCGTGCGCGCTGGCAATGGATCGAAGCTGACGGACACAGCACTGGGCCAGTTGCTCATCCGCGCGCCCGATGGGCACCTGTTTCCGCTCAAACGCGTAGCGCAGCGGGTTGTGCTAACGGGGCAGCCGGAAATCACACGAGACAATCTGAGGCGAATGGTCGCCGTGACCGCACGCATCGACGGCCGCGACTTGGGCTCGACCATCGCGGACGTACAGCGTGCGCTAGGCGAGCCCGGCTTATTGCCGACAGGCGCCTACTATGAGCTCGGCGGCCTCTATCAGCAGCAGCAAATCGCCTTCCGTGGCTTGATGATCGTATTCGGTGCCGCCGTCGCGCTCGTGTTTGGGCTGCTGTTGTTTCTCTACGAGCGCTTACGCGTGGCACTCGCGGTCATGGTCATGCCGCTGCTGGCCGCCGGCGTGGTGTTCATCGGCCTTTGGGCGACACGCATCGAACTGAACATCTCGGCGATGATGGGGATGACGATGATCATCGGCATCGTGACGGAAGTCGCCATCTTCTACGTATCGGAGTTGCAAGGCTTGATACGCGAAGAAGGCATGACCATCGAGCGCGCCTTAATCGAGGCAGGCCGCAATCGGATGCGCCCGATCGCGATGACGACAATTGCTGCCATCCTTGCGCTAGCACCGCTTGCCCTTGCGCTTGGGCAGGGCTCGGCGATGCAGCAACCGCTGGCCGTGGCCATCATATCGGGGCTCATCGTGCAATTGCCGCTCGTGCTGCTGTTATTGCCCGCGTTGCTGAAGGTGCTGCTGGGCCGGACCACGGCGGTTGACGGGGGTAAGAACTGACAGGTGCAGGATGCTGGAGGAATAGGCACAGTTGTCATCTTCGATCTGTACTATGTTCCACTCATCGGAACGAGCGAGGGTGCGATGACCAAGGTATTCAGCGCGACGGCTTCGTCGCGCGGACTCACTGTCAAGGCTTACTCCGGCGATCGCTGTGCGATGCTCGCCTTCGATTTGGCGGACCACCTGACCGATAAGCTCGCGGGTTTCGCGATTCGCCGCAAAGCCGTCGACGGCACCGCATGGACGTGGCTAGGCAACCGCTTATCGTTCGAGGGCAACTACACCCAAAGTGGCGGTGGGAAGTTTTTCCCGTCCGATGCCGCGCCGTTCCAGAAGTTTTGGTGGCTGGATTTTCCATCCAGCGACGCGCAGGGCACGTTCTGCTACGAAGTCGTCGTCAAGCGTTTTGTGCAAGACAACTCGGGCCAGTTGCAAGACGACCAAAGCGTGCAGTTGACGATCGACGTCGGCCCGTTCGTCGAAGGCGGCATCGAAGTGGCGTTCACGCGCGGCTATCTGTCGTCGCAGGCTTACGCCGACGAGTTCGACAACAAGCCGTATGAGCCGAATTCGACGGCCGGCCAATGGAAGTTCGATTGGAAGCCCTACGAGGCGCAGTGGTCATGGCTAGGCGCACACGCGCGCACGGCGATCGCGAACTTTCTGACGGAGTGCTATCAAGACCCGCATGCAACGGTCGACGCGTTCGTCTACGACCTGAACGAGCCGGCGATGATCACCGCGTTCATCGATTTGGCGAGCATGGGCAAGTTGAGAATGCTGGCCGACGACTCCCCACTCCACAAGCCAGGCACCGCGGCCGCGCAGGCGTTCGCGGACATCCAATCCGCCGCCACGCACGCAACGCGGAGCGGTTTCATGCGTGGCCATTTCAAGCGATATCAGCACAACAAGGTGCTCATCAAAAAGGTCGACGGCGTTGCGCAGAAAGTGCTGACAGGGTCCACGAATTATTCGATCACCGGGCTTTATGTCAACGCGAACCATGTGTTCGTGTTCGACGATCCGGCAGTGGCGGCGAAGTACGGAGAGGTCTTCGAGACGGCGTTCAACGACAAACTGCAAGCGGCCGATTTCGAGAAGCAACCCCTCTCGACGCAGGAAGTGTCGATCAATCGTCCGGGGATGCCAGCGATCGTCGTCTCGTTTGCGCCGCACCGTGATCCGCAAGTGGGCCTTGCGCGCTTGTTGAAGGCGATCGAGGGTGCCGGCAGCTCCGTGATCTTTGCGGTCATGGATTTAAATGGGACGGGCGAAGTGCTCAAAGCGCTGTCGGAGTTGCACACGAATCAGAAAATATTCTCGTATGGCATTTCCGATTCGGTTAACCCCGCGGACGATACGATCGACGGCACGACGGTCTTCACCCCGACAACGAAGGGTGGCGAGCTCGTCTATTCCAAGGCCGACCCGGAGCGCTTTCCACCGCCTTTCTCGACTGAGCTGCAAGTGCACAATCCGGCCGCTCATGTCGTTCACCATAAGTTCGTCGTCGTCGATTTCAACGGCACGAACCCTGTGGTGTTCGGCGGATCGTCGAACTTGGCGGAAGGCGGAGAAAGTTCGAACGGCGATAACCTCTTGGCCATCTACGATCGCGCAATCGCCACGGCGTTCGCGATCGAAGGGATCCGGCTCGTCGATCACTACGCATTCGCCGAGGCGCTGAAGAAGGCCGGTACGGGCGGGCAGCCGCTGCGTTTGAAATTCGACGGCGAAAAGTGGTGGTCGCGGTTTTACACGGCCGGAGACATTCGCGAGAAGGAACGACTATTGTTCAGCCGCTGAGCGCCGCAGCCCGATTCGTCGTATCGTAACGGCGACAGAACAACGGGGGATGTCATGTCGTCGACGAAGATCATGTTGATTCGCCACGCCGAGAAGCCGACGCAGCACACCAACGGCGTCTCGATGGACGGTACCATCGATGCCGAGGATCTCAGCGTGCTGGGCTGGCAGCGGGCCGGCGCATTGATCGGCTTATTCGATCCGCCCGCGGGGAAGGGATGCCGCACCGGGCTTGCCATCCCGCAGCATTTATTCGCCGCAGGGGTAGGCAAGCACAGCGACAGTTTGCGGCCAGAACATACCCTTGTCCCGCTTTCGGCCAAGCTCGTGATCGAGACCGATACCCAATATTTGAAAGGGGACGAGAAAAAGGTAGCGGCCGCGGCAGTCGCAGCGGGCGGCGTCGTGCTGATCTCATGGGAGCACCTCAACATTCCCAAGCTCGCGGAAGCGATTTTTCCCGGCGGCCCGCATCCGGAAGTCTGGCCGGACGACCGATTCGATGTGGTGTGGGTGTTCGATCGGACCGAGACCGGGGCCGGCGCCGGATGGGTGTTTTCGCAAGTGCCTCAATTGCTGTTGGCCGGGGATCGCTCGAGCGTGATCAAGGCGGGCGGGTGAGAGAACGCTCACCGGGAGGCGCCAGACCCGACCGTACCCGCCCGCGTATGCGCTGCCAAGCAGGCCGACTGGACAAATCGGCGGCGACTTGCCGGACGGCCACCAGATTGTCTGGTTCATCCAGGCTGAAGCCGAGCACACGCAAGTCCTTTGCCGCATAACGCGCGGCATAGGCGGAAAGCAGCGGCAGCTCCGTACGGCATGGCTCGCACCAGGTGGCCTAGAAAGTGAAATGATGCGGCATCGGGGGGCGGTAGCAGGATTCTAGCGGAAACGGGAAGCGGCGACGAAGTGATATCCCGCGGATAGCGCGCGCCATCGGTCTGCGCGTCTAGCGGCTTTTGCCTTCGAGATGAGCTCCGATTGCGATTCATTGAGATTCGCCGAATTCAACATCGAGACGCCGTTTAGCGATCGATGATTCTTGGCGGCGAGGTGAAACAGAGCTTCCGCGTTATAACGCTTGCGAAAATCATTACTTTTCAGCGCGGTCGATCTTATCTTTCTTGCGCTACTCTGAGTTGGATCCTTTGCAAGCCGAAGATCCTCGATGGACAACGTCAATGGGTTCCAGCAGTTGACGGTCTGGATCGATTGACAGACGCCTATAAGCGAAGGGCGGTTTTGATACCGGATTCGCTCTAAGGACTCGTAGGAAGGGGGCCGTCGTGAGTACTACTACGCCTGGAACTCAAACTGACGAATCAACGGAGCCCAAGGTTGCCGCTAGATCGGGCTCCCCGAACGATGATCCTGGCGGCGGGGCCACTCACGTTGAGAACGGTCAGCTACGGGCGAACGAACCCTCGCCGCCGGCCGACGGAAGCGGCGGAAAATCACTTCCGCCGGCTGGACGATCGATTTATAAGCCAGATCTCAACGAAGTATTGCTGCTTTTGGATTTCATTTCCGGGCGGCCCGACGTTCACATACTCGACATTGGGAATATCAAGTACCCGGTGCACGGGGACAATGCACCGCCGAACGGCGGCGCGACAGCAACGCTGGAGCCGGTTGAAGTTATCCGAAGAATTTGTCAATTGCGCTATCCGCCTGAACCGGGACGCCCGCTCTCGGCACAAGCAGACGATTCTGCGCTGTTGCTGTGCGTGAAAGACAAACTCAATGCGATTGCATATCCGGCGTCAGGACTCACAGTCGCCTATACGTACATGTTTGTCGAGGAACGGAGTAGCGAGAGCGTCAAGTCGCAAGAACAAGAGGCATCGGAGTTCGTCGACGAAGGCTCGCGGGCCTACGTCGCGAGAGACGCATACCCGGGACTGTCGATCAGTGCTAAACGCTTCCGGCGGTTCCACAGGAAGGTCTCGAACTTCGGCGCAGCCGTGACACTTCTTTCGGCACTTCTTCTGTGGCTGGTGGCGTACGGCGTCCAGCTTACGTCGCGCTTTGAAGAGGTCCAAAAGAGTGCGGATGATCTAACTGCGCAAATATACGCACAGGTCGATAAGGAGAACGCAGCTTCGGCTGCAAATCACCAAACGCGCGATACGGTTCCAGTCCGATGCGCGGACGCGAAAAATAACAATGAGAGCAACCAGGTAAGATTGCTCTGTAACCGATGGTCCTATTATCAGAGGCGTTACGAGAAGGCGATCAATGACGTGGGGGCGTTTTCGGACAGATTTCCATCCAGCTGGCTGTTGCTGCCGTTTCCGATATCTCCAACACTTCAAAAAAATGACGCAGGGAAGTACGCCGCAAATCAGGAGAACATTCAGTCGGTCACGCTCGCGCTTTCGGCATATGCCAGCTATGTCCTGCCCGTGTTGTTTGGACTTATCGGAACGCTAGCTTCATTCCTGCGAGATATAAGCAACCGGCTTACCACCAGCGTCCTCGCTCCTCGCGATGAGACCGTCGCGGTCATTCGGCTGATTCTTGGTGCCATCGCGGGGTTTGCTGTTGGGCTCTTTTTCGCTCCTGCAACCGTGGCCGGCCAAGTCAACTCCGGTGCGGGCGTGCTGACACTGTCGGCGTCGGGTATCGCCTTCGTTGCAGGCTTCGGAGCGGACGGTTTCTTCCGCATGTTGGACGCGCTAATTGCACGTGTATTCAGTTTGAGCGGTGAAAAGCCATCGCCGAAGTGATTGTGGTGGGAACCGGCCTATTGCGCCAGGATCACCGTTACCGGCCGTTTCCGACTGAGGCGGCGAAACGGTAGCCTTCCTGCGCGCTGGCCGGCGCGCGTGCGTTTTCCGAGTGTGACCCGCTGCGCTGGCGGATGCGATGTTCGCGACGATAGTGGCCGGCCACCGAGATTGCCGAGATTACCAGTACAAACGAGCCCACCACCCACGCCTCCCTCGACTCCCCCACTACAGGAAGAGGAGGTTACCCCATGTCAAACAGCGATGTGCGTTCGCACAATGTACGCATTGGGAAGGAACGCGAAAGCTGAATCGGGCGCTTTTTGCCAATGTCGCGAGGCGCGCTGCATGGTCATTCACTGCCGTCCGGCGCTAGCGAGGAATCGCGATCCACCCCCAACAACCGTCGTAAAAAGCGTCGGCACACGGCACGGGAAGAGACAGCCATGACAACGACTCCTGCCAGCAATCTCGTACTTCACCACCTGCTTCGCCGCGGCTGGCTCATCGCGCTCATCGCATATTGCCTGCTCCACGCGTATCCTGCGCATGCGCTGCCCATCTTCGCGCGCCAGACCGGGCAAAGCTGCGTCGCGTGTCACGCCGGCGGGCAATTTCCGGAGCTGACGCCCTATGGGCGAGAGTTCAAGCTCAACGGTTATACATTCGGCGAACGCACGATTCCGCTCGCGGTCATGGGATCGGTCGACCTGAGCAAGACGAGATTCAACTCCGACGCCAACGGGAATCCCATCAATACGAAAGATGGCCTGCCGATTTTCGACGCGGCCAGCATTTTCCTCGCAGGGAAGATCACCGACCATATTGGCGCGTTCGCTCAGTATAGCTACTCGAATTACGACCACCAGAACGACGAGGGCAATTGGAAGGGTCACTGGGGCTCCGACAATACCGACTTCCGTTTCGTCGAGCGGTTTATTGGGGAGACGAACGATCTGATCCTTGGTTTGACGGTACACAACAATCCGACCGTGCAGGACGTGTGGAACTCCGCTCCGGCATGGAGCTACCCGTATATCTCCTCGACGATCAGTCCGGTCGCGAAAATCCAGAATCTGCCGATCATCGAGGGCGCGCTTGCGCAGCAGGTTGCAGGTATCGGCGGTTACGTTTACTGGAACAAACTGGTTTACGCGGAACTGACGGCGTACAGCACGGCTGATGGCATCTGGTCGTTCCTGAGCCACGGCAACAAGCCGGGTGATTCAGCCCACCCGCAGATCTATCTGCGCGGCTATAACCCGTATGCGCGTATCGCGCTGACCCGCGACTGGGGACCCAATAGCATCATGGTCGGCGCGTTCGGGTTTAACGCCAACGTCTATCCTAACGACGGCAACAACATCCCGATATTCGCGCAGGGCGTGACGCGCCATCGCGATATCGGCCTCGATTCGCAATACCAGTACCTGTTGGAGCCGCACGCGATCACGGCACAGGCGCGCTATGTCAAGGAGAACATTCACGATCCGAACAATTTCGTGTTTAGCGACAGCACGTCCGCGAATCTCAACTCGCTACGGCTCAAGGCCTCCTACACCTACCAGGCCAAATACGGTGTGAGTCTTTCGTTCTTCAACACCACAGGCAGCATGGACAGTGCCGCTTATGCCGCCAGTGCGAATTTCTCGCCGAACACGCAGGGCTGGATGCCGGAGATTTTCTGGATGCCGAATCAACGCGTCAGGATCGGCCTGTCATACACGCATTTCACCCGATACCTGGGCGCCACGACCAATTACGACGGCATGGGACGCAACGCAAGAGATAACGACACGCTCTTTTTATATCTATGGGCGGCTTCCTGGTGACGTTTTCTTCGGCGTGCAACGAAGTTGATGCGGGAAACGGTGAAAGGTGGGCGGTCAGGAGGGACGTGACATGAAAAAGTTGGCGCTATTCGTCGCAGTCGGAATGTTGCTTGCCGGGTCGGCCTGTCACGACCTTGAGCGCTCCCACGAGGTCGACAATCCGGCCGTTGCCGGCAAGACCCTTGCCTTGCAAGTTTGCTCGAACTGTCATGGCGTGAACGGCATTTCGGTATCGCCGGCCTTTCCGAAGCTGGCGGGCCAGCAGCGGGAGTACCTCATCGATCAATTGAAGGACTTCAGGACCCATGCCCGAGCCGATCCGAACGCCAAGCGATTCATGTGGGGCTTTACTCACTTGACCGATGCCCAGATCGACCAGCTTGCCACGTACTTTTCAGAGCAGCACGTCGTGACGGGCGAGCCAGCCGGTCCCCAGCTCATGAGCGAAGGGAAAGCGATATTCGTGTCAGGTCTGCCGGACAAGGGGGTTGCCGCGTGCGTTTCTTGCCATGGCCAGCGCGGCGAAGGGATGAATGAGTTTCCTCGCCTCGCCGGTCAGCACGCGGACTATATCGTGAAGCAGCTGCGGATCTTTCAACGTACCGAGGATCGGCCCCGCGGGGCGCCCATGAAGGCGGTCTGCGCCAACATGTCGGAGCGGGATATGCAGGCCGTTGCCGCCTATGTCGAGGCTTTCCCGCGGGAAAGCGAGGCTGCGGCCCCGCCGCCCCCGCCGGCCAATCAATGAATCGGCGCTGCCGCGTTAGCGCCGAGCTTCGCGGGGAGGGCGAGCAGTTTGTGTTCCGTCACCCGGCGGGCACTTTTTTATCGGCCGTACGCGGCATTGCCTCGCTACTTTACTTCGCCCCGGCCACGGGCAAGTTATCGTAGCCTTTGACGCGATAAACGACGAACGATGCCACCCAAGCGAAGATAAACACGCCGATGATGACGAAACCCAGGTTGTTGAAGTTGTCGTTCAGCGTGCCGATGACGTCCCAGAATGCTCCCTGCAGCTTGAACCGATGGGAAAGGAGTCCAAGCGTTTCAATGCCGCCAATCAGCAGCGCTACGACAACTGATACGAGCGTAATCGTGAGGTTGTAATAGAGCTTGCGGATCGGGCGGACGAACGCCCAGTCGTAGGCACCGAGCATCAACACGCCGTCTGTCGTATCGACGAGGGACATACCCGCCGCAAATAGAACCGGAAAGACCAGCACGACACCGATCGATACCCCCTGCGACGCTTGACTCGCAGAAAGGCCTAGCAGGCTTACTTCGGTGGCCGTGTCGAACCCAAGGCCAAACAGAAACCCGAGCGGCAGCATCCAGACTGGCTTTGAAACAAGGCGAAACATGGGGCGAAACAACCGCGCCAACAGCCCACGGTTGTTGAGTAGCAGGTCGAGATCGTCATCGCTGTAGGGCAGGCCGCGACGCACGCGGTTGAATGCATTCCATACGCCGCGCAAGATGATGATGTTCATCGCAGCGATGAGAAACAGAAACAGCGCCGATACGCTCGTGGAGATGATGCTGCCGACCGCCTTCCATCCCTCGACACGGTGCTCTAACGCAGCGGCCGTCACGGCGACGACTGCCGTCACGACGAGAACAACCGCCGAGTGCCCCAGCGCGAAGAAGAAGCCGACGGAAACGGGGCGTTGGCCGTCTTGCATCAACTTGCGCGTGACGTTGTCGATGGACGCGATATGGTCGGCATCGACGGCATGCCGAAGGCCGAAGCCATAGGCAAGCAAGCCGGTGCCAAGCAAAAGCGGATTCGCGTGAAACGCGATGAAGGCCCAGATCCAGGCGCCGATGTTGAACACCGCCAGAACGCCGTAGATGGCGACGACACGTTGGCGTAACGCGCCTTCAGGCGCAGCCGTCTGCAAAACAATGGACATGGAGGGATCCTGAGGTCGGTCTGTCCTTGCAGCGGCGGCCACGCAAAGCCGTGGCGCTCGCGCATCGGGACACCCCGTCCGTTGCGGCTGCATGGACCTCGGACGATGGCAGGTCTCCTGGCTTGCGGGTCGACGCCCGATGCCGACCTTCCCGGTGTTCCAGTGGTCGTCGTTGGCACGGACTCGCCGCTTACAGTTGCGGGGGCAGCCGCAGACTCGAGGCGCGCGCGCCTCTACTGCGTTCCCTTTTGATCCCGGTGACGGGAACCATCGGTGCCTGAGGGTACAAAGGGACGTTCGTTGTTGTCAAGGAAGAGCGGCGCAAAAAGGCGGAGCCGGTTGTTTGCGCGCTGACGATGCCATGGTGCACCGCGTACATGCGAGCCCTAAGCAACGCTTTCCCAAAGGACGTCAAGGCGCACGTGCTCGGCGACGACATCGGCAAGCGTCTCGATCGAGGCTAGCCTGCGCGCGTTGTAATCGACCCGCATGGCATCGTCGACGCCGGCCCAACGAAGCAATGCCTCGCATGCGTCGGGCGCATCGAACAAGCCGTGCAGGTAGGTCGCCAGAATTTGCCCGTCTTCCGAGATTGCGCCGTCAGCGCGCATGTCGCCGCCGCTTTGCAAGCGAAGAGCGGGGCGTGAAAGGGCCGCGCCTTCGGTCATGCCCATGTGAATTTCGTAGCCTCGTACGGAAGCGCCTTCGCCCAATAAAAGCGCACCCGCCGTGTTGACGAGTTGTTTATGAGGCTCGAGCGTTGTGACGAAATCGAGCAGGTCAAAGCCGTTGGTACTGGCGATGTCGCTTTCGATACCGAGCGGGTCACGCAATTGCCGCCCGAGCATCTGCAGGCCACCGCAGATGCCGATCAGCTTGCCGCCGTAGCGCAAATGCCGCCGCAAATATGGCTCCCAGCCGTTTTGGCGCAGCGATTGAAGGTCGCGCTGCACGCTTTTGCTGCCGGGCAAGATGACGAGGTCAGCGGCGGGAATCGGGTCGCCCATCCGGACATAACGAAAGTCGACTTGCGGATGCGCGCGCAATGGATCGAAATCGGTATGGTTGCTGATCCGTGGCAACGCGGGCACGATGACGCGCAATAGCCCATCCGCTTCCGATTGCCCGTGGTGCTGCTTAGGCAACGCATCTTCGGCATCGAGCCACAAACCAGGGACGAACGGCACGACACCTAAGACCGGCTTGCCTGTTTGCGCTTCGATCCATTCGATACCGGGCTTCAGCAGCGATACGTCGCCGCGAAACTTGTTGATGATGACGCCTTTTACGAGCGCGCGTTCGTTTTCGGAAAGGCAAGCCAGCGTGCCCAGAATTTGCGCGAACACGCCCCCGCGATCGATGTCTGCGACGAGGAGAACCGGGCAGTCGACCGCCGTCGCGAATCCCATGTTCGCGATGTCACCTTCTCGAAGGTTGACTTCGGCGGGGCTTCCCGCGCCTTCGATCAAGACAAGATCGGTCTTGGCTTGTAGCCGCGCGAACGATTCAAGCACGGCTTGCCGAGCGATCGGCTTGTATTGATGGTAGGCGCGCGCATCGAGATTGCCGGTCGAGCGCCCATGCACGATCACCTGCGCGCCGATCTCGCTGTTGGGCTTGAGCAGCACCGGATTCATGTCGACTTCGGGTGCGATTCCAGCGGCCAGCGCCTGCCATGCTTGTGCCCGGCCGATTTCTCCGCCATCGACAGTGACAGCGCTGTTGAGCGACATGTTTTGCGGCTTGAACGGCGCGACGCGCAAGCCGGTGCGCGCGGCGATGCGGCACAACGCGCCGACGAGGGTGCTCTTTCCCGAGTCGGAACTCGTGCCTTGGATCATCAACATGCCTGCCATGTAAAGGGGTCCTAAGCGGCGGAGAAGGGGAGTCAGGAACGCATGGCGCCCCGTGCGAGGGGGACGTATTATGTCACCCGCTGAACGGCGTTCAAACGAAGCAGTGTAATTGAACGCTAAAGAAATGAAGAACGCCGCCGGACCGCCCTTAAGAACATCGAATGATTGGACTCTCCGCCCTGATCACCTGCACGTTGTGTTTTGCCGGCGTTGCCCTCGACGCAGTGCTGGGCGAGCCATCGCGCGGCCATCCGCTCGTCGCGTTCGGCAAGCTGGTCGTGCGGATCGAACGGGCACTGAACCCTGATAGGGACGCGCCGCATAAGTCGCCCACGGAACGCGAGCACGCGGTGCCGCCCGCCTCGCGGCCATTGCGCGCTCGCATTGCCGGCGTGGCAGGCTGGGCGATTGCCGTCGTGCCGCCGGTCGTATTGCTGGCCGTGCTGACGCATGTGCTCCCGCTGATGCTGTCGTGGCCCATTCAGGCGATTGCGCTGTGGTTCGCATTAGGCGCCCGTAGCCTTGCCGATCATATTGCGCCCGTAGAAGACGCGTTGCGCGCGGGCGATCTCGCACGTGCGCGTGCTTTGACTTCACGCGTCGTCACGCGGGATCTTTCCGGTGCCGATGAACCGGCCGTGGCCAGGGCGGCGATCGAATCGGCGCTCGAAAACGGCAACGATGCGATCTTCGGCGCACTGTTTTGGTTTGTCGTGGCCGGTGGGGCGGGGGCGTTAGCGTTTCGCCTCATCAATACGCTCGATGCGATGTGGGGCTATCGAACGCCACGCATGCGCTATTTCGGTTGGGCTGCCGCTCGCCTCGACGATGCGGCGAATTACATCCCCGCGCGCTTGACTGCATTGACATATGCCGTATGCGGCAATGCTCGCAGCGCGCTCGCCTGCTGGCGTGCGCAAGCATCGGCATGGGAGAGCCCGAACGCCGGGCCCGTAATGGCGAGCGGCGCGGGCAGTCTCAACGTCGCTTGCGGCGGTGCGGCTTGGTATCACGGCATACTCGAGTCGCGTCCCGTGCTCGGATGTGGACAAGTGCCGCAAGCTGCCGACATCGGCCGAGCGTTGTCGCTCGTGAAACGCTCGATCGGGCTCTGGCTGGCGACGATCGCATTGCTGGCCGGCGCTTCGATCTTTCTTTGAACGCACATGTTTAATCTCGCTGACGCAACCTACGTGCCGCACGGCGGCAATCTGGGGCAAGCTGCAAAGCAGTATGGAATTGCCCGGGAAGATTGGATCGATTTATCGACAGGCATCAATCCGCGCGGCTATCCGGTTCCAGCCATCGATCCGCAGGCGTGGATCCGATTGCCTGACGACAGTGACGACCTCGAGACGATCGCGGCCGCGCATTACGGCGCGTCGCGCGCATTGGCGGTGGCCGGAACGCAGGCTGCAATCCGCATGTTGCCGGCCGTATTACCCCAAGGCCGCGTAGGGGTTGGGTTGCTGACGTACGGCGAATATGCGCCCGCATTCGAGCGAGCCGGGTTTGCCGTCGATCGCTTTGTGACCGCGCAGTTCGCCGACTTGCACGGTAAGGCGTCGTTCGTGCTCGATCCCGCGCATGCGTTGCCCGCGCAGTTGAAGCATCTGATTCTCGTCAACCCAAACAATCCCGGCACCGAGCGATTTACGCCGCAGCAGGTCATGCAATGGTGCGAAGAACTCGCGGCTCGCGGCGGAACGCTCGTGGTCGATGAAGCGTTCGTCGAGTCGATGCCTGAATTGAGCGTGGCGAACTTTGCCCATCGCGAAGGGTTGATCGTGTTGCGTTCGATCGGCAAGTTCTTTGGGCTGGCCGGCGCGCGTGTCGGTTTTGTACTTGCCAGCCCTCGCGTTGACGAGGCCATGCGCTATCTACGTGGCCCGTGGAGCGTTTCGGGCCCCGCGCGAGCGGCCGTTCGCGCCGCGCTGCTCGATGTGGACTGGCAGACATTGGCGCGCGCAGAACTCATCGCCTCCGGCGCGCGTCTTGCGGGTTTGCTAGGGCGATTTCATCCGGCGGTACGGCACACGCCGTTGTTTTCGTGGATGCGCGACGAGCAAGCGCAGCGATGGCAGGATGGCCTTGCGCGTTACGGCATCTGGGTGCGTCGGTTCGACGTAATCCCGGGCGTGAGGCTCGGTCTTCCCGCCGACGAAGCCGCATGGTCAAGGCTCGATGCGGCATTGAACTCTTTAAAGGTAGAGATAGAAATGGGGATGGAATTCGATGGAAAGCGATGACGTCATTAGTCGCAGGGAAGATCTCGAGCGTGCCATTGCGCTCGCGCGGACGCAACGTCCTGTCGGCTCGCCGTGTATCGACGTCTGCCGGTTGGACCCGAGCAGCGGCTATTGCGAAGGGTGCCTGCGTAATCGCGATGAAATCAAAGCGTGGAAGTCGATGAGCGATCCGGACCGGCTGGCGCTGCTCGTACGTTTGACGGCCAGAAGCGGGGACAGCGTCTAAGGCGCCAGCTCCCGATCGTCGAGTCAATCGGCAAACCCTCTTCGACTTCCATTCGCCATGCTCGACAGCGCTCTCAGGCTGAAACCGGCGCTCATAGGGTTGCTTCGTACAGCAACGTGCGTATTGTGTCTTTGGCTGCCACGGGCGATGCGTTGTGTGAGGGTTAACACCTATTATGAGACGTAACGGAACAGCCGTTAGGCAGGTGTCACGAAGTCTTGCCGATGATTCGAAAATCATCGAGCAAACGTTTGCTTCGTGAGCGCCGCGTCGCATGGCCGGTGACCCCAAGTACCCACAGCCCGCCTAAACGTCGCCCAAAGAAGTCGAATCGGCCGGCCTGATTCGAAGCCTACGAATGGGTAAATACGGACGCGCGGGCGCAAGGACTCGCAATCCGTTAATCAAAGTAGGGCTGCAATACGTTATCGAGCCAATTCATGAAGGCCCGAACGCGCTGCGAGAGATTGCGCCGATGAGCGACGACGAGCGAAGCGGCGAGGGGTTTAGGACGTAGGGCGGGCAGGATCTCCACTAGCGCGCCGCGTTCGATGTGCGGCGCGAGCGCCGGATAGCCCGCCTGGATCAACCCAATGCCCGCAAGACCAGCCGCATGATAGATCTGCACGTTATTGACTTGCATCGTGCCTGGCAGCGCAAGCGTCGCATAGCCGTCGCCGTTCGGATACTCCCATCCGGCAAGCTTGGCGCCGAGTGTTCCGGTGTAGTGAACCATCTGGTGCCCTCGGCTGCGTAGATCATCGAGCGTCTGAGGTACGCCATGGCGCGCGAGATAGCTCGGGCTCGCCGCATTGATCATGCGCAGCTTGCCAAGCGGTCGGGCAATCAGCGTCTCGTCGACGATCGGACCGAGACGGACCACGCAATCGAACCCTTCTTGGACGAGATCGACACGCCGATCGGTGCTGGACAGTTCCAGTTCCAGCTCGGGATGTGCCGCCATCAGTTGCGGGAGTGCGGGAACGACGACGCTATGTGCCAACTCGGTCGGCATGTCGACGCGCAATTTTCCCCGCAGCGGCGCGCCGTTACCCGCGAACATGGTTTGCAATTCTTGTACTTCGGCCAGCAAGTCGCGCGCGCGCGAATAGAAGGCGCGCCCATCTTCGGTGAGCTGCACGCTGCGCGTGGTCCGATGCAGAAGCGCAACCCCCACATCTCGCTCGAGCATACGAATCACCATGGATACACGGCCCTTCTGGATTCCCAGGCTTTCGGCCGCACGCGTGAAGCTCGTCATTTCGGCGACGCGAGCGAAGATCAGAAGTGCGTCAAGGTTTTGCATTGTTCACCCGGCGAGTAACAGAACGTTCCATTTGACGTCATTTATAACCCAACTGTGACCCAGTAGACTGGTTTTCCAAGTCGTCCACATCAAACAATTTGAACGAAAGGGAACAACCATGACGCAACACACTTCGCCGGCTAAAACGGTCGTCGTCTATCACTCCGGCTATGGACATACCGCGCGTATGGCAACCGCGATCGCCGAAGGGGCCGGCGCCGTGCTCGTCTCGATCGACAACGAGGGAAACGTTGCGCAGGATGCGTGGGAAACGCTCGCCGGCGCGGATGCGATCGTGTTCGGCTCGCCCACCTACATGGGCGGCCCTAGCTGGCAGTTCAAAAAATTCGCCGATGCCTCCTCGAAGACCTGGTTCGAAAGTGGCTGGCAAAACAAGATCTTTGGCGGCTTTACGAATAGCGCGAGTATCAACGGCGACAAGCTCAATACGCTCGCATACTTCCTTCTGCTCGCCGGGCAGCATGGCGGCATCTGGGTCAGCATGGATATCAAGCCGGCGAACTTGAAAGCCTCACTGCGTGACGACCTCAATCGCATGGGCTCCTATATCGCACCGATGGCGCAGACGCCCGCCGATGCGTCGCCTGAAGAGATGTCGCCAGGGGATCTGGAGACGGCACGCCGCTATGGCGCACGTGTCGCAATGATCGCCGGACAGTTTCGGTCGGGAAAATCTCAAAGCAACTGAAATCCTGGCGCTCGGGACGGGGCAGACCGGACGCAGCCGCGGTGTGTCCTGCCGATCATGAGGGGAAGCGAGATGAAATATAAGCGACTTGGCCGCACCGGCCTGTATGTCTCCGAGCTATGCCTCGGCACGATGACGCTGGGCGGCAATGCCGACGCCGGCATGTGGACGGCGATCGGCGCGCTCGGTCAGGAAGAGGCGAATCAGCTCATCGCCCGCGCGCTTGCCGAAGGAATCAATTTCATCGACACCGCCGACATTTATTCTTTCGGTCAGTCTGAGCGCATCGTCGGGCAGGCGCTGAAAGACATCGGAGTACCACGCGGCGAGATCGTGCTGGCGACGAAGACAGCCGGCGTGATGGGCCCTAAACCCAACGACCAGGGAGCGTCGCGCGGCCACATCATGGATTCTGTACAGCGAAGCCTGGAACGGCTCCAAGTCGACCATATCGACCTTTACCAGATCCATGCCAGCGATCCTGTCACGCCGATCGAAGAGACGTTGCGTGCGCTCGACGATCTGACGCGGCAGGGGCTGGTCCGTTATGTCGGCGTGTCGAATTGGCGGGCAGGCAAGATCGGTAAAGCGCTCGGGCTAAGTGCAGCACTTCACGCCACGCGCTTCGAAACGCTCCAGGCCTACTATTCGATCGCAGGCCGTGACGTGGAGCGCGAACTGGTGCCGCTCATTACGGAGGAGCAGATGGGCCTGCTCGTCTGGTCGCCGCTCGCAGGCGGATTGCTTTCCGGAAAGTTCGGTCCCGGGGCACACACCGAAGAAGGTTCGCGGCGCAGCCATTTCGATTTCCCACCGGTCGATCTTGATCACGCTTGGTCGTGCGTGGCGCAGATGCGCGCCATCGCCGACGCGCGCGGTGTCTCGGTCGCCCGGATCGCGCTCGCGTGGTTACTCGCCAAGCCGTATGTCACGAGCGTCATCGTCGGCGCTAAACGGGTTGAACAACTCGAAGACAATCTCGGCGCGGTCGATATCGTTCTAACCGAGGCGGAGCTTGCGCGTCTCGAAGCCGTGAGTGCGCAGGCTCCCTCGTATCCGGGCTGGATGATCGAGCGTCAGGACGCGACCAGGATCCCCGGACCTTTCAAGCCGCTCGCATCGAATGGCTGAAAGGCCCGTGTGAATTGTTTTGCCCCTGACATTCAGGCATAGCGGTTTTGGAACGACTCCATGAACTGGGCGAGCACGCCCGTTTCGTGTTCGGTGACCGCGTTATAAAGAGAGGCGCGCGCACCGCCCACCGATCGATGGCCGCCCAGTCCATGCAGGCCGGCGGCACGCGATTCTTGCAGGAACTGCTCGGTCAACTGTGGCGTGCGGCAGTTGAATGTGACGTTCATCAGCGAACGGGAATCGAGCTCAGCGTGCGGGACGTAAAACCCGGGGCTGGCATCGAGCACCCGATACAACATGTTCGCCTTTTGCCGATTAGATTGATCGAGTCCCGCTAGATCGCCGAACGTCTCGCGGATCCAACGCGTGACGAGCAGTACGATGTAAATCGAGAACACGGGGGGCGTGTTATAGATGGACCGCGCAGAGATGTGAGCGCGGTAATCGAGAATGGTGGCAAGCCCCGTCGGTGCCTGGTCGACCAAATCGTCACGCACGATGACGACCGTGACGCCGGCCGGGCCCAGATTCTTTTGCGCATGGGCGTAGATCATGGAGTAGCGCGCGATATCGACCGGTCGCGACATAAAATCGGACGACATATCGCAAAAAATCGGCGTATCGCCGCAGGATAGATCGTCCGAGATCCAAACGCCTTCCACGGTCTCGTTCGAGACATAATGCAGATAGGACGCTCCGGGACGGATTTCCAACTCGTGTGCTTTCGGCGCCCGGCGAAAACCGCGGGGCTCCCCGTCCCACGCGATGGACAAGCGGTTAGCAATACCGGAATCAAGCACGCTCTTTCGGCTCCAGTAGCCGGATAAGACATAGGCAGGCGGTTCACTGCCAATCTCGCCGAAGTTCATTGCAAGCATTGCGAACTGCAACGTACTGCCGCCTTGTAGAAAGAGGATCCGGTAGTTGGGCGGGACTTCAAGCAGCTGGCGGATATTCGCTTCGCATTCGTCGACGACATCTCGGAACCATTGTGAGCGATGCGAAATTCCCATTACCGAGAGCCCAACCTCCGGGATGTCCGCGATGGCCTCTTGTGCCTGCATCAGTACCGGTAAAGGAAGTGCGCCGGGCCCGCCTGAGAAATTGAATTGTACGTTCAAGATATTCTCGCCGAGTATATTAATAACATTAAACGAGCGACTCGCGTTCAAAATTTTTGATAGCTACTTTCCAGCTCAATATAAGATCAATCCATTAGAGTTGAAAAATATAAATTTCGAATCTACATCGGCATCCTGATCGACATAGAATGCAAGGCGCAGGGCAAGCTTTATGCGACTTAATACCGCTTATCTATAAGTACGAAAAGTATGTGAGCTGCGAAGCTATGTCAAGTCGAAATTTATTGGGCGTTTTACCCGTTTTGAGATCATGCTGGAATATTGAGCAGGGTAATCATCAAGAAAGAAAACCAAGAAAAAAGCGCCAATTTATTTTCGAGGGTTATTACCTATTTTTTATTTATTTTAAAACCGCCCGGAGATCGCGAGATAGCCGCAAAGTCGCTAAAAGGACCGGCCCTCGAATAACGCCGCCGTCAGCGCGGGGTTGGACGGCCAATAGCCGTGCATATACGTCGCGGTGATTGCGCCTGACCGAAACAGCGGCTCGCCTTGCGCATCGCTGTGCGGCCGCATCGCGTGATGCTGTGGCCGCATTTCGGTCGTCATGCTGGAATAGTGGAACGTGTGCCCGGTCATCGTGCCGTACTTCGTGTTCAACGCCTGCGCGCCTAACGCGCGAAGCCGCTTACTCATCGTCGCATGTCCAGGCAGCAAGCCGAGCATCGGCGTGCCATCGCCATCGCCATCGGCATCGGTCAAGCTTTCGAGCAAGTACAGCATCCCGCCGCACTCGGCGACGATCGGCTTGCCGGATGCGGCGTGCGCGCGAATCGTCTCGGCGCTCGTCGTGCTGCGGGCGAGCGTCGCGGCATGCAGTTCGGGGTAGCCACCGGGCAGGAACAGCGAGTCCGCGCCGCTCGGAACCGGTTCGTCGGCCAGCGGCGAGAAAAAGGTAATGCGCGCGCCGAGCGCCTGAAGCAGGCTTAGATTAGCGGCGTAGATGAATGAGAACGCCGCGTCGCGTGCGATCGCGATGTGCATCCCGTCGAGCAACGGCGGCAGCGCTTCAGGCGGCTGCGGATCAAACGCGACGGGCGCGGGTAGCTCGGCCAGCGCGGTGTCGGCCAGCGCGTCGGCGGTGAGGCCGATACGCGCGGCAAGCTGATCGATCTCGCTTGCCTGATGCAGTCCCAAGTGCCTCTCGGGTAGAGCGATCGCTTCGGAGCGCAACAGATGCCCGAGCCAGCGAATGTCCGAAGGCAGGCTCTCCTGAAGCATTTGCGCGTGACGTGCAGAGCCCACGTGATTCGCCAATACGCCGTGAATCGATACATCGGCCCGATAACGCGCCAGGCCCAGCGCGACTGCACCAAACGTCTGAGCCATCGCCTTCGCCGAAATCACTGCGGCAATAGGCACGCCGAATGTCGCCGCTAGGTCGGCGCTGCTGGGCGTACCGTCGAAGAGCCCCATCACGCCTTCGATCAAGATCAAGTCTGCTTGTTCGGCTGCTTCGGCGAGCAGGCGGCGGCAACCCTGTTCCCCAACCATCCACAGGTCGAGCGCTTGCACGGGCATACCGCTGGCCTGCTCGAGGATCATCGGATCGAGAAAGTCCGGGCCCGTCTTGAAGACGCGCACCCTGAGGCCTCGTCGGCGGTGCAACTGCGCAAGGCCTGCGGTGACCGTCGTCTTGCCTTGCCCCGATGCGGGGCCGCTGATGAGGAGAGCAGGGCAGGTGGGCATCGTTAGAACTCCACGCCGCGCTGGGCTTTCACACCCTGTTCGCGATACGGGTGCTTGACGAGTCGCATCTCGGTGACGAGATCGGCGGCTTCAATGAGCGCATCGGGCGCATGGCGGCCCGTGACGACGATGTGCTGCATCGGCGCGCGAGCCGTCAGCACGCCGAGCACTTCATCGAGCGGTAGGTAGTCGTACTTCAGGACGGTGCTCAGTTCGTCGAGGATCACCATGCGATAGCCGCCGCTTTCAATCATCGCGACGGCTGCGTTCCATCCCTTGCGGGCGGTCGCCATATCGGCTTCGCGGTCCTGCGTATTCCAGGTATAGCCGTCACCCATCGTGACGAAATCGCATTGCGCGTGCGCGCCTAGAAAATCGCGCTCCGAAGTGTGCAATGCCCCTTTGATGAATTGCACGATGCCGACGCGTTCGTTATGTCCCAGCATGCGGACGGCCATGCCGAACGCCGCCGTGCTCTTGCCTTTGCCGTTCCCTGTATTGACGATCAGCAAGCCTTTTTCGAGCGTCGCGGTGGCCTGCTTCTTCTCGTGGCCTTCGCGGCGCCGCTGCGTCATGCGCAGATGAGATTCAGTGTCGGTCTTCATGATTTCCTTGCACGTGTCCTTGCTCTTGCTCTCGTTCTTGACGAGCGCGATCTTGCTGGGCCGAAGCGGCGATCGCCACGGTCACGCCACCCAACGCGCGCTTGCTGCGCACTAGCTTACCGCCAGGGGCCGCCAGCAGGGCGCACGGCTCACATACGCCCTCCACGCCGACTTGCGCATGAACGACGGCCGAGCGCCGCAGCGAGGAATGACGATCGAAACACGCTTGAACCGCTCGCGGCGCGAACGCGACGAGCGGCAAGCGATGGTGCTCGCAAAAGGCAACGAGCGCGGGCTCTTGGGCCTTCGACTCGAGCGTCGCCACGCACGCGACGTCGGCCATCGAATACGGCTTCAATGCCGCGCTGACCGCGGCGTCGATTTGCTCGACGGCGACGCCTTGGCGAAAACCGATGCCGATCGTCAGCGCTTGCTGACCGCGTAGCGCGACATTATCCATTCGAGCCAGCGCGGCCACGCTGCCGATCACGAGGATCGCGGGCGAGCCCAGGCCTGCGCGGCGAACTTCAAAGGAAAGCGTGTCCAACGGTGCCATGACCTGACGCTGCGTCGGGAGCGTGGCCGATTCGATGGCGACACACGGCGTGTGTGCCGCCATGCCCGCGCGCAGCAGGGCCTCGGCGATGTCGTCGAGGCGCCGAATCCCCATGTAGATGACGATCGTTAAACCGGTAGCCGCCAACGCCGCCCAATCGGGTTCCTGCTCGCCGGCACTATGCCCAGTGACGAAGATCGCGCCCTGAGCCATGCCCCGATGCGTGACAGGAATCCCGAGCGTAGCGGGTGCAGCGATACCCGCTGTGACGCCGCTGATGACCTCGGTTCGAATCCCGGCGTCTTGCAGGGCCAGCAATTCCTCGCCGCCACGGCCGAAGACAAACGGATCGCCGCCTTTGAGGCGCGCCACACTGCGGCCCGCCTCTAGATGCGCGAGCATGGTGGCCATGATTTCATCCTGGGGAGTGGAGACGCCGCCCCCGCGCTTGCCGACATGGACGATCTGCGCATCGGCCCGCGCCATATCCAGGATCTCGGGGTTGACCAGATCGTCGACGAGCACGACATCGGCCAATGCCAGCGCGCGCATGGCTTTGACGGTGATCAGTTCAGCGTCGCCCGGCCCGGCGCCAATGAGCCACGCCCGGCTCATTGCCAACGTCCACCGGCCGGCCGGTCGGCTCGCTCGCGCATTCGCCTTCTTGCGGCATGCCGAGGGCGACACGATGGGGCTGCCCATGAAGCGCCGAGGCGAGCGTACATGTTTGCGAAGACTGAAATAGGAGGGGAAAAAGAAGATACCACAGGCCTTGGGCCCCGCAGCGCTTCCTTGACGGGCGAATCCCATATACCTACACTCGCGACTAATCTGGTGCTCGCGCACGCCTTCTCGATGTGCGCAGTTAAACGGGAAACAGCGGTTCGGCACGAGCGAGTGTCGCGGCGAACCTACCTGTGCTGCCCCCGCAACGGTAAGCGAATGTATCGCATGCATGCGATACAAGCCCGGCTTCGACATATGCATCCACATGCGTGTGCAATACCACTGCGCTTGAGCCTGTATGGCAGCGTGGGAAGGTGAAGCGGTCGTTTCGCTAGCCCGGATACCGGCCGGAGAAGACGACAGGCGCTGCGGGTAGGCGGCGCGCTGTCGACGTATCGGCGCTTTGTCACGTCTCCCCATTATGTCGACCTCCATGCGTAAGATCCCCGTGACCGTCATCACGGGTTTTCTCGGCAGCGGCAAAACAACGCTGCTGCGCCATATTCTGTCTCAGGCGAACGGCCTGCGTGTCGCCGTGATCGTCAACGAGTTCGGCGAACTCGGCATCGACGGCGAAATCCTCAAGGGCTGCGGCATCGGCTGCGATGAAACGGGCGCCGAGCAAGAAGGTCAACTTTACGAACTCGCGAACGGTTGTTTGTGTTGCACCGTGCAAGAGGAGTTTTTCCCAGTGATGGAAGCGCTGGTCGAGCGGCGTTCCAACATCGATCATGTATTGATCGAGACGTCGGGGCTCGCACTACCCAAGCCGCTCGTGCAAGCGTTCAACTGGCCGTCGATCCGCAACAGCTTCACGGTGGACGCGGTGGTCACGGTGGTGGACGGCCCGGCGGCCGCGAGCGGACAGTTTGCCGACGACCCGAACGCCGTCGACGAGCAACGCAAGCGCGATCCGAATCTCGATCATGAGTCGCCGCTGCATGAACTGTTCGAGGATCAATTGAGCGCGGCGGATCTCGTCGTGCTCAACAAGACGGATCTGCTCGACGAATCAGCGCGGGCGGCCGTGTCGGCACTGATTCGCGAAGAGATTGCGCCGCACGTCAAGATCGTTCCGGCCAGCAACGGGAAGCTCGACTTGAACGTACTGCTTGGGCTGAACGCGGCGTCGGAGGAAACGATCAACGAGCGGCCCGATCATCACGGTTCGGCCGACGATGCCGATCATCATCACGACGACTTCGATTCCGTCATCGTTTCCGGGGCACCCGTTTCGCGTGAAGCGGCCATTGCCGCGCTTGGGCGATTGGTCGAGAAACATACGATTTATCGTGCGAAAGGCTTCGCTGCATTGCCCGGCGCGGCGATGCGGCTTGTGATCCAAGGCGTGGGGCAGCGCTTCGACAGCTATTTCGACCGCCGCTGGCGCGACGATGAAACGCGCGCGAGCAAGTTCGTGCTGATCGGCGAGGGCTTGGACGTCGCGGTATTGCAACGCGATTTCGACGAGGCGCTCGCCGGCCATCCGGCCGCATCGGCTACGGCCGCCTGATCGCGCTTTAGGCGAGCCTCGCATGCATCTGCTACGGACGGTCCCGGGTGGCTTTGTCGATGACACGGCAGGCGTCGTGCGTATCGACCAACGCCCGGGCGACATCGTCGTACTCAGTTCCGCCGATACGACGCTGTCGCTACTGGCCGGCGTGGTCGATCGGCTTGGCCCCGCGTTTCCGAGCCTACGGCTGACCAACGTCACGTATCTGCGACAGAGCGCATCGATCGATTTCTATGTCGATGACGTCTTGCAGCATGCGCGCGTCGTGGTCATCGACCATCTCGGCGGCGAAGCGTATTGGCCTTACGGGATTGAACGCGTCGTCGAATTGGCGAGAAGCAAAGGGCAGACGCTCGTCATGTTCTCGGGCGATTTGCAGGAAGATCCGAACCTGATCGCGCAAAGCACGGCGAGCCCCGAGTTTTGCAGACGCTTGTGGCGCTACCTACGCGAAGGCGGCGCGCCGAATGCCGAAGCTTTCCTGCGCGCGATTGCATGGCATGCGCTCGACTGGGGTGAAGAGCCGCCGCTGCCCGTGGCCGTGCCCAGCGCTACGCTTTATCATCCGCAGCGCGATCGGCCGACGATCGCCGACTGGCAAGCGCGCTGGCGGCCCGATGCGCCTGTCGTCGCGATTCTCTTTTATCGGGCCCATCTTCAGGCATCGAACACGTCCGTATTCGATGCGTTGATCGACGCGCTCGAAACACGCCAACTGAATCCGCTGCCGATCGCGATTACATCGCTCAAAGATGCGATCAGCCACGATCTCGTCACGCAACTGTGCAGCGAGCATGAGGTTGTGCTCGTGCTGAATACGACGGCGTTCGCCGCTTCGACTCCGGAAGACGGCCAATGGCCGGTGTTCGGTGTCGATGCGCCCGTCCTGCAGGTCATTTTGAGTGGCGGCAATCGCGACGATTGGGTCAAGGACAACCAAGGGCTCAATTCGCGCGATATCGCCATGCATGTCGCGCTGCCCGAAGTCGACGGGCGCATCATCACGCGCGCCATTAGCTTCAAGGGTTTGGCCTATCGGTGCCCGCGCACGGAAGTCGATGTGGTCCGCTATCAGCCCGATGCGGAGCGCGTGGCCTTCGTTGCCGAGTTGAGCCGCCGCTGGTGCCGGCTGCGCCTGCTGCGCAACGACGAAAAACGACTGGCCTTGGTGCTCGCGAACTATCCCGTCAGCGAGGGACGAATCGGCAACGGCGTCGGCCTCGATACGCCTGCATCGGTCATCGAAATTTTGAGGTCGTTGCGTGATTCGGGCTATCGCCTCGACGCGTTGCCGGCCGACGGCGATGCGCTCATGGCGCGCTTGACGCAGGGCGTGACGAACGATCCCGACGTTCGCGATTTGCGTCCGGCCTTGCAAAGTTTCTCGCTCGACGATTATCAAGAGGCGTTCTCGGCGCTGCCTGCGCAGGTTCGTCATGCTTTGAACGAGCGCTGGGGTCCCGCGCAAAGCGATCCGACCGTTCGTCAGGGACGCTTCATGATTGCGGGATGGCGATGCGGCCGCGTCTTCATTGGCATTCAGCCGTCGCGCTCGCGCGTCGCCGGCGACTATGCGAGCTATCACGACGCGGAGCTCGTTCCCCCGCATGCCTATCTCGCGTTTTACTTCTGGCTGCGCAATGCCTACAAGATCGATGCGATCGTGCATGTTGGCAAGCACGGCAGCCTTGAGTGGCTGCCGGGCAAGAGCGTCGCGCTCAGCGATAGTTGTTGGCCCGACCTGACGCTCGGCCCGATGCCGCATCTTTATCCGTTCATCGTCAACGATCCGGGCGAGGGCAGCCAAGCGAAGCGGCGCGCGCAAGCGGTGATCATCGATCACCTGATGCCGCCGCTCACGCGCGCCGAATCCTACGGCCCGCTTCAGGATCTCGAGCGGCAGGTCGACGAGTACTACGAAGCGCTGATGGTCGACGCTCGCCGCGCGAAACTATTGCGCGGCACGATCCTCGAGACGATCGTCAAACATCGTCTCCATGAGGAACTTAGCCTGACGCCACCCAGCGGACTGGACGAGGAAGACGCGTTGCTGACGCGTGTGGATGCGTGGCTGTGCGAGTTGAAGGAGGCTCAGATTCGCGACGGCTTGCACGTCTTCGGCCGTTCGCCGAAGGGACGTGAGCGACGCGACACCTTGCTCGCGTTGGCCCGTTTCCCCGTGGGAGATGGGCGGGGCAAGAACGCCGGTCTCATCGATGCGCTGGCTCGGGATCTGGAACTCGATCGTTTCTTCGACCCCTTGGCGGCGGAATGGTCCACGCCCTGGACGGGGCCGCGCCCCGCCGTCCTCGACACAGCCACCGACACGCCTTGGCGTCACAACGGCGATACCCGCGAACGCCTTGAACTGCTCGCGCAGCGGTTGCTGCAAAGGCTTGGCGAGGGTGAGGGCGAGGGCGTCGGTGATGCGCACGCTGATGACGCCGACAACCTGCCGATGCAATCGCTGCCGCTCGCATCGCAAGTTCTCGATCGCATCCGCGCGGATGTTTCCCCGCGCCTGGACGCATGCGGCGACGAAGAGCTGCGGCAGTTGACGCGCGGCCTCGAAGGCCGCTTCGTGCCGCCTGGGCCGAGTGGTTCGCCCTCGCGCGGCAGGCCCGACGTGCTGCCGACGGGCCGCAACTTTTACTCGGTCGATACACGTGCGATTCCAACTCAAGCGGCCTGGGCCTTGGGTTTGAAATCGGCGCGCCAACTGCTCGAACGTCATGTGCAGGAGCACGGTGATTACCCGCGCGCGATCGGCCTGTCGATCTGGGGTACGGCCACGATGCGCACGGGCGGCGACGACATCGCGCAAGCGTTGGCGCTGCTGGGCGTGCGGCCGAAGTGGGCACCGGGCAGCCACCGCGTCACCGATTTTGAAATTTTGCCGGCCGGCGTGCTTGAAAGGCCACGCATCGATGTCACGCTGCGCGTGTCGGGGTTCTTCCGCGATGCGTTCCCGAACGTCATGCATCTATTCGATGCAGCCGTGCAAGCCGTGGCCGAACTCGACGACGAGCCGGACGACGTCAATCCGATTCGCGCTCGCGTGTTGCGGGAGCGCGATGCGTGGATTGCGCGCGGCCTCGATGCGCAAGAGGCACGCAAAAGAGCGGGTTGGCGCGTTTTCAGCTCGAAGCCCGGCGCTTACGGGGCGGGTTTGCAGCAGATGATCGATACGGGATCGTGGAGCGCGGATGCGGATTTGGCCGATGCCTACCGCGCGTTCGGCGGATATGCCTATGCATCGGCGAGCGCAGGCGAGCAAGCGCACGGCGCTTTTGCGACGCGGCTGGCCAGCATCGATGTCGTGCTGCAAAACCAGGACAACCGCGAGCACGATCTGCTCGATTCGAACGATTACTACCAATTCCAAGGGGGAATGACGGCCGCCGTCCGTCATTTCTCCGGGCAGCAGCCGCGCATGTACCACGCGGACCACAGCAATCCCGCCGCGCCGCGCGTGCGGCCACTGAGCGAGGAGATCGCCCGCGTGATTCGTTCGCGCGTGGTCAATCCAAAATGGCTCGACGGCGTGAAGCGGCATGGATACAAGGGAGCGGCCGAGATTGCCGCCACCGTCGATTATCTTTTCGGATACGACGCGACGGCACGCGTGATTTCGGATCATCAATATGCGCTCGTCACCGACGCCTATCTGAACGACCCCGCCACACGCGGCTTCATCGAGCAACATAATCCGCACGCACTCCATTCGATCTGCGCGCGTTTGTTGGAAGCGATTGAACGAGGGTTGTGGCAGAACCCGGGCGACTATCGCGAGCAAGTCGAAGAACACCTGCTGGTCACCGAGCAGCAGATCGAACAGAGGTCATCGTGAATCGATCGAGTGCCCCCGTATCCGGCGCGATGCCGCCGCCGTTTCCCTTAAGCGCGATCATCGGACAAGACGCGCTGCGCGAGGCGTTGCTGCTCGTGGCGGTGGATCCTTCCATCGGCGGCGTGCTCGTCAGCGGCCCGCGCGGCACGGCGAAATCGACGGCGGCGCGCTCGTTAGCCGAATTGCTGCCCGATGGTCACTTTGTCACCTTGCCACTTGGTGCGAGCGAAGATCGAATCGTCGGCACGCTCGATCTCGATGAAGCCTTGCGCGGCGGGGAGGTGAGATTCTCGGCGGGGCTGCTCGCGCGCGCGAACAACGGTGTGCTTTACGTCGACGAGGTCAACCTGCTCGCCGATGCTTTGGTCGATGTCGTGCTCGATGCGGCCGCAAGCGGCATCAACGTCGTCGAACGCGATGGAATTTCTCACACCCATATCGCGCGTTTCGTGCTGATCGGCACGATGAATCCGGAAGAAGGAGAGCTACGGCCGCAATTGCTCGATCGCTTCGGCTTGATGGTGCAGCTCGAAAACTGCTTCGATGCCGAGGTCCGGCAGAGAATCGTCAAAGCCAGACTGGCATTCGATCTGGACCCTGACGCATTCCGTCAATCGTACGCGCAAGCGCAACAAGGCTTGGCGCAGCGCATTCGCGAAGCCAGAGAGGCGTTGCCCGCATTGCCGCTCGCGGATGACGTGCACGACGCCGTCAGCGCACGTTGTATCGAGGCGGCTGTCGATGGTCTGCGTGCCGACCTCGTCATGCTGCGGGCAGCCAGAGCGTTGGCGGCTCTCGAATCGGCTCCCGCGGTGACAGGCGCTCACGTCGAACGAGTGGCGGGGTTGGTGTTGCTGCATCGGCGACGTCAGCCTGCGCAAGGCCAGAGCGATAAGGGTGATCGGTCCGGGCACGACAAAACGCAAGGAAGCGACGGAACGCAAGGACAGGCCGGAAGATCATCGGACCGAGCGCCCCGCGGCGATGCGAGTCACGACGATCCGGACTGGGGCTACCTACCGCCCGAGCCGGCCGGCATCGTCAACGTCGCAGGCGTGATTCCGCTCTCGGCAAAAAAACGCTGAGCCATCGGAAAGGCGCCGCCGCTGATTCACAGAGCGGATTCCGATGGTCGTTCGGTGCGGGCGCGAACATAAGCCGCGATACGTCGGCGGACAAGGATAAGACTGGCCGCATCGCGTGGGTCGCTTCGCTCGCGCAAAAAGGGCGGGGGCCACTGCGCAAAGCTCATCTTCGATTCATCCCGCACGAATCGAAGCGGGGCGTTCTACATTGCTTCCTGCTCGACTGCTCGGCATCGATGCTGAAAGGCGAGCGGCTATCGAACGCCAAGGGGCTGGTGCTCGCGTGCTTCGATCGCGCGGCGGCCGAGCGCGTGCAGGCGGCGCTGATTTGTTTCGGCGGCGGCCGCGCCGATCTACGATTCGGGCCGGCGATCCCGCGCTGGTGGAACGAGCGCTGGGTGCAGCCGATTGGCGGCGGTGGCGGAACATCGTTTTCGATCGGCATCGCGGCCGCGACGAAGTTATTCGAGGCGGCGAAGGGGCGCAATCGGTCTCAAGAATGCGTGCTCTGGCTATTCGGCGACGGGCGGACCCGCGATCGGCCCGCGAAACCGCGCGCGGCCGATCGGGTGGTCATCGTCGACTGCGAGGAGGGGGATTTCCCGCTAGGGAGGTGGGAACATCTCGCTCGCGAATGGGACGCAGACTACCTGCGCCCCGAGGCCATCGCCGTTCAAGCGTAACGGTTTCGCGTTACGCCTCGTACCAGCGAGGCGTGTAGATCCATTCGCCATGCGGCCCGCCCGCTATGCCGCGCGTCGTCGACGAGCCGACGATCACCATCGTGCGCATATCGACCTGCGTTGATTGCACCTCGCCGAGCGTCGTCGTGATTAACGTCTCGCCAGGGCGGCCGATGTCTCGTCCAAGCACGACGCGCGTGCTAGGGCCGCGCCGGCTGCGCACGATCTCCAGTGCGCGATCGAGTTGCCAAGGACGCGCGCGCGAGATCGGGTTGTAAAATGCCATGACGAGATCGGCCGCTGCCGCATGCTCCAACCGCATCTCGATGACGCTCCACGGCTTCAAATTATCGGAGAGCGACAGCATGCAGAAGTCGTGACCAAGCGGCGCGCCGGCTTTCGCCGCTGTTGCCATGGCAGCCGAGATACCCGGCACGATGCGCAAGTCGACCGCTTTCCAGCGATGGTCGTCGCTCGTATCAAGCGCCTCGAATACCGCCGCAGCCATGGCGAACACGCCTGGGTCGCCCGACGAAACGACGACGACTTGCCTGCCCTCGCACGCCAATTCGAAGGCGTGCCGGGCGCGCTGCAACTCTTCGCGGTTGTCGCTGCCATGCAGATGCTGCCCCTCGCGAAAGGGGCCTGCCATCTTCACGTAGGTCTCGTAGCCAAGCACGTCGCTGGCCTCGTTCAACGCGGTGCGCGCATCGGGTGCGATGAGCCCGGCGCTGCCCGGCCCCAATCCAACGACGGTCAAGCGTCCTCTTGGATGGCCGATTTGGCTTTCGTCGATCGGCTTTGCCGCAATGCCGAGCGCAACGTCTCGGGTATGCGACGCTCGGATTTCGATATCCACATGAAGCGACTCGGCGAGCAATTGAACAGCATCTGCCGCGCTGCGCGCGGCGAAGCGCAGCGGCACGCCAAGGCTGCGTGCTGCCTCTTCGACAGCAAGGTTCCCCATCCGCGCGGCCGGAGCGAGCAATGCGGCGAGCGAGCGCGGCGCGAACCCGTGCGCCGTGAGTGCTTCACGAATGAGATCCGCGGTGACCGTGCCATCGCCGGCAACGGCCGCGACGATATTGCGAGGATGAATCACAAGCTCATCGCGATGGCGCTCCAACGCGCGCGGCGTCACACGAATCGTGAGCCGCGCCGCGTCGCTTTGCGGAATCTGCGCTTCGTTGAGCCAATCTGCGTCGCCTTCGATGCGCGCGCTTTCACCCGAGAGCAAGTCGGACACGAAGTGCTTGCCTTGCTCCAAATCGGCAAGGACGTAACCGTCCGGCGGATTGAGCAGGCAGGTGCCGAACCTCAGTTCGCCGCTCGTCGTAATGGCGGGCGCGACGCTCAACACTTGCGCGATCTCACGCGCAAGCACGTTGACACCTGCCAACCCACCGAGCAGTGGAACGACCGCGCTGCCGTCCTCGGCCACAGCCAGCACCGGCGGTTCGACGCCCTTGTTGGCCAACATGGGAGCGATGCACCGGATCACGATGCCCGCAGCGCACAACGCCACGATCGGCGTGCCTTGCGCATACAGCGCCTGCAGATGCTCGCTGAGCTGCGGGTAGCTGCAATCCGCTTCGCCGTCGACGCGCGCTTGCAACCCATGTATCCGCGCACCGGTGCACGCGGCTTGGATGCGTCGCGCAGTGGGCAGCGCACTGCGGCCCAGCACGACGATGGCTGGCGGCACAGCTACCCCTGCCATTTTTGCCCCGGCACGATCAACAGTGAGAAGTAGGGCGATGCCATCGGATCGACTTCCGCCAGTGGCACGATCCGCTGATTGGCCATCGTGGCGCGTTCGACATAGAGCGCTCGGTCGGCCAGCCCGAGTTCATCGAGCACGCGCCGCACCTTATCGAAATTGCGCCCGAGCTTCATGATGACGGCGGCGTCCGTATCCGCGAGCTTGCGCTTCAATTCGTCCTCGGTCATCACGCCGGACAGAATCGACAAGCTCTGGTTGCGATAGACGAGCGGCGTACCGAGTACGGCGGCGCCACCGAGCATCGAACAGACGCCCGGCACGATTTCGACCGAGAACATGGGCGAGAGCCGATCGTGTAAATACATGTAGGAGCCGTAGAACAGCGGATCGCCTTCGCAAACGACGGCCACGTCCCGCCCGGCGTTTAGGTGATCCCCGATCAAAGCGGCGCCCGTGTCATAGAAGTCGGCGATGACCGATTCATACGATAACGGCGGCTCTAGCCGTTCCGTCGTGACGGGGTAGACAAGCGGCAGTTGAATTTGCCGTTCATCGAGGTGGGTCTCGATGACGCTGAACGCGTTGCCTTTCTTACCTTTGGCGACGAAGTACGCCACCACGGGCGCGGCCTTCAGCAGACGCAGTGCTTTTAGCGTCATGAGTTCCGGGTCGCCCGGACCCACGCCGATGCCATACAAATGCCCACGTTCGTTCATTATTCGACTTCCGATGCGAGTGCGTTGACCGCCGCTGCCGCCATGGCACTGCCGCCGCGCCGGCCTTCCACGATCACGTAAGGCACGCCGCGACTGTCTGCGGCCAACGTGGCCTTCGACTCCGCGGCGCCGACGAATCCCACGGGAAAGCCGAGGATCAGCGCGGGGCGAGGTGCGCCCGCGTCCAGCATTTCAAGCAAATAAAAGAGCGCCGTCGGGGCGTTGCCGATCGCGACGATGCTGCCCTCGAGCCAGGGACGCCAAAGTTCGAGCGCGGCGGCCGACCGCGTATTGCCGATCGTTTGCGCGAGTTCGGGCACGCTCGGATCGCCGAGCATGCAAAGCACCTGATTCGACGCAGGCAGACGAGCGCGCGTGATGCCGTCGGCCACCATGCGCGAATCGCAAAGAATCGGCGCGCCGCTGCGCAATGCCGCGCGGCCAGCGGCTCCCGCGCCATCTGAAAAGCGGATCGCGCTCGCGACATCGACCATGCCGCACGCGTGAATGATGCGTACGGCCAACTTCTCGAGATCGTCCGGCACACCGGATAGATCCGCCTCGGCACGTATCGTGGCGAACGATTGGCGGTAGATGGCTTGTCCGTCGCGGACGTAGTCAATCATGGGGTGTAGCTCCGGGCTCAATTGCCAAGTTGCCGAGTTGCCGAGTTGCTTCGCGGCCTCTTCGATAGTCATATGCGCCCCGATGCGGTGGCCAAAGCGCGTCGCAACATCGGCGGCCGGCGATACCTCGCGATCGGGTGCTTGCGCTCTGCGATAAAGATCGTAGCGAGCAGACTCGACGGCCAGTAGAGTGTAGGGCGCGCAATGCGCGGCGGCGCACGACCGAGTGCATCCGCTCAAATGAACTTCGACGCCGGCGGGCAGTTGTCCCACCAAATGCAGCGCGTCGCCTTTCGTATCGGCCAGGCCTTTCGCGCACCCGGTCGAGCCTGCACAGGCAATCAGCCGCGCGAGCGGATGTTGCGCATCGAGAACGAAACCAAGCGAGCGTAGTGTTCGCTCGACTTCCGGTACGTCCCGCTGTGGAACATTGGGCACGAGCACGCTTTGCCAAGGCGTGCATCGCAATGTGCCGTCGCCGTGAGCCGAGGCGAGCCCAGCCAGCGCGCTGAGCGTTGCCGTATCGATACGGCCTAGCGGCGGCTGTGCTCCGACATGCCAGAGGCCGGGTTCGCACTGCGGGTAGGAGCCAAAGCGTCGGGCGGGCTCGGCAATGGTGCGTCGCCATGTACTGACCGCTGCGTCGCGTTGAAGATCGATGCGTGCGCGTGCGGCGGCCCGTGCGAGCACGGCATGGCTGTCACGCGAGCGCAGCAGATCGCGCATGCGATTGTCTTCGGGCGCCGCCAGATCGAGAAATGTATGCAGCAGCGCGCGGGCTAGGGCTGCCACGTCGTCCACGTCGACCGCGGCGAGTGCAGCGCTTCTGTTCGACGATGGCTGCCCCGCTAGGCCGAGCGCGAACCGCGGCTGCGCGCCGGCGCCGCGTGCCGGCGGCATGGCCGCAAACCAAACGTCATGCGGATGATCGAGCGCCGCCAGTCGTTCTCCGCCGTCGAGCAAGACCGAGAACTTAGGAGAGAGTTCGGCGAAGCGAGGCTCGTTCTGCAGCACGGCAAGAATCTGCTCGGCAAGCGATGAAACGTCGCAAAGCGCCTCGGCGTCGAGCCCGGCAACGGGGCTGACCAGCAGATTGCGTGCGTCGTCGGCCACGACCGCTTGCCGCTCGGCCTGCTGCGGATCGAGCGATGCCGTTGCGCAAACCCGAGGGCCCAGCCCCGCATCGTACAACTGCCGGCTCAACGGCATTTCGCCATCGGGCTTCACACCGCGCACTTGCAGGTTGGCCCGATTCGTCAACTCAACGATGCCTGAAGCATAGGCGTCGGCCGCATCCGCAATCGCGATGGCTTGCCGCGCGAGTAACGTCCCGCCGGGTAGTTTGATGCGGCACAGCCCGCCGTCGCGCGCGGCGACGATCCGCGCAAGCGCGGGACAAGCCGATAGCCGAAGCGAAGGAGATGGTGGGTTGCCCAAGGTTCAACGAAGTTGGCGTTGCATGATGGCCGCGTTGTCCCGACATCTGAGAACGATCGCCGGTAGACCTTGGCCGGTCGTGGCTTGCGGCGCACAATCGGCGCTTACAAAGCGGGTATTATGCCCTCTTTGTAACGGTACGAACACCGCGGGCAGGCCGCCGCCGGTACATTAGAACGCCTACGACGCAAGAGGGAGTGATGGTGCCTTGGCTGACGGTTGTCGGCATCGGAGAAGACGGCTTTTTCGGATTGGGTCGCGCAGCCCGGCGGGCACTGCTCGATGCCGCAATCGTGATCGGCGGGGATCGACATCTGGCGATGCTTCCATCAAGCGTCCGCGCGCGGCGCGAATCGTGGCCCAAGCCGTTCGATACCACGCAAATCGAAGCATATAGGGGCACCCCCGTTTGCGTGTTGGCCAGCGGCGATCCGATGCTGTTCGGCGTGGGCGCGACGCTCGCGCGCACCATCGCGCTCGATGAAATGCACGTGATTTCGGGGCCTTCCTCATTGTCTTTAGCGGCTGCGCGTCTGGGTTGGCCGTTGCAAGACGTGTCGATCGTCTCGTTGGTGGGGCGGCCGCTCGCCGTGCTCAATACGCATTTGCGCGACGGTGCGCGCGTGCTCGTATTGAGCCGGGACGGCTCGTCGCCGTTCGAGATCGCCGCGTTGCTGAACGAGCGCGGATTCGGCGCCACCTCGATGAAGTCATTCGAAAATTTGGGCGGCCCGCGTGAACGCCGCATCGATGCGAGCGCCGAAAGCTGGCGAGAAGAAGCGATCGGCGCTCTGAACATCGTTGCACTCGAGTGCCGCGCTCACAACGGCAACGCCCTGCCATTGACGAGCGGATTACCCGACAGCGCCTTCTTGAATGATGGGCAGCTCACCAAGCGCGACGTTCGCGCCGTCACGCTCGCGCGCCTTGCGCCGACACCGGGCGCAACGCTGTGGGACGTCGGCGCCGGATGCGGCTCCATCGGCATCGAATGGATGCGCTCGCATCCCGCTTGCAGGGCGGTCGCCATCGAATCGAACCCTCGCCGGCAGGCATTCATCGCACACAACCGGGACGCGCTCGGCGTGCCCGGCTTGGAATTGATCGAAGGTCGCGCGCCCGATGCGCTCGCTGGGCTGCCTACGCCAGATGCGATTTTCATTGGCGGTGGCGTGACGCTGCCGGGCGTGCTCGACGCTTGCTGGTCGAGCCTGCGCGAAGGCGGGCGGCTCGTGGCCAATGCCGTGACGCTGCAAGGCGAGGCCGCGCTCGTCGAATGGCGCAATCGCCATGGTGGAAGCCTGACACGCATTGCAATGAGCGAAGCCCAACCGCTCGGCGGCTTCGATACCTGGCGTGCGGCATTGCCGATCACCTTGCTCGACGTGATCAAACCCGCCATCGTCGATCACGCTTTGCCTAGTGAGCCAACGTGACGATGCGCGACGAAACGCCGGAAGCGGCACGCCCTCTGCGCAGCGGCTACACAACAGGGGCCTGCGCGACCGCCACGTCGCTGGTTGCGGCGCGCTTGCTGCTGGCGGGCATGACGAGCGACGTCGCGGACATCGTGCTTCCGAAAGGAAAGCGAGTATCGCTGCCGCTCGTTTTTTGCCGCTTCGTCAATGGCGCGGACGGCGAGGCCGGCGCTGAAGCCGGCACCATCAAGGATGCGGGCGACGATCCCGATGTGACCCACGGCGCGCTCGTCTTTGCACGAGTGAGGCTCAGCGCCGAAGCTGGCGTGCGCTTTCATGCCGGCGCGGGCGTTGGAACAGTGACTCGCGCGGGCTTGACCTTGGCCGTCGGCGAACCCGCAATCAACCCAGTCCCGCGCACGATGATGCAGGAACATCTGACGCATCTTGCCGCTGAGTACGAATACACGGGCGGGTTCGAGGTAACGATCGGCATCGAGGGCGGAGAAGCGCTGGCCTTGAAGACGATGAATCCGAGGTTAGGCATCGTGGGCGGATTGTCGATTTTGGGCACGACAGGCATCGTCCGGCCGTTTTCCTGTTCTGCTTATATCGCTTCGATTCATCAAGGCATCGACGTCGCGCGAGCGAACGGTTATCAACACGTTGCCGCCTGTACCGGCAATGCGAGCGAAGACGCGATGCGCGCGCATTATCGGTTGCCGGATATCGCATTGATCGAAATGGGCGATTTCGTTGGCGCCGTGCTCAAGCATTTGCGTCGCGCGCCCGTGGCGAAATTGAGCCTGTGCGGCGGCTTCGGCAAGCTGAGCAAGCTCGCTGCGGGCCACCTCGATCTGCATAGCCGAAACTCGAGCATCGACTTGCCGCTGCTCGCGCAATGGGCGGCCGATGTTGGCGGCAGCGATGCCTTGCAAGCCGAGATCCGCGCAGCGAACACGAGCCAGCAGGCGCTTGCGTTGGCTTCGCAGCAGGGCATTGCATTGGGCGATGTCGTCTGCCGTCATGCACGTGACGTCGCCCGGGACATCGTTCCGCCCGAAGTGACGGTCGAAGTCTTCACGATCGATCGAGCGGGCCGATTCGTCGGAGTAGCGCAGTGACTCGACTTTTACTGATGGGCGGAACGGGCGACGCATTGAAGATCGCGCGTTGCCTAGAGCGAGACGATGTTTACAGTCTGGCTGGGCTCGGAAAGATTCCCGACGATCTCCCGTGCCGCGTGCGTGTCGGCGGCTTCGGCGGCAGCGACGGGCTCGCCCGATACATTCAAGAAGAAGGCATTCGATTGATCGTCGATGCCACGCATCCCTACGCGGCACAAATCAGCGCGAACGCAGCGATGGCCGGCCGAGCAACAGGCGTGAGCTGCTGGGCGCTGCGCCGCTCGCCTTGGCGGCCGCAAGCGGGCGACGACTGGAGATTCGTGAGCGGGTGGGACTCGCTCATCGGCGAGTTGGCCGGCTTCGTGCGCCCGCTTTTCGCGTTGGGCAGGGCACCGCTGTCTCATCTCGACGACATTCCGGCGTATCAATACTGGACTATCCGTTGCCTTGAAGCGCACCCGGGCAACGAACGCGCTCGCGTGATCGGGGCGAGAGGTCCCTTTACGCTGGAGGGCGAACGTGCGTTATTCGAGCAATGCGCCTTCGATATTGTCGTCAGCAAGAATAGCGGCGGCGCGGCAACAGAAGCCAAGCTCGATGTCGCGCGCGAGCGCCGCTTGCCGGTGATCATGTTGCAGCGTCCACCGTTGCCTGAGGTGGATCGGGCGTTTGAAACGACCGATGCGCTGCTGGCCGCGCTCGAAATCTTGCGCGTCGAAAACGACGCCCGTATGATCCGGCCCGGGCACACGACGGAGTGACGCATGACGGTTTATTTTATCGGCGCCGGCCCCGGCGACCCTGAGCTCGTTACAGTCAAAGGGCAACGCTTGATCCGCAGTTGCCCGGTTATTCTCTACGCCGGCTCGCTGGTGCCGGAGGCCGTCCTAGCCGGTCACGCGGCCGAACTCGTAGTCGACACGGCCGATCTCGACCTGGATGCGATCGTCGCATTGCTGTCCGATGCGCATGCAAAAGGACAGGACGTCGCGCGAGTGCATTCCGGCGACCCTTCACTATATGGCGCAATCGGCGAGCAGATGCGGCGCATTCGGGCGCTGGGCATCCCGTATGAAATCGTGCCGGGTGTCACCGCGACGGCGGCGTGTGCAGCAACGTTGGGTTGTGAGCTGACGCTGCCGGGAGTGTCGCAGACGGTCATTCTGACGCGCTATGCGACGAAAACGGCGATGCCCGCGGGCGAGCAATTCGCGGATCTCGCTCGCCACGGGTCGACGATGGCCATTCACCTCGGCGTGCGTCATTTAGCGCGTATCGTCGATGAACTGCTGCCGCACTACGGCGAAGATTGTCCGATTGCCGTCGTGTACCGGGCAAGCTGGCCCGATGAGGAGCGCGTGACCGGGACGTTGGCGGACATCGTCGGTAAAGTCGCGCAGACCGATATCGCACGCACTGCACTGATTCTCGTAGGACGGGTGCTTGCTGCCGAGCAATTTAACGAGTCGACGTTGTACGCGCCGGATTAGAGACCGCCGGCATTGGCTGATTTCGCTGCGTCGATTCCGCGTGCTGTCGTACCATACGGGCACGCGAGCGATCACTTTCGCCGCTAGGTGGAATTTTTTGGTTTTCGAGCATTCTTAACTCCGAGGGGAATAGCGATGGCCAGGCAAATCTTCGTCAATCTGCCGGTGCATGACGTAGCAAAGGCAACGGCTTTCTACATCGCGCTGGGCGCCGAGAAAAATCCGCAGTTCAGCGACGAGACAAGCTCCTGCATGGTGTGGTCGGACACAATCTTCGTGATGCTCCTGACGCATGAAAAATGGGCTCATTTCACGAAGAAGCCGATCGTCGATTCAAAGCGCGAAAGTGAAGTCATGCTTGCGCTCAGCGCTGAAGATCGCGAAAGCGTCGACAAAATGACAGAAGCGGCCGGCGCGCACGGTGGCAAAGCGGACGTCAATCCTCAGCAAGACTACGGATTCATGTACGGCCGCAGCTTTGAAGATCCCGACGGCCACATCTGGGAAGTGATGCACGTCGACATGTCGAAGATGCCGCAATGAAAATCCGCGTTTCCCTAGTAGATGGGGATACGCTCGCGTAGGCGCGTTTCTGTCAAAGCGTCGCTGCCTCGATGTGAGCGCGTACCTGTTTGCGTCGGCCTGCGGCATAGCCGAACCACGCCGATATCGCGCAGATGCCGATGCATAGCGCCGCGAGACCGTCAAAGGAGCCCGACGCGTGAAGCAAATAGCCGGCGACAAACGGGCCGCTCGATGCGAGCAGGTAGCCGATGCCTTGGGCCATACTCGACAACTGCGCGGCCACGTTGGAATCATTCGAGCGCAGGCCGATGACGGTGAGGGCAAGGGTGAAAGAAGCCCCTTGTGCGACGCCCAGCAGCAGCGCCCAACCCCAGATCGTCGAAAGCGGCGCGAAGAAGCAACCGGCGAGGCTAACGCCCGTCAGGACCAACGAAAAAAAGTTGAGCCAACGCTGATCGTGCAAACGAGCGATCAAGAAGGGGAGCAGCAGCGACGTCGCAGCTTGAGCGATCACACTGAGCGACAGCATGAGGCCCGCATCGACCGCGCTCATGCCGCGCGTGCGTAACACAGTCGGGAGCCAGCCGAACACGATGTACGCAAGCGACGATTGCGAACCCATGAACAGCGTGACCTGCCATGCGAGCGGATCTCGCCACAAGCCGCGGACAGCTCGCGCGCTCCTTCTGACTTGCGTGCCGTCGGGCGGCACTTGAGTCCGCCACATGAGCAGGGCCAGCGCTGCCGGCACAGCCCAGAGCGCCAGCGCCCACGCCCATGCATTGCCGTTGGATTCCCCGAGGATATGCCGCGCAACGTTGGCCGCAGGCGCCGTTGCGGCGGCGGCCGACGCAGCGCCTGCGCACAGGGCCGCGCTGTACAGTCCCGTCATCAGCGCGACGTGATCGGGGAAGTCGCGCTTCACGACGCCGGGCAGCAGCACATTCATCAGCCCAATCGAAAAGCAGGCGACGGCCTGTCCCAAGAACAACGTCTGCCAAAAAGGCAGCACCCGCACGGCGGTGCCGGCGGTCAGCAGCACCAGCATCGCAAGCAAAGCCCGTTCGCTGCCGATTCGGCGCGAGAGCGCCGGGGCAAGCGGGCCGAACAAGCCGAAGCACAGCGACGGGAGCGTAGTCAACAGACTGGCTCCGATTGGCGACAAGCGTGTCGCGCGAGAAGCTTCCAGGAGAATCGGGCCGACGCTCGTAATGGGCGTGCGCAGCGAAAACGCAATCAGGGCAAGGCTCGCGGCTAGGACGAGGCTGTGAGTGCGGGTAGGATTTGCGGCGGTCACAGGTGCTTAGAGGAGGGGGAATTGCGACCGGGAGCATTGTAGTCGATGGCGGTAATCGCGTGCATCCGTCGTGCTGCTCGGCCTGCCTTGCACCGCGAATGCGTTAAAGTACGGCCAAATCGCTGGACCATTTGACGCCAATCCATGACAGACAAACCGACAGCCTTGCCCTTCAGCGAGCTTCCGCTCGCACCCGCCACTCTCGCCAATCTCGATCAACTCGGCTATGCCGCCATGACGCCGATCCAGGCGGCGAGCCTGCCGATCGCGCTCGCGGGACATGACTTGATCGCTCAGGCGAAAACCGGGAGCGGCAAGACGGCGGCATTCGCGCTCGCGTTGCTCGCGCGGCTCGACACCCGCCGCTTCGACGTGCAAGCGATGGTCTTATGTCCGACGCGAGAGCTTGCCGATCAGGTCACGCAGGAGATCCGCCGCCTCGCGCGCGCCGAGGAAAACATCAAGGTGCTCACGTTGTGCGGCGGCACGCCGATGGCGCCGCAGACAGCGAGCCTCGAACATGGCGCGCATATCGTCGTCGGTACGCCTGGGCGCATCATGGACCATCTGGAGCGCGGCGGCCTCGCGCTCGGCGCATTGAATACGCTCGTGCTCGACGAAGCCGATCGGATGCTCGACATGGGTTTCTACGACGATATCGCGACGGTTGCTAGTCAATGTCCCAAAGAGCGCCAAACGCTGCTGTTCTCCGCGACGTATCCGGAAGGCATTGCCAAACTGAGCCAGCGGTTTCTGCGCAACCCGAAAGAAGTGAGGCTCGAAGAGCGTCACGACGACAGCAAGATTCGCCAGCGCTTCTATGAAGTGACCGAAGA